>JBAXOJ010000001.1:0-44902 GCA_037133315.1 Clostridia bacterium
ATAAACCGAACCGAGATATCCATTATATGGGATTTTGGAGCGGTTTATTCATTTTTTTTTTTCGATTTTCATCGAAATTGAGTTTTGTGGGGCAACGAAACTGTCGGAAGAAGCCAATTTTAGGCTTTTGTTCGCTTATTTGAGTGCGAATTTGAGTTATTGGAAACGAGTTATCTTATTTGAGTCGAAAAATTAATTTCTTGCAGGGTATTCCCAAAATATGGATTGCATGTTATGATGGAATTACAAAATTTGGAAGCGACGCAGGTAGTTTTGAGGAGGAGTGTTAAAATGCAAGAAAAGAAGGTGCAGGACGATTATATTTTGACTTTGATGCGAAGGGAATTGGAATTTCAGCAAACAATGCTTGTGCTGATGCAAGAGGAGATGAATTTTATGCCAGAAGGAAGTGTTTGCAAAAAAACAACGAAAGGGAAAGTTTACTATTATTACAGCATAAAAGATCGCAATGGCAGGCAACTGCAAAGAATCTTAAAGCCCCACGAATCGGAGTTATTGAATCAATTAAAAAGAAAGCGTGGCATAAAGAAATGCATCAGCACTCTGAAAAATAACATTCCAGTGCTCAAGGAATTTATTCGGGAATACCAGCCGATTTTGGCTTTGATTGAGGAGAACGAGATTTGGCTGATGCAGGAATTGATGGTCGATCAAGAAGAACTAATTGAACAATGGAAAAAAGAGAGTTTCAGAAGTAACCCTCTTCATGAAAAGGATTTAATTCACGATACGCGTTTTGGTGTGCGTGTTCGTTCTAAGTCGGAGCTTGTCATTACGGGGATGTTGGACGCGAATCAAATTCCATTTCGATACGAAGCGGAATTGATATTGGGAGACAAGAGATTCTATCCTGACTTTACCATTTTATGTCCTAGAAGCGGAAAATTGATGTACTGGGAGCATTTTGGCATGATGCATGTGACCGAATATAGAGAAAAAGCCGAGAAGAAAGTGGAAAAATATATTGAAAATGGGCTGCTGCCGTTTGACAATTTCATTGCAACATACGACAAAGCGGATGGCTCAATTAATGCAAAGACGATTCAAAATGTGATTGACTTTATTCTGCTGAGTTAAGAGATTGACGTTTTCGATTGTTTCAATTCAATTTTATTTGACGGGATAGCATATTTATAGTATTATTAGAAAAGTTATATTGGTCTTGTATCCAGATGAATGCAGACTGTCCGGCTTGCATTGATGAAAAGATATAGGCAACAAAAATGATAACGGTACCTTGAAAATAAAATAATCGGAGGTGGAAAACGTATGGATTTATTATATGCACTGATTTTATGCGTTTTTACTTTGGCGATCGGGTTTGCAATTGCGTTTGTTTTGGGTAACAACAAGAGCAAAACCGCGTTTGAAAGAGGCGTGCAGCATAGAAAAGAAGTGGCTGAAGCTGAAATCGGAAGCGCTGAAGTGGAAAAGACAAAAATCATCGCAGATTCTCAGAAGGTTGGCGAAGCGAAGAAACGTGAATTTCTTTTGGAAGCAAAGGAAGAGATTCATCGGAGCAGAGTGGAACTGGAAAGAGAACTCAAAGAAAGACGAAGCGAAATCCAGAAGAGCGAAAATCGCCTAGTTCAAAAAGACGAAACGTTGGACCGGAAAATCGCGGGAATTGAACAAAAAGAAGCCGCGTTAGCAGAGCGGATTGCTGGAATTGTGGAAAAGGAAGAAACGATTTCGCAAATTCACAAGAAAAAGTTAGAAGAACTCGAGAAAATCTCAGGATTATCACGAGAGCAAGCCAAAGAACAGCTATTGCAAAACATTGAAACAGAAGTGACGCACGAAGCAGCAGTGATTATCAAAAACATTGAAGCAAGGACAAAAGAAGAAGCTGATAGTAAAGCAAGAGATATCGTGGTTGGTGCCATCCAAAGATGTGCGGTTGACCATGTATCAGAATCTACAGTATCTGTCGTAGCCTTACCAAATGACGAGATGAAGGGTCGCATTATCGGACGCGAAGGTAGAAATATCAGAGCGATTGAGACGTTGACCGGAATTGATTTAATCATTGATGATACGCCTGAAGCAGTAATCCTGTCAGGGTTTGATCCAATAAGAAGAGAGATTGCAAAGCTGACTGTAGAGAAACTCATTTTGGATGGAAGAATTCATCCAGCGAGAATCGAAGAAATGGTTGAAAAATCCAAGAAGGAAGTAGAACTTTCTGTGAAGACAGAGGGCGATCGTGTTGCTTTCGAAATGGGCATTTTGGGACTGAATCCTGAAATCATCAGATTGCTTGGTAGGCTCAAATATAGAACAAGTTATGGACAAAATGTTTTAAAACATTCTATAGAAGTTGCACACCTGACATCGCTGATGGCAGCAGAACTCGGACTTGATATTCAACTTGCAAAACGTGCAGGGCTCCTTCATGACATTGGAAAGTCGGTTGACTTCGAAATGGAAGGCACCCACATTCAACTTGGAGCAGACATCGCGAAGAAATACAAAGAAAATGAAATCGTCATCAACTCAATCATGTCACACCATGGCGAAGTGGAGCCGACATCCATCATTGCGGTACTGGTACAAGCAGCTGATACCATTTCGGCTTCAAGACCAGGAGCAAGAAGAGAGACAGTGGAATCTTACATCAAGCGCATTCAAAAGCTTGAAGAGATTGCAAATTCGTTTGAGGGCGTAGAGAAATCGTTTGCCATCCAAGCGGGTAGAGAAGTCAGAATTATCATTAAACCAGAGAACATTTCCGACGACCAGATGGTTCTCAAAGCGCGTGAAATTGCGAAGAAGATCGAAGAGGAGCTGGATTATCCCGGACAGATAAAAGTGCACCTAATTCGTGAAACGAGAACAATTGAATTCGCAAAGTAATCAAAAAATCCTATAAAAGACAGTCTTGCAATTGCAGGGCTGTTTTTTTATTGCTATAATGTCGGACAGGAGTTGAATCACATGATAAAAGTAATATTTGTAGGTGACATATACGGGAATCCAGGCAAAAAGGCGTTTGAAGCAACCTTTCCTCGTCTAAAGAACGCACTTTCTCCAGACTTTTGCGTCGCGAATCTGGAGAATGCTGCGGGCGGGCGCGGGATTTCGTGGCCCGTACTGACGGAGCTCATGGAACACGGCGTAGACTTTGCGACCATGGGGAATCATGTGTGGGCAAATCAGTCGATTTTCAACTTCGTGGAGGAAGAAAAACGCATTGTCATTCCAGCAAACCTATACTCAGGTGTACCAGGGCAACGTTTTGGCATCCTTGAAAAGAATGGTAAGAAACTTGGGATCATCAACATCCTCGGAAATGTCTATATGCCAGGCTCGAGCTGTCCGTTTCGCGCAGCGGATGAGATGCTGGATGAGATTGCAAAAGAGACAAAATGCACCCTGATTGACTTCCATGCGGAAGCGACCTCTGAGAAGGCCGCATTTGCCTGGTACGTGGACGGGAGAGCGTCTGCTGTAATCGGAACCCACACGCATGTGCAGACCGCGGATGAGCGCATTTTGACGCGAGGCACGGGAATGATTACAGACGCAGGCATGACAGGCCCTGCGGATGGCGTGATTGGGACAGACAAAGATATCATTATTAAGCGTTTTTTATATAACTATCCGATTCGCATGGAATGCGCACGTGGGCGAACACAATTCAACGGCGTCTATCTGGAACTCGATGAGGAAACGGGAAAATGCACAAAAATCGAACGATTACAAGAAATCGTGGATCATATTTAATTGACATCAAAATCTTTTGGGTCTTTTCTGCTATACGATTTTACTTTGACGCGTCGGCCTGGCCACCAGTTCATTTCACCAACTAATACGGCAATGGAAGGTACGACTAGACTCCGAATAATAAACGTATCAATAATTAATCCAATACAAGCGGCGAAGCCAATCTGCAACATTGGACGCAGCGGAGAACTTAACATGGCACCGAACGTGCCCGCCATGATGAGTCCGCAGGACGTGATGATGCCGCCAGTCGTTGCGAGGGCGCGCGTGATGCTCTGTTTCATTTGCCCTGGAACATATTCTTCTTTGACGCGCGACATGAGGAAGATATTGTAGTCGACGCCGAGTGCCACAAGGACGCAGAAGGAGAAGAACTGAACAGACCAATGCAAGCCGTCCTGTCCAAGAATGACGCAGAAGACCAGATAAGTAATGCCAAGCGTAGAAATATAGCTAAGGATAATTGTGAACAACAGATAAATCGGTGCGATGAGGCTTCGCAAAAGAATCGCTAATACGAGGAAGATGCCCAGCAACACGAACACAATGACAACAAACATATCTCTAGAAATAAAGTCGCGAATTTCATCGTAAGCGGCGGTGACACCAGAAACGGCAAACTCGGATTTTGATAGAGGAGTCCCCTTTAAAGTGAAGGCAATGGTTTGTTCGATTTTTTTAATCGAGTCGAGTGCTTTTGTAGAGTATGGCGTCACGTCTAAAACAACATCTAATGTGGTTCCGTCGCCTTTTGGTGAAATATAATTTTCAAGTGCCTTTTTAAACTCCGGATATTTTTGAAAAACATCTTTTGGCAGGTAGAATGCATCTCCAAGACCATCGGTTGATCCATACTTGCTGGTTTCATCAATGATTTTCTGTAGTCCGCTACTCATCGAGTTGACCCCCTTGTTGAGTGGCTGAATCGCATCCGCGATTTTGCCAAGTCCGTTTGCTGCCACAGAGAAATTGTCTCCGATGAGTTTGACACCATTTTTCATTTTCATGATTCCGGAAGTTACATCGTTGAGGCCATCCCCAGTTTGAGAAAGGCCAGATTGGGCGGAGGAAAGCCCATCGCTGATTTGTTTGAGTCCGGTTGCGGTTTGTTTGATTCCAGAAGAAATTTTTGCTAGACCAGTTTGCAATGGTGCAAAGTTTTGTGTAATCCCTTTGAGCGTCTGGTAAGCTGCTTGGAAATCAGGGTTCGTTTGCAGTGCGGGTTGTGCAACCAAGAGTTTGTCAAGGGACGAAACCGCACTTTTGATGGCGGTTAATATTTGGTCGTATCCAGCTTTGGTTTGTGCAGTAGAGGCGGATAATTCTTTTAGGCTAGCTGTGATTGTTTTGATGCCTGCAATCGAAGAGAGTGAGCCCTTATCAATTTTTGAAAGCGCATCGGCACTTAGGGTTGTTCCAAGGCCAAGGTCGTTTAGTCCCTTGTAGATCTCACCTGTCAAAGAGTTCGCGCCAGTGTGGATACCCGATTCGATTTTTTCAATGTTTTTTTTGATTTTTGTTAACCCTTTGCTGATTGGAGCAAAGCCATCATCCACTTTTTTTATTCCGTTTGACAGAAGGGATATTTGTTCTCCTAAAGAAGTCTCGGTGATTTTTTCGCCAAGTGGACGGGACGCAGAACGGACGGTATTCACATAATCGACTTTTAAAAGATTGTCGGCGAGGGTATCGATGATTTTAAGGTTTGCCGTATTCCACATGTTTTGAGTTGTCTTTATCGTGATTCTCACCGGCATGAGTTCACCTTCTGAAAAGTGTTTGCTCATAATTGTAAACCCTTTTATCGAGGAACTTGCCGCAGGCAAATCTTTCATTGCATCGAAAGAGGTTCGAATTCCAAGGGAAGACAGGATAAAGGGGAGGAAGCAGATGAGGGAAATGACGATGAATCGAATCGGGCGTGCTGTCACAAAAGCCGCGAGTTTTGACCAGAAACCACCATGCAATTCGTCTTTGTGTGTCGAGAAATCTTTCATCGGCCAGAAGATGAATTTGCCAAGCACTGCAATCAAAGCAGGAATTAGCGTGACGACGGCCAAGATGGTGATTGCTACACCGATTGCCACACTCGGTCCAGTCGTATTGAATAACCCAAATTGGGCAAAAATCATGAATAGGAAGCCAATGATGACGGTGCCACCACTTGAAATAATCGCTTCGCTCGTGCTTGGCATCGAATTCAATAGAGCCTGACTTTTGGTGACTCCATGCGAAAGTTCCTCCTTAAAACGAGAAATAATCAGCATGCAATAATCCGTGCCCGCACCAAAGAGCACGGCAATGAGAAAGGTCTCAGTGAACGTCGAGACTTTAAATCCAACCATTGTCAGGTATCCAATGATGCCTCGTGATATTAACAAACTGACCCCAATGGTAAAGAGAGGTAGGAATGGAGCGACAGGGGTGCGGTAAATGAGTAGTAGAATTAGAAGCAATAAAATAATCGTGATTTTCGTCACCAAATCCATGCTGTCTTTTGTCGTCTTATGCTGTTCTGCAGCAATGGCAGCATCGCCAGTGACCTGAATCTGAATCGAATCTGGGGTTGTAAAAGATGTGCCGTTCTTCAATTGATGAGTTTTTGAAGCGATGTCCTTTTTCACATCTTCTAAGGCAACCGTGCCAATTTCAGAAAACGCAGGTGCATTGACGCGAAGTGTAATCAGAGAAACCAATTTGTCTTTACTTGTGAGTTCCTCTTTCAATGCATCATTTGTAAAGGGAGAAAGTACTTCTGAAATGCGATAAGCAGTCTTCTTTTCTTTGAAATATCGATCTAAATTATTGATAAACTGATTGTCTCGTGCGGTGAATTTCTTATCTTTGCTGATGACCAATACAAAGGAGGTGAATTTTTCATTGTCAGGATAAATCGATTTGATGAGCGCAGAGGCACGCATTGTTTTCGAATCAGCTGGAAGGAAACTGCTGTTATCCGTCTTCAAGATTTCTGACAGGCTAGGCGCAAATAAGAAAAGGACAAGCGCGGCTGTGACCCATAGTGCAATCACAATCCATTTAAAGCGAATCACAAAATTGGTAATGGCATGAATCATTAGTTTCATGTGTTATCGTGTGCCTTTCTTTAAGAACGCTTGATACCAGGGACGCACAGGAGAAGGAATCACGCGATCATCTATGATATCGGACAAACCTCTAATTTTTAAAACATACCCATCCACATTTCTTCTTTGCATCAAAATACTTTTCTTATGAAAGAGAAGATAGGCATTGTTCCACTGAACGCCACAAAACATCCTAAACCCGTGGTGCTGTAAATCTTTAAACTTAGGGTCATGACGGTCAATCAATTCACCAAACGGAAAGATGTAGATGTCCGTCTTGCCGACGACTGCTCCTACTTCTTTTTCCCATGAATCGGCATCGTGTTTCATTTGTTGCAGTGACCTTCTTGAGGGACTGTTGTGCCCATAACTATGACTGGCAAAAAGCCAACCAGAAGCTTTTAATAGGGCCACAACAGCTCTGGCTTCCTTTAGTTGCGCTGGATAACTTTTCGATTTTGTGTTTTCTGTGGCAAAGCCCAATGCACCCTCATAGCCTTCTAGCGCAATAATCCCTTTGGCACCACCGTAAGAGAAGTCCGGGTGTTCGTTGACAAAGGTCTCCATAATGGGCGTGACTTCCTTGTCTGCAGAGTAGATTTTCTTTCCGTTTGCATCTCTGACATATGAGAGGACTTTTCCATTCACGATGCCGAGTCCTTGTGCGCAGCCATTTTGTTTCATATATGTGAGAAAGTTATAATCGTCAATAGATAGTACGAGTGGCTTTTTGCCTTTCGGAATGATCAGTGTCTTTCGAAACACATCACCATTCTTTTTGGTGCCATAAATCGAATGAATATCAATCAAAACGTAATTCGCTTTGTAGAATTGTTCTAGCGTTCGACTAAACTCATCGATTGTAACCATATATTCGTCAAACCCTTTTTTCATGCTTTTTTGCACTTTTTCATAAGTCATGAGAGGGTGAAAGAAGATATGCTCGATGGGACCGTTATAAACCACTGGCTTTGAAAACGCAATGCAAGTATTATTTAATTTGATTAATGTCTCATCCGCTGGGAATTCTGGTAGGAGGGGAAGAAGTTCTTTTGCAGATTGTGCATACTTTTTGGACTTAATCAAAGAATCCACACGCGTCATGACCTTGGTACGCCAAGTCTGCAAGAGGTTTGCTTTATATGTGGCAACATCGGGTAAAGCATCTGCAGGAATCTCATTGAGTACGGTGATTGCCTCGTGAAATTTTCCTAGCCGCGCCGAATCTTTTGCTAAATCGAATTTTGTCTGGTTCAGATTTACGGGTGTGAAAAATTGTTCGATACTGCGAAATTGCGTGAAACCAAACCCCAAAATACTTAATACTACTACAAGAAAAATGATTCTTTTCATCTCGGTCAACACCTTGTAAAAAATTGAGTTAAACTCTATTAACAATATATCACAAATGTGAAGTAAATACGCAATATATTCATTGAATTTCAACAAAATTTCTTGTAAAGACAGGATAGATATGTTATAAAAAGTGTACACGATAAAGGGGAAGATAAATCATGATTCAAATCAAAGAAGTTGCAGCAGAAATTTTATATCAAGCGGTTCCAGAAATCTCGAAAAATGAATTCTTAGAAATGCTTGAAACACCACCAAATTCCGAACTGGGGGAGGTCGCACTCGCGTGTTTTAAATTAAGCAAACAGCGTCGCAAGGCTCCTCCGGGAATAGCGAAAGAGTTTGCAGAAATTCTCAAACCGAACGAGGTGTTTGAAAAGATTGTCGCGGTTGGGGGCTATCTCAATTTTTTCGTTAACAGAGAAAACTATATGGCATTGATCCTCGCAGAGATTGCTGCGCAAGGGGAAACTTATGGCAGCAAGGATGTTGGCGAAGGCCGTACGATTTGTATTGATTATTCAGCGCCGAACATCGCGAAGCCGTTTCATGTCGGACATCTCTATACCACAGTCATTGGGAATGCACTTTATCGCATGCATCAGTTCATGGGCTACCGGGTTGTCGGAATCAATCATCTTGGCGATTGGGGCACGCAGTTTGGTAAATTGATCACAGCTTACAAGCACTGGGGCAATCGAGAGGAGATCAGCACGGGGAAAGTGAATGCGCTGGTTGCGCTCTATGTCAAGTATCATGAAGAGGCGGAGAAGGATCCCGCGTTGGATGATGAGGCGCGTGGATGGTTTGTGAAGTTGGAGGATGGCGATGGCGAGGCCCTGGAACTGTGGCAATGGTTTGTTGATTTAAGTATTGTAGAATTCAAAAAAGTGTATGCGCGACTGGATATTGAATTTGATTCCTATGCGGGTGAAAGTTTTTACAATGACAAAATGACGCCAATTATTGAGGAACTAAAAGAAAAGAAGTTGCTCGTTGAAAGCGAAGGGGCGATGATTGTCTCCTTGGATGAGTATGATATGCCACCGTGTCTACTGTTGAAAAAAGATGGAAGTACCCTTTACGCGACGCGCGACATTGCAGCTGGTTTCTATCGCAAACAACACTACGGATTTGAAAAATGTCTCTATGTGATGGGCGCTTCGCAAGCACTCCACTTCAAACAATGGACAAAAGTAGTCGAACTGATGGGATATGACTGGCAAAAGGATTGCTTACATATTCCGTTTGGAATGGTCAGCATCGCGGGGAAAAAACTCGCGACGCGCACAGGCGTCGTCATTTTGCTTGAAGATCTGTTTGATGAGGCGGTTGCAAGGACGTTAGAGATTATTCGCGAAAAAAGTCCACGTATGGAAAACAAAGAAGAGACGGCGAATCAAATTGGAATTGGTGCCATTGTCTTTGGTTATTTGAGCAGCAATCGCATTAAAGATATTTCGTTTTCTTGGGAGGATGCGCTTAATTTTGACGGGGAGACAGGACCTTACGTCCAGTATGCTCATGCACGTGCGTGCAGTTTGATTCAATCTGCGGCGCAGCAAGGCGCATTTGCGTGTGATGTGTCCTTACTCGATTCGAACGAAGAATTTCAACTCGTGAAGTTGCTTTCGCGCTTTCAAGAAACTATTTTTTCAGCGTTAAAAGACTACGAACCGTCATTCATCACACGCTATCTGGTGGATGTTGCGCAGGCGTTCAATCGATTTTATCATGAACATAAAATTCTGGTTGATGACGTACAACTCATGCAGGCTAGACTTGCATTGGTTGATGCGACGCGCATTGTTTTGTGTAACGGCCTTCATTTAATCGGAATAAAAGCCCCACAAAGAGTCTAAGTGGGGCCTAGGAAAATCAGTATAATTTATTACTTTAATTTTGTGCTTTTTCCGCCAACAAATCTTTTGCGCGGTCTTCTTGCACTTTTAATAAGTCTTTCTTTTTCTTGTTTTTCTCCATTAACGTACCAATTACTGCAGGGATTCCAATGACTACTAATGCAGTTACGAGACCCATTCCACAGGCATATGCCCAATTGTAAATGATTTCAATAAAAGTCATGCTACTAGCTTCCAAAATCGTCACCTCGTTAAAAATAATTTATACAAACGTATTATATCTTTTAAATCTACATTAATCAAGGCTTTTTCTAAATCTTGCAATTGTAGAGATGAGTAAAATCGATGTAAATCCAAATAGAATCAACGCATCTTTCCAAAGCAACTCCAGGCCAACCCCTTTAAGGACGATGCCACGGATGATATCAAGGAAATAGGTCAGCGGAATGAAATATCCAAAAGCTCGAATGATCGGGTGTGCCGCTTCAAGCGGAAACACAAAGCCAGAGAGTAATATGCTCGGGAGAATGATGACAATGGAGACCAGCATGGCTTCAAACTGCGTCTTCGCCAACGTCGAAATCAACAAACCTATGAGCAAAGAACAAATCACAAACAAGAGTCCTAGTCCGAGAAGTAGAGGAATGCTGCCAATCGGCCAGACCCCAAACCAAAACATGGATATGGCAAGTGCGAACAAGAATCCGGCATAGCCAATCAAAATATATGGAATAATCTTTCCAATAATCAACTCAGCGGGCCGAATCGGGGTCACAATGAGTTGCTCGATCGTGCCGCGTTCTTTTTCACGCACCAAAGCAAAGGCTGTCAAAATGATGGTCAAATTTTGCAGAATCAGACCGACAAGTCCTGGAATGGTGAATCGTTTGGTTTCTAAGTCAGGGTTGTAAAGCACACGGACACCAACCTTAATCGCCTGCTTAAGCAGTATAGGATTGCTGGTTCCGTTCGTGCGCGTTGAGCGAGAATAGTTCTCTGCCACCATGATTGCACTTGTATAGGCAGTACGTGCGGTAGTTGGATCCGTACCATCAATCACAATGCCAATGTCAGCCGATTCACCCTCTGCTAGGTTGCGCGAAAAGTTTGCTGGAATGAGGATTCCTGCGCGAACTTCCCCCGATTCAATCAGTTTGACGAGTGCGGCTTCCGTCGTCACGGTTTCGGAGATATCAAAATAGAGGGAGGAGGTAAATGCCTTTGCGAAATTGCGGCTTTCCGCGGTTTGATTTAAGTCTACGATCGCCGTTTTTAAATGATCCACTTCCGTATTGACGGCATAGCCAAACAACAGCATAAACAAAATCGGCATCGCAATCGGAATCCGCAGACTGATGGGGTCGCGTTTGATTTGAATGAACTCTTTCTTTATGATTGTCAGAAACCGCCTGAAACTAAACATCCTTTGCCTCATTTCTCAACCAAATCGTCTACCTTGCTACCGGTCAGCACTTCGACGTATTTTATGAATGCATCTTCCAACGACCGCGCTTCATTCTTTGTCGCAAGTTCTTTTGGCGACCCAATATCAACTATTTTTCCGTTATATAGGAAGACCACGAGATCGCAAATCTCCGCTTCATCCATGTAATGTGTCGTCACAAGTACCGTCATCCCTTCGGCCGGGAGTTTTTTGATGATGCCCCAGAATTTCCTGCGCGACACGGGGTCGACGCCTGCCGTCGGTTCGTCTAGGATGAGAAGCTTTGGTCTGTGTATCATGGCGCAGACCAGTGCCAAACGCTGTTTGAAGCCACCCGATAGTTTCCCTGTAAGTTGGTGTTCGCGCCCATCCAATCCAGCCATTTTAACGAGTTCTGCAATACGAGCGACGCGCGATTTTTTATTTAATCCATAAATGCCTGCGTAAAAGTCTAGGTTCTCAAGTACCGTCAGATCCTCATAAAGACCAAATTTCTGGGACATATAACCTAAAAATCCTCTGACTTTTTCCGTCTGCGACGACACATCAAATCCAAATACTTTGGCGCTCCCTGCTGTTGGGTGGAGCACACCGCACAGAATGCGAATGGCGGTGGATTTCCCAGAACCATTCGGACCAAGTAATCCGAAAATTGAATTTTCAGGCACGTTGACAGTCAAGTTTTCGACCGCTTTTAGCGTGCCAAATGTCTTTGATAAATTGTCGATTTCAATGGCATACATCGCAAGTCTCCTATTGTTTGACTTCGAAACTCATTCCAGGTTTTAAATCTTTAGAGTGTGTAATCTGTAACTTGACACGAAACACGATGTTGTCTTTCGAATCGCCCGTCTGTGTATTTTTTGGTGTGAATTCGGCGCTATCTGCAATTTGCACTACGGTTCCGACGACATTCGATGGAAGTAGGGTGTAGTGCTTGCCGATGGAAAATGAGTTGAGTTGATTTTGTGGTACAAAAATATAGCCATAAAGATCCGTCAAGTCGGAAATTTTTGCAATTGCCGTTCCGACAGCGACATCATCTCCAACGGATCCGTAAACTTCAGATACCGAACCTGCTCGATACGCCCGTATTTCTGCATTTGATAAAGCAATTTCAGCAAGTTTGACGGCATCTTGCGCCATCGCCTTGTCTTGACGTGCCTGCGTCAGGACTTCATCCGCAACGGTAAAGTCACTGTTTTCTAATTCTTCAATTTTTGCCGTCTTGATTTTGACAAGGTGTTTTTGTTGAGACAACAGGAGTTTGAGCGTGTCATCTTCGATGTGAGCCACAAGCTGATTGCGTTTGACTTTGTTGCCTTCGTCAATCAAGAGCGTTGTAATGCGACCAGCGACTTTGGCCCGAATCAGTTGTGTTTTACATTCGATGGTTCCGCCAAACGATTGCGAAGTAGTAGCAGGACTACAGGCAGAAAGGGAAAGAATCAAAAGGAACGACAACATCAGGGCTGCACATCTTTGTTTCATAAGAACCACCTCAAAAAATATTTATGACGATATTATACTAAAATATCCGATAATATGCTATGATTTATGCATCAATTATTGAGGTGGGTAAAATGGGAAATGGATATAAACTAGCGCTTTCAGGGGATTTAGGAAGCGGAAAATCAACCGTCACAAAGCTATTAATCGATAACTTCGGGTTTGAGACTTTCTCTACGGGAACCTATCAGCGCGCCATGGCAAAGCGAATGCACATGTCCACATTGGAACTGAACCAGTACGCGGAGACGCATCCTGAGATTGACCAGGAAATAGACGCGAAGCTCACAGAAGAAGGACGGAAGCCGGGGAATATTATTTTTGATTCCAGAATGGCGTGGCATTTTGTTGAAAATGCGTTTAAAGTCTATTTGATCTCAGACGTCAATCAAGCCGCAGCGCGGGTTTATTGCGACAGCAAAAACGGGGTGCGTGGAAACGTAGAACGGTATGCCAGTGTGGAAGAAGCGAAGGAATACATTCTCAATCGTCGTGCAAGCGAAGTTGTGCGTTATCAAGAAAAATATGGCGTGGATATCACGGACATGTCGAATTACGATTTGGTAATTGATGCGACACACATGACAATCGTCGCGATTGCCGAAAAAACATATGAGGAAATGGTTCGTTGGTATGGACGATAGAGCATTAAGAATATTAGAATTTGATAAAATCATCGCACAGCTGGAGGCATTTGCAAGCTTTTCTTTGGGGAAACAAAAAGCCAAAGAGTTGAGGCCATACGACAACTTCGCGGAAGTCATCGCAGCCATGAAGGAAACGTCGGATGCGGAGAGTTGCCTCTTGAAACGCGGAAATCCACCCATGGGAGGGGCTGCAGACATCAAGATGTCCTTGCTTCGTCTCGAAAAAGGTGGCGTACTGGGTACGGTAGAGTTAATCAAGATTGGCGGTGTGTTGCGCGCAGCAAGGAACTTGAAAAAGTACTTTTCGGATGCCGTAAAAGACAATGAAGATGGTACTCGATCAGATGATATCATCGCGGGTTATATCTCTTCTCTGAAAGCGAATCGGCCATTGGAAGATGAAATTTCGAATGCGATCATCAGTGAGGAAGAGATTGCGGATGCCGCAAGTTCCGAGTTGCGATCCATTCGACGCAAAACGCGTGAGGCGCAGGAATCCATCCATAAAAAATTGAATGACATCATTCGTTCACCGAAGTATCAGAAGATTCTCCAGGATGCGATTGTGACCGTAAAAAGTGGGCGCTACGTCGTGCCAGTCAAGGCAGAGCACAGAAGCTCCATTCCAGGTTTGATTCATGATTCGTCTGCAACGGGCGCAACCATTTTCATTGAGCCGATTGCAGTTGTGGAAGCCAACAATAAAATCAAACAACTGAAAATCGAAGAAGAACTTGAAATCGAACGCATTTTAGCGACGTTGTCGGCGCAATGTGCGGAATTTTTAACAGAATTGACGCAGAATCTGTCTGTATTAGGACAACTTGACTTTGTGTTTGCGAAAGCGAAACTGAGCATTGAACAACGTGGCGTGTGCCCGAAAATGAATCAAGATGGGTATATCAACCTCATTAAAGCGCGTCATCCATTGATTGAAAAAAACAAAGTGGTGCCAATTGATTTTTGGATTGGCAAGGAATTCAACTCGGTCATTGTGACAGGACCAAATACGGGCGGCAAGACGGTGACGTTGAAAACAGTCGGACTTCTCACGTTGATGGTGCAAGCGGGGCTCAACATCCCTGCGGGGTTTGGGACCGAAATGTCTGTGTTTGCCAACGTCTTCGCGGATATTGGCGATGAACAGAGCATTGAGCAGAGTTTAAGTACGTTTTCCTCCCATATGAGTAATCTTGTCCATATCATCGACCAAGCTTCTCCGCGTGCGTTGGTGCTGTTGGATGAGCTGGGAGCTGGAACCGACCCAACGGAAGGGGCTGCGCTTGCGATGTCGATTCTAGAAAACTTACGCGCATCCGGTGCAACCATTCTCGCGACGACGCATTATAGCGAGTTGAAGGTCTATGCCTTGGCAACCGCAGGAGTGGAAAATGCATCTTGCGAATTTGATGTGGAGACCTTGCGCCCGACATATCGCCTGCTAATTGGGGTGCCTGGGAAGAGTAATGCGTTTGCCATTTCGACTCGACTTGGTCTAAAAGATAGTGTCGTGGAGCGCGCGAAAGAGTTTTTGACGACCGACGAGGTTAAATTCGAGGATATGATTTTGAATCTTGAAAAAAATCGGACCGAAGCAGAAAAAGAGCGACTTTTAGCGGAACAATATCGTCTGGAAGCGGAGAATTACAAGAACCTCATCGAAGGCAAACACGACGATCTCCAAAAACGCAAAGATCTAATTTTGCGCAAAGCAAACGAAGAAGCACAGGAAATACTAGAAAATGCTTTGAAACAGGCATCCTCAGTCCTTGAATCCATGCGCGAAATGAACCAACAAATGAAAAACGAAGGATCGTCTTTGATTACTCAAGCAGATGAACTGCGCGTCTCTTTGAAGAAGAATTTAGATGCGGTAGAAAGTCAACTGACATACAGTGGGCTTGGAAAACGGAAACGCACTGGCGCAAATGGCGACATGGAGGAAGAAGAAGGCGCGGTCGTGCCGACCGATCTTGTCGCAGGGGAATTTGTGAAAATTTTGAGTCTCAATCAAGATGGAACGGTGATTTCGGCAGCTCGCCACGATGGCATGGTACAGATACAGGTTGGCGGGAAGAAAATCAACATTCATCAATCTAACTTACGACGTGTGCGCAGTAAGAAACGGGAACTGCCTGCAGAGCGACGCGGGGTACATCGGATTGGCGTGGAGAAAACTTCTGACGCAACTTCAGAAATAAAAGTCATCGGCTTACGTGTCGAGGAAGCCACCAATTTGATCGACAAGTTTCTCGACGATTGTGCCTTGGCGAACCTGACCGAAGTCCGCATTGTCCATGGAAAGGGCAGTGGCGCGTTGCGTGCGGGCGTCCAAAAGTTCCTCAAGCACCATCAACACGTGCAGTCCTTTCGGACAGGAACGTTTGGCGAAGGCGACAACGGTGTGACGATTGTGTTGCTGCGCACCTTGTAAATCCCGTCAATCCGTGTATAATAGATACGGGCTGAAACAGTCCATTTGAGTGTGCTTGTGCTCATGAATTTGATTTGGAGGAACTATTTTGATTAGAAGTGATTTAAGGAACATTGCGATTATTGCGCATGTAGACCACGGCAAGACCACATTAGTAGACGAATTGTTACGACAGAGCGGGACGTTTCGCGAAAACGAACAGCTCACAGAACGAGTCATGGATTCCAATGACCTCGAAAAAGAGCGCGGGATTACGATTCTAGCGAAAAACACTGCGATTGAATATAAAGGTGTGAAAATCAATATTGTTGACACGCCAGGACATGCCGATTTTGGCGGTGAAGTGGAGCGCGTACTGAAGATGGTGGACGCGGTGCTGCTTTTAGTGGATGCCTACGAAGGAACGATGCCGCAAACGCGATTTGTCTTGAGCAAAGCGTTGCAATTAGGACTGAAAATTATCGTCGTCATAAATAAAATCGACCGTGCGGAATCACAACCGTATGATGTCATTGACAATGTGTTGGACTTGTTTATCGAACTGGGTGCAGACGAAGAACAACTTGAGTTCCCGGTCATTTTTGCTTCGGCAAGAGACGGTTATGCAATTACTGAGTTAGATGATGAAAAAATAAACATGACGCCGCTGTATGAGACGATTTTACACGAATGTCCAGAAGCGGTTGGCGAGCCCGAAGAGCCGCTTCAACTCTTAATCTCGAGCATCGATTACGATGATTATATTGGAAGAATTGGCGTGGGACGTGTCGAACGCGGCACCGTCATTGTGAACCAACAAGCCGTGATTTGTAACAAAATCGAAGAAGGTACTAGGAATGTCAAGGTCAGCCGACTGTATGGATTCAAGGGCTTGAAACGGGTAGAAATCGATCAAGCAACCGTGGGGGATATTGTATGCGTATCTGGTCTAGGTCAAATCAATATCGGGGATACCGTTTGTTCTCCGCTTGACGTGACGCCGTTGCCATTTGTTGTCATTGACGAGCCGACCATTACGATGAATTTCCTCGTTAACAACAGTCCGTTTGCGGGACGCGAAGGCGATTTTGTGACCTCGAGACACCTCAGAGACCGACTTTTCAAGGAACTTGACACCAACGTGAGTTTGAAAGTGGAAGAAACCGATTCGCCAGATACCTTTAAAGTTTCGGGACGCGGAGAGTTACATCTTTCCATCCTAATCGAGACCATGAGGCGTCAAGGATATGAATTCCAGGTTTCGAAACCGGCTGTCATTACGAAAAGAATCGACGGAAAAGAATATGAACCGATTGAGTACTTAATTATTGACGTGCCAGAAGAATTTATGGGCGTCGTCATGGAAAAGCTCGGGCCTCGTAAGGCGGAACTCGTCAATATGCGTTCGGGAGAGCAAGGCTTCACGCGGCTGGAGTTCAAGATTCCTGCGCGCGGTTTGATTGGGTATCGTTCTGACTTCATGACCGATACGAAGGGCAATGGCATTCTCAATCATGTATTCCACGGATTTGAGTTAAGCAGAGGCGAAATTCAGACGAGAAATCATGGGACACTTGTGGCTTGGGAGAATGGAGATTCCGTTCCTTATGGACTCTTTAATGCACAAGAACGCGGCTCTCTCTTCATCGGCGCGGGAGTCAAAGTGTATGAAGGCATGGTGGTCGGCGAGAATCCGAGGGATGAAGACATTACGATTAATGTTTGCAAAAAGAAACAGATTACAAATATGCGCGCATCAGGTTCTGATGAAGCGCTCCGGCTTGTGCCACATATTGTTATGAGTTTGGAACAGTCCATCGAGTTTATTACGGACGACGAACTTGTAGAGATTACGCCTAAGTCAATTCGCATTCGGAAAAAAATTCTGAATACCGACTTGAGAGCGAAAGCGGATGCACGTTCCCGCCGAGGATAAGGAGTTTGATGCATGAAGGGTAAGAAGTTGGCAATTCTCATTTCGATCTCTGTCGTCGTCATTGCAATCGTGATTGCAGCTATTTATGCGTTCAATTTCTGGAACAACATGGATACCTTCGGCAAGAACACGCCAGGTCCGGGCATCGCAAACATCTCCAATCTAAAGGCTAACAAGGCGACGAAAAAAGGCCTCTACGTCAAAATCCCTGTCGGCGCAAGCACGGAATCCATTGCAGAGCTGTTAACGCAACTTGGCGTGATTGACAATCCCACTGTGTTTAAGTTTATTTCTAAAATGAAGGGCTACGATAGTAAGTATCGCGCAGGAACGTTCTACATCGCTTGGAATATGGCCTATTTTGAAATGATGAAAGCCTTTTCTGGGATGCCAGCGGTCGTGAAAGTGGTCATTCCGGAATACATGAATATTTATCAGACAGCAGCAAAACTTGAAAAGGCTGGTTTGGTCAATGCAAAAGAATTCCTCGATTATTCAAGCACGGTGAAATGTAACGACCGATTTGTGAAATACATACCGGAATCCAGAAATCCTCGCTACGAGGGCTATCTTTTTCCAGCGACCTATCAGTTTGAGCGTACCGTGACGATGAAAGAAATCGTCAATCAGATGTTGCAGGCTTTTGACACACGATTTACCCTTGCAAAATATGCGAAAGCAAAAGCAATCGATATGACACCGGATCAAGTCGTGACACTCGCCTCAATCGTGGAACGAGAAGCCGCGAATCCCTCTGAATTTAAGACGATTGCAGGCATCTTTATAAATCGTTTGAAAATTGGGATGCGGTTACAATCCGATGCGACCATAAATTATTATCTGAGTACATTACCAGATAAATCAGTGGTTTCTGGGGTCAACTTTACCGCTATCGAAACTCCTTACAACACCTATCTACATGATGGATTGACGCCGGGGCCGATATGTTCTCCTAGCGAACAAGCCATGGATGCCGTACTCAATTATGAAAAAAACGAATATTATTATTTTCTGGCAAAGGGTGACGGGACGTCTGCTTTTTCAAAGACGTATCCAGAGCACCAGGCCGCGATTGCGCAATATTTAAGATAAAGGATCGCTCATGGAACCAATTGTCGTAGGCAGTTTAACCGAAAATTATATCAGGGAGAACTTGAAACAGGATGCGGGCATTCTTGCTACTTTGCGCGCTTACGCCGCACAACACAATGTCCCTGTCATTACTTTGGAAGTCAAGAAACTGTTGGAGGTCATCCTTGCGATCCACCCGCCAACGCGCGTCTTGGAAATTGGAACTGCAATTGGCTATTCCTCCATTTTCTTTGCTCAAACCATGACAAATGGCGGACAAATTGATACAATAGAGGTCGATCCGGATATGGTGATTCTCGCACGCGAGAACATCAAAACCGCTAGCATTGCGGCAGACATCAATGTCATTTGTGGGGATGCGCTGGACGTGTTACCTTGTTTGACTGGTACATACGATTTGATTTTTGTGGACGGACCAAAGGCAAAGTACATTGAGATGTTGCCTGAATGCATGCGTTTGCTGGCACAAAAGGGACTGCTCATCACAGACAATATCCTATACCGAGGTTTTGTTGCCACACCAGACACGCGCGTCCCGCAACAGAGACGCTCTTTAGTTCGAAATCTGCGTGCATACATCAAACTTTTATGTACCATGGACAACCTGGAGACGACTGTGATTCCTATCGGAGACGGTGTTTCCATTTCAATCAGGAAATGAGGCAAGGATGAAAAAGATCGAACTGCTGTCCCCAGCGGGCGGGCTTGAAAAGCTAAAAATGGCGATCATCTATGGTGCTGATGCAGTATATCTTGCGGCAAAGGACTTTGGTCTGCGCGCGTTCGCGGATAATTTTACGCACGATGAAATCATGGAAGGGGTGGCGTTTGCGCATGCGCATGACAAGCGGGTTTATCTTGCGATGAACATTTTGGCGCACAATGCGGACCTATCAGGGATGCCTGATTTGATCCGATTCGCAACGCAAGCGGGGATAGATGCCATCATCGTTTCAGACCCTGGCGTCATCACGCTTATCAAAACACACGCGCCTGAGATGGAGATTCACCTCAGCACGCAAGCCAGTACGACAAACTGGATGAGCGCGAAATTTTGGCATGACCAGGGCGTCAAACGCATTGTCCTCGCACGTGAACTCACGCTACAGGAGATTGCAGAAGTGACGGAAAAAATTCCAGAAACCTTAGAAATAGAGGCGTTCATACACGGCGCGATGTGTATTTCCTATTCGGGACGGTGTCTGCTAAGCAACTATATGACCGGGCGCGATGCCAACCAAGGTGGTTGTGCCCATCCTTGTCGGTACTCGTACACGGTGATGGAAGAACAACGAACTGGGGAGTATTATCCGGTCGAAGAAGATGAACGGGGGACCCATATTTTCAATTCGCGTGATTTGTGCATGATTCGCCATATTCCAGAACTCATCGCATCTGGCTTAGATAGTCTGAAGATTGAAGGGCGCGCAAAAAGCGCATATTATGTAGCGACCGTGACGGCAGTTTATCGCAACGCCATCGATGCTTACTACAAGGATCCAGCGAATTATGTTTACCGTGAGGAATGGTTTCAGGAACTATCCAAGGCGAGTCATCGTGAATATTCCACAGGCTTCTATTTCGGGAAACCCGGGCATGACGGGCAGGTTTATGATACTAGCGCTTATGTCAGAGATTGTACCTTTGTAGGGGTGGTGCGCGCATACGACAGCGAGACTGGCTTTGCTTTGGTAGAGCAGAGAAACCGGATGTTTCAAGGGGAAGTCATAGAGATTTTGCAACCGGATGGAACCTGGTTTCAACAAGAATTGACGATCATCAAAGACAAAAATGGCGCGCGGATTGAAGTTGCACCGCATCCGCAGATGCAAATTTCGATAAAGACTGATAGAATAGTAGTACCGTGGTCGATATTAAGACGACCAGGAGAACAATAGGAGGCGAGTAGAGTGCATACCAATAACATTGATAACGCTGCAAAATTTATTTTAGCAAAATTAGGCAAGACCCCGGAACTTGTGGTTGTGCTAGGTTCTGGTTTGGGTTCCTTGATGGACGATGTCAAAAATAAGATTGAAATCAACTATTCCGAAATTCCAGGGTTTCCTCAAACCACCGTGTTTGGGCACTTGGGGATGATTATCGCGGGGGAACTCGGCGGCAAATTTGTCATGGCCATGAAAGGTCGTTTTCACTATTATGAAGGACATCATATGGAAACGGTTGTCATGCCAATTCGCGTGTTTTATGAAATGGGCATCCGGAAACTCCTGCTGACCAACGCGTGCGGAGGCGTTAATACATCATTTGTGCCTGGGGATTTGATGATTTTGACGGATCATCTTGGATTCAATTGTCCTTCGCCATTGCGAGGAGAAAACAAAGAAAAGTTCGGACCTAGATTCCCTGATATGTCCCAGGTCTATTCCAAACGATTGATTGACATCGCTAAGAATGCTGCAAAGAAGACGCAAATTGACATCAAAACGGGTGTATATATGTTTTGTAAGGGGCCACAGTTTGAGACCCCTGCCGAGATCCGCGCAGCGCGAACGTTAGGCGCAGACGCCGTGGGAATGTCAACGGTGCCAGAGGCGATTGTGGCAAATCACATGAAGATGGAGACCTTGGCGATCTCGACCATCACCAACATGGCCGCGGGCGTGCTCGATCAGCCGCTTTGTCATGAAGAAGTGTTGGAGACAGGCAAAATGGTGGGTAAGAAATTTGCCGCCCTCATCAAAGAAATCATTATAGAACTATAGGAGTGAGTGCACATGGAAATTAGAGATCGAAGTTTGGCAAAGGCAGGCATTGAGAAAATCAACTGGGTCAACGCGTACATGCCAGTTTTGGCGATTTTAGAAAAGGAATTGAAGGAAGAAGGCGTCTTTCACGGGAAACGCATTGCGATGTCGATTCACCTCGAAGCAAAGACGGCACGGCTCGCACTTCTTCTAAAAAACGCTGGCGCGGAGGTGGCCGTCACCGGCTGCAATCCATTGTCCACGCAGGACGATGTCTGTGCAGGGCTCGCGGAGCTTGGGCTAGAGGTCAACGCCTGGTACAACGCGACCCCCTCAGAATATGATCGCCATTTGATCAACACCCTATCCATCATGCCCGATGTCATCATCGATGATGGTGGAGATCTGGTGATTTTGTTGCATGGCGCATATCCGCAACTTGCTGAAAATCTCATTGGCGGATGTGAAGAGACGACCACGGGGATTCACCGCTTGCGCGCGCGCGACGCCGAGGGCAGCCTTGCGTTTCCGATGCTCGCAGTCAATGACGCAGACTGCAAACACTTATTCGACAATCGCTACGGTACGGGGCAATCGGTGTTTGACGGCATCATTCGCACCACCAACCTTATTGTCGCAGGAAAAGTAGTCGTGGTGGCCGGGTTCGGCTGGTGTGGCAAGGGGATCGCGATGCGTGCAAAAGGTCTTGGCGCAAAAGTAGTGGTCACTGAAATTGATCCAATTAAAGCGATTGAAGCCGTCATGGAGGGCTTTGAAGTGATGGCGATGGATCAGGCTGCAAAAGTCGGCGATATCTTTGTCACCGTCACGGGTTGCGCGGATGTCATTGTTGAGAGGCATTTTAAAGACATGAAAGACGGTGTCATTCTATGTAATGCAGGGCATTTCGACAGTGAAATTAACATTGTGCAATTGCATGACTGTGCCATCATGAACACCAAACGTCGTCACAATATCACGGGC
This sequence comes from Clostridia bacterium, assembly GCA_037133315.1. GTDB lineage: Bacteria > Bacillota > Clostridia > JBAXOJ01 > JBAXOJ01 > JBAXOJ01. The sequence continues at coordinate 22,782 of JBAXOJ010000001.1, forward strand.
TATACGATGGAAAACGGAAACACACTGAATTTGCTAGCAGAAGGGCGCCTTGTCAACCTGGCTGCCGCGGATGGACACCCAGCGGAAATCATGGATATGAGCTTCGCGATTCAGGCGTTGAGCTTGCGACATATGCTTTTGGAAGGCCCTAAGATGGAGAAAAAAGTGTACGAGATTCCGAAGGAGATTGATGACAAGGTCGCTGGCCTCAAGTTGGCTTCGCTTGGCATTACGATTGATACACTGACGCAGGCGCAAGTCGATTATTTAAAAAAATACTAAAGGTGGTTTTTACGTGTCACTTGTCAAAAAGACAAAGCACGCGGTATCGAATCTAGCAGTTTCAATGAGTTACTGGGTTGAAACGCCGAAAACGGTATCGAAGAAAATGCCGTTGCTCGTGTTCTTGCATGGCAGCGGTGGACACGCCCCATTGAATCAAATGACCGAAGACGATGGGATATTTGAGTTGAATACTTTTGTTGAACCTGCCTATGCGTATCCTTTCATCGTAATCCAACCAATTCTACCTACCGATGAAACGGGGAAGTACGCGGTGCGCGGATGGATAGGCGTAGCGGATTTGGTCATGGAAGCGATCAATCAAACGGTCGCGCAATTTGACATTGACGAAGACCGCATCTATCTTTCTGGCTTTAGCATGGGTGGCAGGGGCACTTGGGATGTCGCATCCTTGTATCCTGACCGATTCGCCGCTCTGATGCCTGCTGGCTGGCACTCGAGTGTGGAAACAGCATGCAAAGTCACACACATTCCAGTCTGGTCTTTCAATGGAATCATGGATCAATCTTGCAACTTTTATGGAGCGGAACGCGTCGTGAACGCATTTCGAAAGGCTGGTGGCGACATCAATTTTACGATGTATCACGGCGGGCATGTGTTTGAAGCAGATACCTTATCTGAAGGCAATCTGCGCTGGCTCCTTTCCCACAACAAGGCTGACAACGCGATGCGTAACGCTCAAAAAAAACTGGAACAGGCGCAGTTGAAATACAAAATGGAACACGCTCCAAGCTACCTGGTCGATTTTGGTAGACTGTCAGCGTGGGACCAAGTAACGGCTGTGAAGTTGGAAAACGACTCTTTTTCTGCGGAATTCAAAGTCATGCATGACGAATCGAACTTGTACGTCTTTGTGGAAGTGAGTGGTGCTTCGTTTGGGCTAAACGCAAAGGATTCCATTGAGTTATTTGTTGACTTCAACAACAAAAAGTCTCCAATCTATGATTTGCAATGTGCGCATTACATGATTACTGCGGATAACAAACAGATGAATGCCATGCCGTTTGAAAAACTCAAAGAAGTTGGTTCTATGATCTCAATTCTTGATCTCACCACGGTTTTTGAAGTCGCAATTCCGTTCCGGAAGGAAGCCTTATCGGCAGATGCCATCGGATTTGATTTGTACGTCAATCAGTTTGATGAAAACGACAATCGCTCCTTACTCGCCTGGTCGGACCAGGAAAATCAAGCATGGTTCAATCCTGAGGCATTTGGTAGCATATATTTCTAAAGACTTCAGCTAAACGATCTCCAATTTCGACCATACCCGTCGTGCTTGGGTGCAATAAATCAATCGAGAGACCTTTTCCTGATGTGAGAAGGTCTTTTCCACACACATATTTGAAATTCTTATTTTTTCTCTCAAATTTGATTGCTTCGTTGCGGACTACGTCGCGGAAATCAAAGACTTCTTGATCTTTTTTCAAATCGTTACCGTTTAAAAAAATGTCGATGCAAACCACCGGGATGTCTTTGTGTGCCTCTGCAATCGTCGGGATGAAATACTCCACGCGCTCCTTGAACAAATCAACGGATGCCCAATCATTTTTCGCCATATCCCAAACCATATTGACACCAAGTTCCATCGAAAGAAAGCGGATGTTCTTTTGTGCTGCGATATGGTCCGCCATGGCTCTTTCCAGATTTGCTGATCCAGAAAAGCCATAATTGAAGTGTTCGGCTTTCAGCTGTTGCGCCGTCCAAGCCACGTAATTCATATCTGGCAGGAGCGCCGAACCACCAGCGGTGATGGAGGATCCATAAGCAAAATAATTCAACTTTGGTCTTTTCACGCCATCCATCGGTTCAAGCGCCCCGATGATTTCAGGCGGGCCATAGTGGCCACCATTCAGGAGGACGCGGACCATATTTGAGTCAAACGGCATGTCCGATTCCTCTTCCATCAGGATTAGGTTTTCCATATTATTTGGCTTTGTAATCACAAATTCATTCCGGCCGGGATTGACATATAAAGCGGTGCTCGCCTTGTAACAACCATGCATCAGACGTACGACAGAACTTTGCTCATTCAAAGAATGGATCACGAGGGTCACTTCGGGATCCTTCATTTTGAAACGAATCTCGACGCCCGCGCATTCGAAGGCGATGTGTTTTTGGACCATTTCATTGCGCAACTTTTCCGGCAATCTTGTCATCGCGAGTTTCCCTTTGTCATTTTCCTCAAACCCTACGACATTATGAAGTTCCATCATTTGATATTGCATATTGATCATTCCCCTTAAGTATATTCTGTCGAAAATAATATCATTATTCATTGAAAAATGAAAGACATCGAACGCACGTATCGGTTGGTAGGGTTTCGGGCTGGCAAGTCCCTACGCGGGATTTGCTCGCGAAAAACCCTACCAAGAACGCATAAATGACAGGCGCGCAAGAGGGTTTTTAGACAAATGCATTTACCTTTTTCTTTTTTGTTTTGGATAATACATCCTTTTTCATGGCAAGGGCAGTTGGAAGGTACAAAATCTAACGATTTTGAGAATTTACGAGCTGGATGGTAGGGAAATTGGCGACCAAGTCCCTCTGTTGGTAGTGTTTCGGGCGAGCAAGTCCCGCGTAGGGATTTGCCTGCCAAAAACCCTACCAAGATTAGCTTTCTTGCAGTACTTGTTTTCCTTGACATTTCAAGCCCTTTTGAGGTATATTTAATTGAAATTATTTGTGACAAGAAGGATGATTGAGATGCATAAAAGACTGTTTATTCCTGGCCCTGTAGATGTGAGAGAAGATGTGCTTTCCAAGATGGCGACGCCGATGATTGGGCATCGCACGAAAGATGCTTCCAATCTCCAAAGAAGCATCTCTGAGAAGATGCAAAAATTGATGTATACGACCAATGCAATTTTGCTCTCGACCTCATCCGGCAGTGGTTTAATGGAGGGCGCGATTCGCTCATGTACGCGTACGCGGGCGGCGGTTTTTTCCATCGGCGCGTTTGGCGACCGCTGGTATAAGATGGCGACGGCGAATGGCGTGCCTGCGGACAAGTTTTCGTCGACGCTAGGATGCCCCACGACCCCAGAGATGGTGGATGAAGTGTTGGCGACAGGCAAATACGACTTAATCACCATTACCCACAACGAAACTGCGACAGGCGTCACGAACCCCACCGATGCGATTGCGCAGGTCATGAAAAAATATCCCGACGTCGTCTGGTGTCTTGATACGGTCAGTTCTTTAGGCGGGACCAAGGTCGAAGTCGACAAACTGGGCGTAGACATCTGCATCACTTCGACGCAGAAATGCCTTGGATTGCCACCAGGAATGTCCGTGTGTTCCTTCTCACCCAAAGCGATTGCTGCCGCAAAACAAGTAGAGCACCGCGGGTTATATTTTGATTTACTTGAAATTTATGAATACATTCTGAAAAAGGATTTCCAATACCCTTCGACGCCTTCGCTTTCGCACATGTATGCGCTGGACTTTCAATTGGATCGCATCATGGAAGAAGGGCTGGACAATCGGTTTGCACGGCATGCGGAAATGGCGCAATGCGTGCGCGACTGGGCGAAAAAGTACTTTTCACTGCTTGCGGAAGAGCAATACGCATCCAACACGGTCACCTGTATCAACAACACAAGAAACATTGATGTGTCGGCCTTGAACAAGGCACTTGGAGAGCGCGGCTGCGTGATTTCAAACGGGTATGGCGCATTGAAAGACGTCACATTCCGCATTGCACACATGGCGGATACGACGGTTGCGGAGATACAGACGTTGTTAGCCGATATCGACGATATCTTGAAACTATAAAATGGAGGAGTCAACATGAAAATTATTGTAACGGAACGCATTGCACAAGAGGGAATCGATTTTTTAATCCAAAAAGGATTTACAGTGGACACGAAGTTCGGCATTTCACACGATGAATTATTGACGATAATTGCAGATTACGATGCCATCATTGTCCGTAGTGTGACGAAAGTGAACAAAGAACTCGTCGCAGCTGGCGTGAATTTGAAAGTCGCTGGGCGTGCTGGCAATGGAATCGATAACATTGATGTGAAAGCCTGTACCGAAAAGGGCATCATTGTCGTCAACACTCCGGAAAGTAATATCATGGCTGCCGCAGAACTGGCGGTTGGTCTTGCATATGCAATCTTTAGAAACATCCCACAGGCAAACTATGCTGGGAAATTCAACAAAGATTTCAGAAGAAGTATGTTCAACGGAAACGAGCTTGACGAAAAGACCGCTGGCGTCATTGGACTCGGCAGAATTGGTTCCATCGTCGCAAGAAAATTGATGGGCAACAACATGAAAGTCATTGCTTACGATCCATACATCCCAGAGGAACGGTTTAAGCAGGTTGGGGTCACGCGCGTGGAAACTCTCGAAGAAATCCTGACGCAATCCGATTTGATTACGTTCCACACACCGAAGACCACCGAAACATATGGGATGGTTGGGGCGAAAGAATTGGCGTTGTGCAAAAAAGGCGTGCGCATTGTCAATGCAGCGCGTGGCGGACTCGTAAATGAAGATGCGCTCTTTGATGCGTTGCAATCGGGACAGGTTGCTGCGGCCGGCATCGACGTGTTGGATCCGGAACCAAACTACGATAAAAAGCCTGAAGATCAAGATTATGTCAACAAATTACTCGCGCTGGATAACCTCATCATGACGCCGCATCTCGGTGCGTCGACTGCGGAGGCGAACTTCAATGTAGGCACAGAAGTCACCAAGCTCGTGGGCAATGCGTTATCGGGAGAAATGGTTGCGGCCGTCAACATGCCACCAATCAAAGGGGGCAATATGAGCGAACTCAAACCTTACCTCGATTTGGCTGAATTCCTTGGAAAGATTTATTACCAGGCGGAAAAAGAGACGGTCTCACGACTTGAAATTCTATATAGCGGAGACCTCGCAGAAAAAGAAACCAAAGTGATTTCGTATTCTGTCGTGAAAGGGTTCTTGGAGCCGCAGGTACAAGAGAAAGTCAATTATGTCAACGCAGAGATGATCCTAGCAAATCGCGGTATCGAACTCATTGAAAGCAAGACATCGCAACTCGATAAATATACGAATCTGATTACCGTTAGCTTTGTGACGAAGAACAAGACGTTTTCTGTCTCGGGTACGGTGTTTGGCAAAGACTCCATCCGTATCGTTGATTTCTTTGGATATAAGATGGACTTTGAGCCGTCTAAGTACATTCTTGCATTGCAAAACATCGACCAGCCCGGCATCATCGGAAGCGTCGGCACCGTGCTGGGAGATTTGGGCATCAATATTGCGGCGATGCAATGGAGCTCGAGAGGCGAGAAAGCGGTTTCGTTTGTGAGTGTAGACCAGGAAGTGAGTGACGAAGTGCTTGATAAGTTGCGTGCAAACCCAGGGATCTTGAAAGCGAGCAAGCTTAAGTTTTAATCGATCGACACAAATTGAAGGGGATGGACTCACTTGCGGAATGACTTCTTAGAAAAAATGGGATTACATGTGCCTGAAATAATGTTACCTGCGGCCAATGCAGATTACATGAAATGGAGTGTGGTTGCTTGTGACCAGTTTACGGCACAACCAGCGTATTGGGACCAGGTCGAAATGATCGTTGGCGATGCGCCATCGACCTATCGTATTACATTACCTGAAATCTTTCTAGAGGAAAGTGATTGTGACGCGCGCATCCAGAAAATCAACCAAAAAATGGATCAATACTTAGCCGAAGGCGTGTTGGAAAGCAAAGGGCACGGGTTTGTGCTGGTGGAACGAAAGGCACATGGGCATACGCGTCGCGGACTGGTCGTGGCGCTTGATTTAGAGCAATACGATTATGCTTTGGGTTCCAAATCATTGATTCGTGCGACGGAGGGAACCGTAATTGAGCGGATTCCGGCAAGAAAGAAAATCAGGAAACATGCTTCGATAGAAACTCCACACATCATGGTCTTGTTGGATGATCCAAAGGATACCGTGATTGGGAAGTTGTTTGAGACGGTTGATGATTATGAGCTTTTGTATCAGACAAAACTGATGCAAGGCGGTGGTGAAATCAAAGGTTGGATGATTTTTGCAACTGACACAATTGCGCATATTGCGCAGGCGATTGGTGCAATTCCTTTACTCGACAACATGCTGTATGCGGTGGGCGACGGGAATCATTCTCTTGCTTCCGCTAAGGCGCACTGGGAGGACGTCAAGAAAGCACTGCCTGATGAGGCATCTCTGGTAGCACATCCAGCCCGCTTTGCCATGGTGGAGTTGGTGAATGTATATGACAAGGGCTTGGATTTTGAGCCAATTCATCGTGTCGTCTTTGACTGTGATTATATCGAGTTATTTTATCAATTCGAGCAGTTCGTGAAGCAACACGGCGGATTGATCGAAATCAAGTATTTCGTCGGAGAGAACGCCAATCAAAAAATGCGTGACCAGTGGAATGTTATCGATCAATTGAAGACCAATCAAAAGTTTTCGTTCGTCACGGATAAAGTAAGTGGGATTGTCATCATGGACTGCACCGGTTTTACCATGACAGTAGCGACGCTACAAGCATTTCTAGACGAGTATCTAAAGGAAAACTCAGATGCAAGAATCGACTATATTCATGGCGCGAAAATCGCGATGGAAATTGGTTCGCAAGCAAACAATCTCGCATTTGTACTTCCGCCCATGAGCAAGTTTGATTTATTTCCAGCGGTGGTCAATGAGGGCGCGTTGCCTAGGAAGACATTCTCCATGGGAGAAGCGAATGAAAAACGCTATTACATGGAATGTAGAAAAATAATTGAATGAGGGTTTGTAATGCAGAAACTAGGATTGAATGAAATTAGAGAAAAATATTTGACTTTCTTTGAGGGCAAAGAACACTTGCGGCTGGAAAGTTTTTCGCTTGTACCTGAAAACGACCCGAGCATCTTGCTCATCAATGCCGGCATGACTCCCTTGAAACCATATTTTACAGGGGAGTTGACCCCGCCGAGCAAACGCATCACGACTTGTCAAAAATGCATTCGTACTCTCGACATCGAGAATGTCGGCAGGACGTCGCGTCACGGCACTTTTTTTGAAATGCTAGGCAACTTTTCATTCGGCGATTATTTCAAACGCGAGGCCATCGCGTGGGCATGGGAATTTATCACAAAAACCATGGAAATGCCGACGGATAATCTGTTCATTTCCGTCTATTTGGACGATGACGAAGCATATGCAATCTGGAATAAGGAAATTGGAATTGCCGATGACCATCTGGTCCGCCTTGGGAAAGCGGACAACTTCTGGGAACACGGCGTCGGTCCATGTGGACCTTGTTCTGAAATATATTTTGATCGCGGCGTGGAAGCAGGTTGCGGGAAGCCGGATTGTCAGGTTGGATGTGACTGCGATCGCTACGTAGAATTCTGGAATCTCGTGTTCACGCAGTTCAATAGGACGGAAGAAGGCGAATATATCAGCTTGCCAAACCCAAACATTGATACTGGCATGGGCCTGGAGCGTCTCGCTTGCGTGATGCAGGGCGTAAATAGTTTGTTTGAGGTCGATACCATCCAAAAAGTATTAGCGTATATTTGCAACCTTGCTGGCGCAACATATGGTGCCTCGCACCAAACCGATGTTTCGCTGCGCGTGATTACCGACCACATTCGCAGTACCACGATGTTAGTGTCGGATGGCGTCATTCCTTCTAATGAGGGCAGGGGATACATTTTGCGAAGACTGCTTCGCAGAGCTGCAAGACACGCACGTCTTTTAGGGATCAAGGAGCGCTTCTTGTCAAACGTAGCCCAAATCGTCATCCAGGAATCTTGTATAGCGTATCCTATCTTGAAAGAAAAGGAAGAGCATATCAAACGTGTCATCGCTACAGAGGAAGAACGCTTTGATAAGACTGTCGACGCAGGTTTGATGATCCTCAATGAATTGATTAACAAGATTAAAACCGAAAAAGGGACCCAAATTCCCGGAGCTGACATCTTCAAATTACATGATACATTTGGATTTCCGTTCGACCTGACGCGGGAAATCGCAGAAGAACAGGAACTTACTTTAGATGAAACTGGTTTTAAAACTGAAATGGATCGTCAAAGAACGATGGCGCGAGAAGCCTTAAAAGCGAAATCAGGGTCTGCATGGGGAGAAAACATCTTTTCATCAATGCAACTTTCAAAGACTGAATTTACTGGTTATGACGCGAGTATTTCAACAAGCAAGGTGCTCTGTCTTGTCAATCAAGACACCATTGTGGACCTGTTGGCCGAAGGAGAGGACGGGATTCTTGTACTTGATCAGACACCATTTTATGCAGAAAGTGGGGGGCAAGTTGGAGATACAGGCACGATTGCCACAAAGGACGCACTCCTTACCGTGACGGATACGAAAAAGACGCCAGATGGACTATTTCTTCATTTCTGCACTGTATTAAAAGGGACGATTTCAAACGGAGAAATCGTTGAAACAAAAATTAACGAGGTACTACGCCTTGATACATGTCGCAATCATACTACGACACACATCTTGCAGAAGGCTTTAAAAAATGTGCTAGGGAATCATGTCGAACAAGCAGGATCTTCTGTGGATCCCTATCGCATTCGCTTTGATTTCCAACATTTCTCGCCTGTATCAGAAGATGATTTGCGACGCGTTGAGCGGATTGTAAATGAAACCATTTTGTCTTCCCATTCTGTCATCACGCGTGAAATGTCCATTGCGGAAGCCAAAGAGGAAGGTGCGATTGCGCTCTTTGGTGAAAAATATGGTGACGTGGTTCGCGTGATTTCAATTGGAAACTACAGCAAAGAACTATGTGGTGGCACGCATCTTAAAAACACAGCCACTGCAGGATTGTTCAAAATTACGAGCGAGACTGGTGTTGCAGCTGGTGTCAGACGCATTGAGGCGTTAACTGGATCGAATGCGCTCGCATATCTATATGAAAAAGTGGATGCGATACAAGCCATCTCGGCTCTTTTGAAGACATCAGTTAATGACGTTTTCAAAAAAACGGAGCAAACGGTGCATTCCTTAAAAGAGGCTGAAAAACAAGTCACAGCGTTAAAGACCAAACTGGCTCTTTCTGATTTGGATGAAATCCTATCTTCTGCTTTGCTGATCAAAGGTGTTTCCGTTTTCTCGGGACGTTTTGACGGACTAGACCAGGAAACGTTGCGTAATCTTGCTGAGCGAGTGAAGGATCAAACGGCGCAAAGCATCGTCTTCTTTGTTGGGAACTTTGAAGAACGCGTCATCCTTGTCGCGATGGCTTCGAAGGACGCGTTAGCGAATGGCATTCATTGTGGTAACGTTCTCAAGGCTGCTGCGCAGGCTTGTGGTGGCGGAGGCGGTGGGCGCCCAGATATGGCACAAGCGGGTGGAAAAGATGTTTCGAAAATTTCGGATGCAATCCGGGTTGGACTTGAAGTAATCAAAAATCAAATAGGATAAAGGGGGCGAATGACATGAATGATTGTATTTTCTGCAAAATTGCAAACAGGGAAATCCCGAGCAAACTGGTTTACGATTCGGATGAATTTATGGCATTTCATGATGTGCATCCCGTCGCGCCAATCCATGTACTTATTATTCCAAAGGCACATTATTCCAATCTGGAAGATATCGTTTCGACTAATCCGTTGCTTTCAAAACGATTGTTACAAGCTGTGAATGATGTCGCGTCCGAGTTGGATGTAAATGAGGATGGGTACCGTTTGATCATGAATTCTGGTGAGAACGGGGGACAATCTGTACCACATTTACATTTTCATTTGATTGCGGGTACAAAGTTGAATATTCACCTCGTATAATGCTTGACAATTTTATGCAAATTAAAGTATAATTTTTTTTGTAAACAAAATGTTTGTAATACAAATCACGACTCGGAAGGAGGGAATACCATGTCGGAAATTCGCATTAAGGAAAATGAATCACTTGATAACGCACTTAAGAGATTCAAGAGACAGTGCGCGAAGTCAGGAGTCCTCGCCGAGGTTAGAAAACGTGAGCATTACGAGAAGCCTAGCGTCAAAAGAAAACTGAAATCAGAAGCTGCAAGAAAGCGTAAATTCTAATAAAAAAAGGAGCCTTGTGGGCTCCTTTATCTTTTGTACCTCGTTTTCAAATTACTTCATAATGAGTGTCCCCATTGATTTTGGGCTAATCCAAGCATTATCCAGCGAGTTCCAAACAATCTGAAATCTTCGGCCTGCGGTGACCGGACTCGCGTCATTCACCTGAATATCAAACCCGACTTTTTGTTTTGCTTTTAGACTGGATACGCCGTGGTGAGAAAGTACGATTTTCACTTCCTGTGTATAATAAGTCGAAGTACCCACACTTTTCGAATTCACTCTGAATGCTGGTGCATTGTATGCGCCCCACCCAGAGACGTCGGTATAAGTTCTGCCGTTTGATCTCTTATAGGGACGTGCGAGACGATACTGCGCATCGCATTTTCCGTTGTAACTCGAACGGTCACAGTTCTTTGCGTCAATATGGTATTCCACCGAGTCAAAATCAGTAGGACCAATACTGCCAGTGTAATTTTCCAAGTCCTTGATTGATATCAAGACATAAATGTTTTTCGAATCCCAAAGATACTTCAAGGTATTCACTTTTGCTGCTCCTGCTGGTGTTCCTTTCACCACTTTTTTTGTCGCAGTGACAATGGTATGGCTCATCGTACTTGCTACATTTGGAGCTTTTGACCATGACTTTTCATAGGTCTTGCCATCCATCTTCATGGAAACAGTCGTCTTTACTACATAAATCGAGGCTTTCTTTAAACTCAGTGCCTCTGCTAAAATAGTGCCTGACGATAGAAAAACTAGTGCAAGTACAATACTCATGATTCTCGCTAACTTCTTCATAATGAACACTCCTTCGGTTTCAGTTTTCTTATTCAAAAGAAACTGATACTTTAAGTATACTGTAGAGATATGTCACAATTCACCGTATATTAAGGAATGCAAGAGTGAATTGTGAATGGAATAAAAGGTCGTAAATCACGTAAAAAAGGAGCCCCTTGTGAGGACTCCTTTATCTTTAGTTCCTAAAATTTGAATTGCCTTTTATTACTTCATGATCAAAGTTCCCATTGTGGAAGGATTGATCCATGCGTTATCCATCGAGTTCCATACAATCTGGAATCTACGGCCAGCGGTGACAGGGCTAGCATCGTTAACCTGGATATCAAATCCAACTTTTTGCTTTGCTTTCAAAGTAGCAACGCCGTGGTGTGCTAAAACGATTTTTACTTCTTGCGTGTAGCTTGTTGTCGTTCCGATTGATTTTGAGTTCACACGGAATGCTGCTGCATTGTATGCGCCCCAACCTGAAACGTCAGTATAGGTCTTTCCATTTGCTCTCTTATAAGGTCTTGAAAGTCTGTATTGTGCATCGCATTTGCCATTGTAACTAGCTCTATCACAATTCTTTGCATCAATATGATATTCAACTGCATCGAAGTCAGTCGGTACAATGCTACCAGTGTAGTTCTTTGCATCTTTTACAACGATGTAAACATAAATATTTTTTGCATCCCATAGATACTTCAACGTAGTTACGCTAGCAGCGCCAGCTGGTTTTACTTTCGTCCATTTCTTTGTAGCAGTTGTTTCCCAATGGCTCATGGTCTTATATACATTCGATGCCTTTGCCCATGATTTTTCAAGTGTCTTACCATCCATCTTCATTGTAACAGTGCTTTTTACAACATACAAAGCAGGCATCTTATAGCTCAACGCTTCTGCAAATGCAGTTCCTGCTGATAAAAAGACGATTGCCAATACCACACACATAATTCTCGCAAACTTCAACATAACGAACACATCCTTTAAAATATTTTCTTTTTAAACAAAAGAATCTTTGTACCTTTATTATACACATCACCTATGTGATAATTTACATTATTGTATGGAAACTTTAAGGAATTTTGACTGCTAATAAAAAAACAGGGGAGCCTTTATGGCACCCCTGTTTCACGGTTAATCAAAAAACAATTACTTCATAATTAATGTTCCCATTGTGGATGGATTGATCCAAGCGTTGTCCATGGAGTTCCAAACGATTTGGAATCTGCGGCCAGCAGTGACAGGGCTTGCATCGTTAACTTGAATGTCAAATCCAACTTTTTGCTTAGCTTTTAAAGTAGCAACGCCATGGTGAGCTAAAACGATTTTTACTTCTTGCGTGTAGCTTGTAGTCGTTCCGATAGATTTTGAATTGACGCGGAATGCAGCTGCATTGTATGCGCCCCAACCTGAAACGTCAGTGTAGGTCTTGCCGTTTGCTCTCTTATAAGGTCTGGAAAGTCTATACTGAGCGTCACATTTGCCATTGTAACTCGCTCTGTCGCAGTTTTTTGCGTCGATGTGATATTCTACCGCATCAAAGTCTACTGGCTGGATGCTTCCAGTGTAATTCTTAGGATCTTGCACAACAATGTAAACATAAATGTTCTTCGAATCCCAAAGATACTTCAACGTAGATACGCTTGCAGCGCCTGCTGGTTTTACCTTCGTCCATTTCTTCGTTGCTGTTGTTTCCCAATGCTTCATTGTCGCATATACATTAGTTGCCTTTTTCCATGATGACTCAAGCGTCTTCGCATCCATCTTCATCGCTACTGTGGTCTTTACAACATACAGTGCAGGCATTTTATAACTTAATGCCTCCGCAAATGCTGTTCCTGCAGATAAAAATACAATTGCTAATACTACACTGATTACCTTTGCAAATCTCTTCATGTGAAACACTCCTCATTAATCATATTTTCTTTTTAGACAAAAGAATCTTCTATAAGTATTATACTATTGAATTTTCTATCAGTAAAGTTTAATTTGAATAAATTTATTAAAAATTTTTACATATAATATACACAAAGATTGTATAAATAATATAAAAAAATCACAGAAAATTGTGGACATTTTACAATATAGCAAGTATAATTACCCGTAGAACAATATTATTTGGCTGGAGGTATTATTTTGGAAACAAAAATCGTAAAGAAACCACGAAGAAAGAGTGTTGTTCGGCAAGCCACATTGCCTTTGCACTTGATGCTACTGCCCGGAATATTTCTCGTACTAGTTTTTAATTACTCTACTATGCTGGGAGTCATCATTGCTTTTCAAAAGTTTGACCCAATCAATTCTTCTGGCACATCGCTTCTTTCAATCTTTTTTGATTCTCCATGGGCGAGTCACAATGGTTTTGGAAACTTTGTCAGTGTTGCAATGAACCAGGCGGCCATCAGTGCCACAATCAACACAGTAACCATCGCTGTCATGAAAATCATTACCATGTTCTTTTCACCAATCATCCTGTCATTGATGTTGAATGAAATCAGAAAGCAAGCAGTTAAAGGTGCTATTCAAACAATTCTATACCTACCGCATTTTATTTCGTGGGTTATACTTGCCGGTATTGTCATTCAATTATTAAGCACGACGGGTATCATTAATAATTTGTTTGCATATTTTCAGTATATCAATCCGCAAGCAAATTTAAATGATGCTGGCGCAACACTGATTGCATATAAGAGAATCGATTTTATACAAAGTCCCTCGATGTTTCAACCAATCATCATTATCTCGAATATTTGGAAAGAAATTGGATGGTCAACGATAATCTATCTTGCTGCTATCTCTGGCGTAGATCCTACATTATATGAAGCTGCCGTGATGGATGGTGCGAACAAATTCAAACAAATGTGGCATATTACATTACCGGGGATGAAACCAATTATCATTCTTTTGCTGGTATTGTCGTTACAAGGTATTTTTAATGCTGGTTTCGACCAAATTTTTAACTTGTATAGTGTTGCAACATACTCCACAGGTGATATTATTGATACCTTTGTGTATCGTATTTCGTTTACTAACTCACAGTGGGCTTTGGGTGCTGCCGTCGGATTATTTAGAGCATTGATTTCATTAATATTGATTTCTGTCTCTTATGCCTTGGCGTATCGATTTGCTCAATATGAAATTTTTTAAGGAGATGTCACAATGTCTAAAGAATTAACCACACCTGAAATTGATGAAAAAGATTCAAAAAAGCAGTTGTCGAAAAGAAAGTTTTCTAAAATAAAAAGCAGTAACATCATTAAGAATTCAAAAGGGTATAAGGTGTTTTCCTTTTTTAATTATTCTTTTCTAATCATCTTAGCGCTTCTGTGCTTGTTGCCATTGGTCCAGGTCTTAGCAACATCCTTTAGTAGCGGACTTGCTATCAAAGCGGGAAAAGTTATCCTTTGGCCAGTTGATAGTGGTATGGTCAATGGAGAACAAGTATTCTACCCGTTTCAATTTAACTTTGCTGCATATCAATACATGATTACAAAGGTCGCATTTTGGCAAGCGTTTTGGATTTCCGTTCAAAGAGTTGTATTTGGCACATCGTTAAGCATGTTTTTGATTGTGATTTGTTCTTATCCACTTTCACAAGATCAAAGAAAATTTTCAATGCGTTTGATCTATGTATGGTTTTTCTTTTTCTCCTCATTGTTTTCCGGTGGACTGATTCCTACTTTCTATATTGTCTATAAGACAGGATTCTTTGATACGTTGGCAGCCTTGATTGTACCTGGTGCTGTTCACGTATTCTCAATCATCTTGTTACTTAATTTCTTCAGGCAATTACCAAAGGAGTTAGATGAAGCTGCTTTTATGGATGGAGCAGGGCACTGGACGATCTTGTTTAAAATCTATTTGCCTACTTCACTACCAGCACTTGCCACAATTACGTTGTTTACGGTTGTTGGCTACTGGAATGAGTGGTTCTCTGCCATTATCTATATTAACAACAAATCCATTCTACCATTGGCAACCTATTTGCAGGAAATACTGATTAAGAAGGATCCACAAGCGCTGAAACCGCCAGAAACGGGGCAAATTGGTGCGGAAGTAATTACAGAACAAAACATGATTGCAGCACAAATTTTCATCGGCGCTGCACCAATTCTCATGATTTATCCATTTTTACAGAAATATTTTGCAAAGGGCATTGTGTTAGGTTCAGTAAAAGGATAATCGAATTTTCGTTTTGCATGGACCGATGAACTCATCGGTCCATTTGTATGAAAAAACATATATTTTTTGGAGGTAATAAAATGAAAGAACAAGGAAACATTTCAATTCATGCGGAAAACATCTTCCCAATTATCAAAAAGTGGTTGTATTCTGAAAAAGACATTTTTGTGAGAGAACTTGTTTCGAACGCCAGCGATGCAATCAACAAGTACAAGAAATTACTTGTGATGGGTGATGCCAAACTGAGTGCAGAAGAAAGCGATCGAATTTGTGTCATCATTGACAAACCAAACAACACGATATCTTTTGAAGACACTGGACTTGGAATGACTGCAGATGAAGTTAAGAAATATATCAATCAGATTGCTTTTTCTGGGGCTCAGGATTTTTTGGAAAAGTATGTTGACAAGACAGATGATGCGCAAATTATCGGCCATTTCGGATTAGGGTTTTACTCGGCTTTTATGGTTTCAGAAAGGGTCGTCATTGATACATTGTCTTGGCAAGCAAAAGCAAAAGCGGTACGTTGGGAAAGCGATGGCGGAATGGAATTCCAAATCTCGGACTCCGAGCGCGCAACACGTGGAACGAAAGTGACGTTATTCCTCGCGGAAGATAGCAGAGAGTTTCTTGAAAAAGAGACCTTGAAATCAACATTAATTAAATATTTTGAGTTTTTACCCGTTGAAATTTATATTGAAGAAGTGGGAGCCGGAGAAGAAAGTCAAGAAGAAGAAGTTCCTCAATTAGAATTGATTAACGAGATCCATCCGATTTGGATGAAAAACCCGAAGGAATGCACGGATGAAGAATACAAGGAGTTTTACAAAAAGACATTTCATGATTTCAACGATCCGTTATTTTGGATTCATCTCAATCTTGACTATCCATTCAATTTGAAAGGCGTTTTGTTTTTCCCGAAATTAAAGCATGAATTTGAAAGCAGCGAAGGGAAAATCAAACTATACTATAATCAAGTGTTTGTTGCCGATAATGTGAAAGAAGTGATTCCCGAATTTCTGATGTTGTTAAAGGGATGTTTAGATTGTCCGGACTTGCCACTGAATGTCTCAAGAAGCTTTCTCCAGAATGATGGTACGATAAAAAAACTTGCGACTCACATCACGAAAAAGGTTTCTGACAAACTGAATACACTTTGTGATACGGAATTCGAAAGCTACCGAAAATATTGGGATGACATTAGTCCATTTGTGAAATATGGCTGTTTGAGAGATGAAAAGTTCTTTGAAGGTGTCAAAGATGTCGTTCTATTCAAGTCGATCAACGATCAATACAAGACATTAAAAGAAATTTCACCCGAGACAGAGGATGCCCAGCAGACGATTTATTATGTTAGTCATCAGAAAAATCAGGCGCAGTATATTGCTACATTTAAAGAGCATAAATTGGAGGCATATGTCCTTGATTCGATGATTGATTCTCACTTCATTAGTTTTCTTGAAATGAAGGTCAAAGGACTTCACTTTAAAGGAATTGATGCAGACATCTCTGAATCATTGAAACACGAAGGAAAGGAACTAGATGAGGAGAAAGCCACAAAGCTAGTTGACTTTGTCAAGGGCTTGCTTGACGTTGATAGTGAAGCGTTCAAAAAGGAAAACGGAGAGGTCAAAGTCGCAGTCAAATCTCTGAAATCAAAAGGCATTCCTGCATTTTTGGAACAATCCGAAGAGTCGCGACGTTTTGCTGAAATGAGCAAGAACTTTGGTGGGATGGACATGGGAAACATGTTTCCACAGTCGGAGGTACTGGTCCTCAATTCGAATCATCCACTTGTGAAATCGTTGATAAAAATGAGCAAAGACCCACAATCTACAGAAAAAGCAAAATTAATGGCAGGATATATTTATGACCTTGCCATATTGCAGACAAGGTCACTTTCGCCAGAGGCGATGAAACGCTTTATTGAGCGGAGTACAACGCTTTTACAGGGACATTAATTGTCCCTTTCACGAATTTCTGTTCTGCGGATTTTCCCGCTGATGGTTTTAGGAAGTTCGGTCACAAATTCAATGACGCGAGGATATTTATAGGGAGCCGTCTGCGTCTTGACGTGCTCCTGAATTTCGTGCATCAGTTCTTTGGAAGGCGTGTAGCCCTTTGCCAAAACGATTGTTGCCTTGACTGCTTGGCCTCTCAAAGGGTCGGGGGTGCCTGTCACAGCACATTCTAGGACAGAAGGATGTTCCATAATGACGCTTTCCACTTCAAAAGGTCCTATGCGATAGCCAGAACTCTTGATGATGTCGTCGGCGCGGCCAACATACCAATAAAACCCGTCCTCATCTCGCGTTGCCATGTCGCCCGTATGATATACGTTATCGTACCATGCGTTATCAGTCATTTCTTGGTCCTTAAAGTAACCGTGGAACATTCCGTATGGTACGCCGTTGTGCGTACGGATGGAAATCTGTCCGACTTCGCCATCGTTGACGGTTTCGTTGTTTTCGTTCACGAGAGCAATATCAAAAAGGGGAGATGGTACACCCATCGAACCAGGCTTCGTATCCATCCATCGGAAGGTAGCAAGTGCCAGCGTGGTTTCAGTTTGGCCGAATCCTTCCATTAACTTGAGGCCAGTGTTCTTTAGAAATTGCTGATAGACTTCTGCATTGAGGGCTTCGCCCGCAGTTGTCACATGTTCCAAAGAAGACAAATCAAATCTGGATAAATCCTCTTTGATTAAGAAGCGATAAATGGTTGGTGGCGCGCAGAAGGTGGCAATCTTGTATTTCTGGATCTTTTCCAGCATGTCATTTGCATTGAATCGATCAAAGTCAAATGCGAAAATCGGAGCTTCCATAATCCATTGGCCGTAAATTTTCCCCCAAACGGATTTCGCCCAACCAGTCTCAGAGACCGTAAAGTGAAGCTTGCCAGGCTTTATGTTATGCCAATAAGCTGCCGTTGGGATGTGCCCGAGTGGATAAAAGAAATCAAGCAGGACCATTTTCGGCATGCCCGTCGTACCCGAGGAAAAGTAGAGTAGCATCGGGTCTGTTCCACAAGGATAATCTTCGCCCGTCGGTTTTATAAATGGTTTTGCTTTCGCGCATCCGTTCTCAAAAGAACCCCAGCCCGATTTCTCGCCCTTTACGATGATTTTAATTTCTAGGGTAGGGCACGACTCCTGTGCCAAATCAACAAAATCAGAAATATCACCATCTGCAGTGCAGATTACTGCTTTCACATCAGCAGAATTCATGCGATAAATCAAGTCTTTGACCAAGAGTTGGTTGGTTGCAGGGATTCCTACGGCACCAATCTTATGTAACCCATTGACAGCAAACCAGAATTGATAGTGTCTCTTTAAAATCATCAAGACAAAGTCGCCTTTTCGAATCCCTTGTTCGAGAAAAAAGGACGCAGCCTTATCGCTTTCTCTTTTCATATCAGAAAAAGTGAAGGTGTGTTCTTCCCCTGATTCGTTGCACCAGACCATTGCAACTGCGTTTGGCGTTGATTTTGCGAGTTGATCTACAACATCATATGCAAAATTGAAGGTATCGGGTGCGGTTAATTTGAATTCTGTCAATTCGCCCTTTTCATTGAATTTTTCATGAACATAACTAAGATACAATTGGCTCATTGCAATTCCTCCTTGTCTTTCGAACATGCGAAAGCAGTTTTCTTTCTTAATAATATATAGAAAATCAAACAAGTAATCAAGCCTTTCTCGAAATAATTGTCATCACATCGCCTTTGTGGTAATATTCTACTATCGTATTTATTTGAAAGGAACGTGAAATTGCATGCCGTTAGAGACACAAGTGAAGCGAGTTTTCGTAGTGAAGAAACCGGGTTTTGACATCGAAGCAAAAGCCTTGTTAAAAGATTTAAAGGACAACTTAAATATCCGCGCGTTAGCAACGTTGGAAATCGTGATTCGATATGATGTAGAAGGCATTTCGGATGCGGATTATACAAAAGCAAAGCACACCATTTTTTCTGAGGAGACGGTTGATCTCGTGTTTGACGAAACATACCCCGCGCAAACTGTAAGCAGCATGTTTGCGATTGAACTTTTGCCCGGCCAATATGACCAAAGAGCCGATTCTGCGACGCAATGCATCCAGATGTTAACCGAAGGGGAACGCCCGATTGTCAGAGCCGCGCGATTGATTGTATTGATGGGGGAACTTTCCAAGGATGAATTGACCCAGATCAAAGATTATATTATCAATCCGATTGACTCGCGCGAAGCGGAACTTGCAAAGCCACATTCACTGGAATTGACGCTTGATGTTCCGGAGGACGTGGAGATTCTAGACGGATTCACATCTTTTTCACCAGTGCAACTTGCTACCTTTCTTAAAGAGATGGGGTTGGCGATGTCGTTTGAGGACTTGGCATTTACACAAACCTATTTCAGAGACGAAGAGGGACGAAATCCGTCGATCACAGAGATTCGTATGCTGGATACCTATTGGTCAGATCATTGCCGGCATACAACGTTTTTGACGCATATTGCAAACTTAGAAATTGAAGCAGATCCATCGACAGAACCCATTCAAGAGGCTTATGAGATGTATCTTAAGGCACGCGAGTCGGTATACGGTGCGCGCATTTCAAAAAAACCAGTCTGTCTCATGGATATGGCGACCATTGCCATGAAACACCTACGCCTACAAGGCAAACTGGATGATTTAGATGAATCGGAAGAAATTAATGCTTGCTCGATCGTGGTGAACGCGGAGATTGATGGAAAGCACGAGGACTGGCTCGTGATGTTCAAGAATGAAACCCACAATCATCCGACCGAAATTGAGCCGTTTGGTGGCGCTGCGACGTGCCTAGGCGGTGCGATTCGCGATCCGTTGTCCGGTCGTTCCTATGTCTATCAGGCGATGCGCGTCACAGGCAGTGGAGATCCTAGGAAAAAACTTTCAGAAACGTTGCCAGGCAAACTGCCACAACGCAAGATTTCGACGGTAGCTGCGGCGGGTTATAGCTCATATGGAAATCAAATTGGCCTTGCCACAGGCAAAGTCGCCGAAATTTATGACGAAGGATATGTCGCAAAACGGATGGAAATTGGTGCTGTTGTCGGTGCCACGCCAAAAGCAAATGTCAGACGCGAACGTCCACAGGCAGGGGATCAGATTGTCTTACTTGGGGGTCGAACAGGTCGAGACGGATGCGGTGGCGCGACCGGTTCGTCAAAAGAGCATGATGAAGAATCTCTTGCAAGTTGTGGGGCAGAGGTGCAAAAAGGAAATCCTCCTACAGAACGCAAAATCCAGCGTTTGTTTCGAAATCCAGATGTCAGTCGCATGATCAAACGTTGCAATGACTTTGGTGCAGGAGGAATCTCCGTAGCAATCGGAGAACTTGCGGACGGGTTGGATATCAATCTCGATCTCGTACCAAAGAAATATGAAGGGCTCGATGGCACAGAACTTGCAATTTCTGAGTCACAGGAACGCATGGCAGTCGTATTGAGCGAGGAAGATGTCGCCAAATTCATCGCTGCAACCGCGGCAGAAAATCTTGAAGCGACCGTCGTCGCAACGGTGACGGATGACAACCGGCTACGAATGTCATGGCGCGGTATCTATATCGTCGATTTATGCAGAGATTTTATCAATACCAACGGCGTAGCACAGAAGGTCGATGTCAAGATTTCGAAGGTGATTGGCGCAATGCCAAACGCAAAGACGCACGACTTGCGAGCGCAGTGGATGCAAACGCTTTCTGACCTTAACGTCTGCTCTCAAAAAGGGCTGGGAGAACGCTTTGACAGTACGATAGGCGCTGGTACCGTTTTGATGCCATTTGGGGGCAAAACCCAACTCACACCTGCGGAAGGTATGGTTGCGAAATTACCGCTCCTGACTGGCGACACTACGACTGTGACGTTTATGGCGCATGGATTTCAAAAAGAAGTTTCGAAATGGAGTCCGTTTCATGGCGCCGTTTTCGCGGTCATCGAATCGGTGACGCGCTTGGTCGCTATGGGAGCTGATTTTGAGAAGGTGCGATTGACGTTTCAGGAGTATTTTGAAAAACTCGCAAAGAACCCTGAAAAATGGGGAAAACCTGCAGCTGCGTTGCTCGGCGCGATGTGGATCCAAGAAAAATTAGGCATCGCAGCGATTGGAGGAAAGGACAGCATGTCTGGCACATTTAAGGACTTAGATGTACCACCGACACTCGTCTCTTTTGCACTTGCGCCTGGTCATATCAAGCAAGTTCGTACGAATCATTTAAAGAAAGCCGGTTCTAATCTCGTTCTCTTTCAACCAAGGTACCTGGAAAATGGTCTGCCCGATATTGATTCATTAATCGCTGTATATAGAACGGTAAATCAGTGTAAAGTGTTATCTGCCGGCAGTGTCAAAACGGGTGGACTTGCCGCTTTGATCACAGAAATGGCCGTAGGCAATATGATTGGTGTAAAAATTATAGATGAAGTAGTGGAACAGTTGTTTTCGATTTTAACAGGTTCACTGCTAGTGGAGATGGAAGCAGGTGCAGTCCCAAGTGGAGGTGTTCTCATCGGTACGACGTTAGCGACGAGTGAAATCATCGTGAACGATGTTTCAATTTCATTAGAAGACTGTTTGGCTTCTTGGCTCACGCCGTTAGAGAAAATCTTTCCGACGATAGCCAATGAGCCAGAAATGGATGCTACCATTTCAACTTATGCGATTCGAAATCAGTCCCGTGCAAAACTTTCCGTTGCGCAGCCGCGTGTTTTCATTCCTGCGTTTCCGGGGACAAACTGCGAGGTTGACTCCGCTCGACGATTTGAAATGGCGGGTGCAAAGCCGGAAATATTAGTTGTTAAGAATTTAAGCGGTCATGATG
>JBAXOJ010000002.1:0-38786 GCA_037133315.1 Clostridia bacterium
CGGCGCTAGCCGAAAAAAATGTCGAGATTTTTGCATTGACGGTGCAATGAATTTGTGGTACACTACTACCGCTAATCACACACGCGGGGGATTCCTAAAATGTTGCTTCAGCAATGAAGTGTTTTGGGGAGACGAACCTAGCGGCGGATCAAAAACGAGGAGGAATTGGTAATGGCATCAGTAATTTCAATGAAACAATTGTTGGAGGCAGGGGTACACTTTGGCCACCAGACAAGAAGATGGAATCCGAAAATGGCGGAGTACATCTTCACAGAAAGAAATGGTATTTACATCATCGACTTGCAGAAGACAGTAAAAAAGGTTGAAGAAGCGTACTATTTTGTAAGAGAAGCGGCGATGAATGGCGAAGAAGTCATTTTCGTAGGCACGAAAAAGCAAGCGCAGGACGCAATCAAAGAAGAAGCAGAACGTTGCGGACAGTATTATGTGAATTCCAGATGGTTGGGCGGAATGCTCACCAATTTCAAGACCATCAAGACGAGAATTGATCGTTTGAAGAGACTTGAGGACCAAGAGAAAAATGGCACATTTGAAGTGCTTCCTAAGAAGGAAGTCATCAAATTAAAGAAAGAAATGGATAAGCTTCAGAGAGACCTTGGCGGCATCAAAGATATGAAGAAAGCGCCAACGGTGATGTTTATTGTAGATCCACGCAAAGAGCACAACGCGATTCTTGAAGCAAAAAGACTTGGCATGACCGTCGTCGCAATCGTTGATACGAACTGTGACCCGGATGAAGTGGACTATGTCATTCCTGGAAACGACGATGCCATCAGAGCAGTCAAATTGATTGCCGGCAAAATCGCAGACGCGATCATCGAAAGCAGACAGGGTGAAGATTTTGTTGCACCGAGCGAACCAGAAGTTGTTTCCTACGGAAACGCCTACGTATCGGATGCCCCAGAAGTTGTGGAAGCGCCAGTCGTGGTAGCGCCAGTTGTAGAAGCCCCAGTCGTGGTAGCGCCAGTTGTAGAAGCCCCAGTCGCTGAGGTAGCCCCAGTCGCTGAGGTAGCCCCGGTCGTTGAGGAAACACCTGTCGTTGTGGAAGCACCAGTCGCTGAAGAAGCGCCAGCACCAAAACCAAAAAAAGCAAAAGTGGAAAAAGAAGTTGTAGAAGAAGCCCCAGCAGCACCAAAGGCACCGAAAAAAGCCAAGGCTGCGAAGGAAGAAGAAGTAGTAGAAGAAAAAGCAGTAGTAGAAGAAGTTGAATAATGATTTGGAGGATAAATCAATGGAAATCACGGCAGGTATGGTAAAAGATCTTCGCGAGTCCACAGGCGCAGGCATGATGGATTGCAAGAAAGCATTAGTTGAAACAAGTGGGAATATGGATAAGGCAGTCGAGTTTTTGAGAGAAAAAGGTCTTTCGGCAGCTGCAAAGAAATCAGGTAGAATCGCTGCAGAAGGCATCGTTGATTCGTACATTCATGGCAATGGCAGAATCGGTGTGTTGGTCGAAGTCAATATCGAAACGGACTTTGCTGCGAAAAACGAAGACTTCAAGAACTTCGTACACGACATTGCGTTGCAGATTGCTGCGTACAATCCAATGTACATCACGAAGGAAGAAGTCCCGATGGAAGAGTTGAACAAAGAAAAAGAGATTCTCAGAGCCCAAGCGTTAAACGAAGGCAAGCCAGAGAAAATCGTTGATAAGATGGTAGAAGGCAGAATCGAAAAGTATTTCAAAGAAGTTTGTTTGCTTGAGATGGCGTTCGTTAAAGATCCGGACAAGACAGTACAGCAATTGCTGACGGAGCAAATCGCGACAATAGGCGAAAACATCAGCATTCGAAGATTTGTGCGTTTTGAGATGGGCGAGGGCATTGCGAAAAAGGAAGAGAATTTTGCAGAAGAGGTAATGAAACAAATCAAATAAGCATTCAAAATTCATGGGACATATTCTGTAAAGGATATGTCCTTTTTTTAAAAAAACTGGAGGGATTCACATGAACAAACCAATTTACAAAAGAGTCATTATGAAGATTAGTGGGGAAGCGCTTGCAGGAGAGACACAGACTGGCATCAAGCAAGAGATTGTCAACCGGATTACGGACAGCATTAAGGCGGTTTATGATATGGGCGTGGAAATTGGTTTGGTTGTCGGTGGCGGCAACTTCTGGCGCGGAAAGACTTCGGAAGGAATGGACCGGACGACGGCAGACCATATGGGGATGCTAGCGACTGTTATCAACGCGTTGGCGTTGCAAGATGCGCTCGAGACGCGCCATATTCCAGTACGCGTGCAGACCGCTTTGGAGATGAGCCGAATTGCAGAACCATATGTTAGAAGAAGGGCAATGCGTCACCTAGAAAAAGGGCGTGTGGTCATCTTCGCTTGCGGCACAGGGAATCCATACTTTTCTACGGACACGGCGGTTGCGTTGCGCGGTGCGGAAATCGAAGCGGAAGTCATTTTGATGGCTAAGAATATTGACGGCGTTTACGACAGTGATCCTGAAAAAAATCCCAATGCGAAGAAATTCTCTGAGATGAAATATATGGACATCATCAGCAACGAGTTGCAAGTTATGGACAATACGGCGGTGACGTTGTGCAAAGAAAACAAAATCCCGATTATCGTGTTTGGAATTGATGACCCAGAGAACATTATGAAGGTGATTACTGGAGATATTTCGGCCGGAACGATTGTAAGATAAAAGATGGTTGTGTTATAATACTTTCAAGATGAAGGAGGAATTTGAAATGGAAAACCCTGCGATACAACCAATGGCAGAAAAGATGGAAAAGAGAATTCATACGTTGCATGATGACCTGGCTTCAATCCGTGCTGGGAGGGCAAATCCCCATGTCTTGGATAAGTTGCAAGTGGAGTATTATGGTGTGTTGACACCACTTGCGCAAGTTGCTTCGATTCAGATCCCTGAGGCGCGCATGATTGTGATTCAACCATGGGACGCGACCCTGCTTAAGGAAGTCGAAAAGGCAATTCAAAAATCAGATTTAGGCATCAATCCATCCAATGATGGAAAGTGCATTCGCCTTGCGTTTCCACCGTTGACGGAGGAGCGCAGAAAAGAACTCACTAAGACGGTTAAAAAATATGGAGAAGAAGCAAAGATTTCGGTTCGTGCATATCGGCGCGACGTCATTGATGTCTTCAAAGAGCAAAAAAAGAAAAGCGAAATTACGGAAGATGATTTGAAAGATTTAGAGAAAGACGTCAATCATTACACAGAGAAAAAATGCGAGGAAATCGACCGAATTGTGGATGCCAAAGACAAAGAAATATTAGAAGTGTAACTTTGGTTTTGACTTGATTCAGACGATTCTGCCCCTCGAAAACAGAGGGGTTTTGCAATAAATGGGGAGTGAAACGGGTGGCTTGGTTCGGTCAAGGCAAAGGCGAAAAGAAGAAGCAAGCGGTTGATATGGCAAGACTTCCGACGCATATCGCGTTTATTATGGACGGCAACGGAAGATGGGCAAAGCAGCGTTTTCTTTCTCGTAACCTAGGGCACAACGAAGGCGCAAAAGTATTAAAACGAATGGTTCGCATCTGTGGAGACATGGGCGTGAAACATTTGACCTTTTATGCATTTTCTACGGAGAACTGGGCAAGACCAAAAGAAGAAGTAGACACGTTGATGGGATTGTTGTTGGATTTTCTCATCAATTACGAGCGTGAGATGGAAGGCAAAGATATCCGAATTCGGGTGATTGGGGATGTCAAAGTCCTGTCACAAGAGATTCAAAATCAAGTAAAAATCGTGCATGATGCGACCTGTAACAACAAATCTTTGGAAGTCAATGTGGCGATTAATTATGGAAGCCGCGATGAGATTCTTGCGGCAGCAAGGGCGTTGGCCACAAAGGCCGTCGAAGGGCAACTGAAGCCAGACGAGATTGACGCAGCGGTATTTGGCGCAGAGCTCTATACGGTTGGCACACCGGATCCGGATTTGTTCATCCGTACGAGCGGTGAGCAGCGGCTGAGCAACTTTTTACTCTGGCAAAGTGCTTATGCAGAGTTGTATTTCACCCCGGTGCTCTGGCCGGATTTTAGTGACGCGGAGCTGTACAAAGCAATCATTGATTATCAAGAGAGAGACCGGCGTTTCGGAGGGAGATGAGTAGGTGGGACTGAGAATTTTTTCGGGTTTGACAGCAGTGGCCATTCTCTTGGTCGTGACCTTCGCGTCGATTGAAATTTTCGCGGTTGCTTGCGGCCTGCTTGCCGCATTGGCAATCAACGAATTGTTTAACTCGTTCCGCAAAGAAGGCTTTAAACCCCTCAAAATCTTCGGGTTTATCTGGTGTGCAGCCGTGCCAATCATTTCTTTGCAAACACAGTACCACTACGTGCTCCCGATTGCCGGAATCTATTTGGCGTTCTTCGCCTCAACGGCGGTTCTGTTTATCATTCTGGTCTTCAACATCGAGCATACATCAAGCGGGGATATCGCGTCGACCGTGCTTGGAACCATCTACATCGTGCTCGCTTTTACGAGTTTCGTCCTCATTCGCTCCTTGACCGATGGACAGATGTTGATTTGGATAGCGTTTATTGGCGCCTGGGCGACTGACACGTTTGCTTGGATGACAGGACTCGCATTTGGGAAGACGAAGATTTTGCCACTGGTTTCACCAAAAAAATCTCTGGAAGGCACCATTGGGGGCGTCATCGGTTGCTCCATCGTCATTGTGATTTTTGCGTATATCAATCAAAAATCATTCAACAATCTCAATATTTACCTTGTGGTTTTGTTGGGATCACTTTGTGGGATTTTTTCGCAACTGGGCGACTGGGCTATGTCCGCGTTTAAGAGAAAGTCAGGGATTAAGGATTTTGGAAAGTTTTTACCAGGACATGGTGGGGTACTGGATCGCTTTGACAGCATCCTATTCATCAGCCCGTTGATTTATGGATTTCTTGCGTTGTTTATTCAATAGAGGTGACTTATGTTTCATAATATTAGCATTCTAGGATCCACAGGTTCCATCGGTACACAGACGATTGCAGTTTGCCGGGAATTTGACATCCGCATTTCTGGGTTGGCGGCGGGCAGTAATCTGACTGTTTTGCAGGAGCAAATCTTGGAGTTTCGTCCGGAAGTCGCGTCGGTGCGCACACAGGAAGATGCAAATCAACTTGCGCCACTGGTTGCAGGGTCTGGCACGCGGGTGTTGTGGGGCGAGGAAGGCATTTTTGAAGTTGCGCGGGTTGCGGCTGCGGAATGCGTGGTATCCGCCATCGTGGGCATAGCGGGTTTGATGCCGACGCTCGAAGCCATTAAAGCGGGCAAACACATTGCGCTGGCCAACAAAGAAGTCCTCGTGACGGCTGGCGCGATTGTGATGGAGGAGATGCGCAAACGCAACTTGCTATTATTGCCTGTGGACAGCGAGCATTCCGCAATCTTCCAGTGTTTGATGGGCAATGATCGCGAAGCCATTCGAAGGATCATTTTGACTTGTTCGGGCGGTCCGTTTCGCGAGAAAAGTCGTGTAGAATTGGAAGGGGTCACTCCCGCAATGGCATTGCAACACCCAAACTGGGCGATGGGCAGCAAAATCACCATTGACTCGGCGACGTTGATGAACAAAGGGCTAGAGGTCATCGAAGCAAGATGGTTGTTTGATGTTTTGCCGGGGCAAATCGACGTGGTGATCCACCCGCAAAGCATCGTGCATTCACTCGTGGAGTTTCAGGACACCTCGGTGATGGCGCAGCTCGGGTTGCCGGATATGAAGTTGCCGATTCAACTGGCGTTAACATGGCCGAACCGCATGGCGGGCGGGTTGGAACCACTGGATCTTGTGCAGGTGGGACACTTGGATTTTTCAAAGCCAGATTGCAACCAGTTTCGCTGCTTACAGCTGGCGTATGACGCGATTCGAGTCGGCGGCACCATGCCAACGGTTTTAAATGCGGCAAATGAAGTTGCGGTACAGCTGTTTCTAGAAGAGAAGATTTCCTTTTTGGGCATTGCACGATTGATTGACGCCGTCATGCAAACGCATGCAGTGATCGATAGTCCGACGCTCGAAGAGATTCTTTGGACGGATGCACAGGCGAGAAAATTATCATTGGAGGTTAGGGTATGATTGAAGTATTGAACACGATTTTACAGATTATAGTGCCGTTATTGGTGCTCGGTGTGTTAATTATGGTGCATGAATTGGGGCATTTTAGTGTCGCGAAATTTTTCAAGATTAAGGTACTTGAGTTCTGGATTTTTATGGGGCCGAAGATTTTGAAATGGAAACGCAAAGAGACGGAGTATTCCCTGCGCATGATTCCAATCGGCGGCATGGTGCGGATGGAAGGGGAGGAGACCTCTTCCAAAGACGAAGGATCCTTCAATCAAAAACACCCAGCGAAAAGAGCGGCAGTCATCGCTGCGGGTCCAGTGACAAATATACTTTTTGCACTGATCATCGTGATTATCGTCACTGCGTTTAGCGGCTTTTTTGTGAATGCAGTCAAATTACAGGGCACAGACAGTCCTGCCTATGCCGCGGGCATCCGAGACGGGGATAAACTGCTTTCCGTGAAGGGCGTTGATGTTTATGAACCAGCAATCGACTATGGACTTTTCACCTATGTGAAAAGTTATGAGCCGGTTCCAATCGTTGTGCAAAGACCTGGTTTCGAAAAACCGTTACAGTTTTCCGTCATTCCAAAAGCGAGATATCTCTTGGGCATTCAATTTGGACAGACGACGACTGGAAAATCAGCGATTGAGGCCGTGACGCAGGACACCCCAGCGAGTAAAGCTGGAGTGAAAAAGGGTGATGTGATAGCGTCGATCAATGACATTTCCATGAGCACAAATAAGCAAGCAAGCGAGTACGTACAAGCAAATCAAGATAAACAAATGAAGCTAGTCGTCCTAAGGGACGGCAAAGAGGTCAGCTTTACCATCGCACCAGCAAAGACACCAGATATGAATCTTGGGATTGGCTTTCAGAAAGCACAGGGAAATCCAATCGAAGTCGTCGGGGCCTCCGTCAATTACTGTATTTCCGTCATGCGCAGTAATTTTTACACCATTGGATGGCTGTTTACAGGGCAGGTTTCTTTTACCGAACTTTCTGGACCTGTTGGCATGGTGCGGACGATGGGCGATGTGATGACGTATTCTCCAAGTTTCTGGGATAACTTATATGCCTTAATGTTGACGGGCGCGTTTATCAGTTTATGCCTTGGAGTCTTTAATTTGCTTCCATTCCCGGCGTTGGACGGCAGCAAAATCTTACTGCTGGTGATTGAGATCTTCACCAAGAAGAAACTCAAACCAGAAAAAGAAGCAATCATTTCGTTTATTGGATTAGGTTTGTTGCTAAGTTTAATGGCCGTTGTGACGGTCATGGATATTATGAAATTTTTCTAACCGTGTGAAAGGATGATGCGACATGGATTACGGAAGCAACCGAAGGACGTCTTCACAAGTGAACGTTGGCGGCATCGCCATCGGTGGCACTGCGCCTATCTCGGTGCAGTCTATGACGAATGTGGACACGAGAAACATCATTCTGACAGTAGAACAGATCAACTCCCTCGCTGAGGCGGGGTGTGATATTGTGCGGGTTGCGGTACCAGATATGGAAGCGGCGACAGCGCTTGAAACCATAAAGATGATTGTGAAACACGTACCAATTGTAGCAGACATCCATTTCGATTACCGCTTAGCGCTGGAATGCATCAAAAACGGCGTGGATAAAATCAGGATTAATCCAGGGAATATTGGGGATTTAGATCGAGTCAAACAAGTTGTGACAGCTGCAAAAGAGAGAAGCATCCCAATGCGGATTGGCGTAAATGCTGGCTCTCTTGAGAAGGATATCCTTTCGAAGTATGGAGGACCCTCTGCGGAAGCCATGGTAGAAAGTGCACTGGGTCACGTTAAAATCCTAGAAGAATTGAACTTCAAGGACATCGTGATTTCTTTGAAAGCATCCAGCGTACCAATGACCATTGCAGCTTATCGTTTGCTTGCTTCGCAGCGTTCCTACCCACTCCACTTGGGAGTGACCGAGGCGGGTACGTTGATGACGGGAACGATTAAATCGTCCATCGGTATTGGGACACTTTTGTCTGAGGGGATTGGCGATACCATTCGTGTTTCTTTGACGAGTGATCCTGTGAATGAAGTGGCAACGGGAATTCAAATTCTCAAAGCAATCGGCCTGCGTCATACAGGGGTGGAGATTATCTCATGCCCGACTTGTGGGCGTTGTCAGATTGACTTGATTCGGATTGCAGAACAAGTGGAAGCCGCATTGAAGTACTGTAAAAAAGACATCAAGGTCGCGATTATGGGTTGTGTCGTCAATGGACCAGGAGAAGCCAAAGAGGCGGACATTGGTATCGCAGGCGGGAACGGCGTCGCTATTTTGTTTCGAAAGGGGGAAATCGTGAAGAAAATTCCGCAAGAAGATCTTGTAGCAGAGCTTCTAAAAGAAGTTGAGAATTTTTAATAGGACAGGTGTATGGATATGAATACTGGAAATCTGAAATTAGACGGGATTTCATTAGATAAAGAAAACAAGAAGTTGGTGGTCAAATGTTCCACGGAAACATTTGTGGCGCGTAAGGAGATTGATCTTTTTGCCTTGACCGTAAAGGCAGCGCTCATTCAAAATGGGAATTCATTTCTTGAAACCTTTTCCATTGAGACAGATATTACGGTGCTGTCGACGGATAAACCAGAGGAACGGTTACAAAAATACAAAGGCGAGTTTTTTGATGAAGTGGCGATTTTATGTCCTGTTGCAAAAGGGTTTTTGGAAGAGGCGCAACTCGAAGTCAAGGACGAGTTTGCTTATGTGACGTTGAAAAGGCGTGGCGCGTTTATGATGAACCATCTTTGCAAAGAGATCATGGAACAGCTGGCTGAGACCTTGTTCGGCAAGAAATGGCGCTTTGATTTTTCTGATGAGACGTGCGATGAATTAGAAGTTGAGAACCACAATGCCGAACTCAATCGAATCTATTGTGAGATGCAAACCAAGCGGAACGGGCAAAAAGGGGATCAGGAAATTGTCATCAATGAAAATCTTCTTGTCGGCAAAGAGATTTTTGATCTTTCCGTGCCGATGCGTAATGTGCGCGCCGATTTGGGTAGAACGACATGTGAAGGCATTGTGTTATCGATCGATGAACGCATCATTAAAAATGAAAAATATCTGGTGCTCATGGATGTGACGGACAACACGTTTTCTTTTACTGTGAAATTATTCGTGAAGAAAAATCAATTCAAACAAATCAAGGACCTAGTAAAGAAGGGGACTTTTGTGCGCTTTCGAGGCGACCTGATTTATGATACGTTTTCGAAAGAACAAGTCTTTATGGCAAAGGACCTTGTAATCGCTGAAAGAATTCAAAAGACGGATGTCGCAACAGAAAAGCGTGTGGAGTTGCATCTGCACACAAAAATGAGTGCCATGGACGCGGTGACAGACATTGAAAACTATGTCCTGCGGGCAGCTGCTTGGGGGCATAAAGCAATGGCAATTACGGATCATGGCGTCGTACAGGCCTATCCGGTGGCTTATGAAACGGTGAAAAAAATCAATGAAAAACGTGAGGACCCGTTCAAAGTCATCTATGGCATTGAAGCGTATTTGATTGATGAGAATCCCATTGATAACAAAAAAAGAGATTTTCACATCATTATACTATGTACCACCGACGCGGGTATTAAAAATCTATACAAATTAGTGTCAGAAGCGCATATGAATTATTTTTACAAACGGCCTAGAATGCCGAGGGCGCTCATCGAGCAGCATCGAGATGGATTAATCTTGGGCAGCGCATGTGAAGCGGGAGAGATTTTCACAGCGTTTGTTGAGGGGGCTTCGCAAGAAAAAATTGAAGAAATCGCGCAGTTTTATGACTATTTGGAAATTCAACCGACAGGAAACAATGCTTTTATGATACGCGACGGAACCTTTGAAAATGAGGCCGCAATCGAGGCGGTGAATCAAAAGATCGTTGCTTTAGGGGATCAACTGGGCAAGCCAGTTGTAGCAACCTGTGACGTGCATTTTTTGGATCCGAACGATTCCCTTTATCGGAGCGTGCTGCAATTCAGTATGGGATTCGAGGATGCTCAACTACAAGCACCTTTGTACTTTCGAACCACGAACGAAATGTTGAAGGAATTTCAATATCTTGGTACGGAGAAGGCGTTTGAAGTGGTTGTCACAAATACGAATCGTGTGGCCGATTTATGCGAACTTGTAAAACCAATTCCAGATGGCTTGTTTTCACCGAAGATTGAAGGGGCCGAAGAAGACATTCGGAGGCTGTCAGAAGAAAAAGCGAAAGAACTCTACGGAGAACCACTCCCCGAGATTATTTTTCAGCGCATGGAACGAGAACTCGATTCCATCATCACACATCACTTTTCGGTCATGTACATGATTGCGCAAAAACTGGTTTTGAAGTCTTTGGAAGACGGCTATTTGGTTGGTTCTAGAGGCTCGGTAGGGTCCTCCTTTGTTGCTTTTTTAAGCGGGATTACGGAAGTCAACTCAGCACCACCGCATTACCGTTGCACTTGCAAATACAGTGAGTTCATATCGGGAGATCATATTGAGTGTGGGCTGGATTTGCCTGAAAAAGAGTGCCCGAACTGTGGGAAGATGCTCATTCGGGATGGATTTGACATTCAGTTTGAGACCTTTTTGGGGTTCAATGGAGACAAGGAACCCGATATTGATTTGAATTTCTCGGGGGAGTATCAGAGTATTGCACACAAATATACGGAGGAACTGTTTGGCGCAGACAAGGTGTTTCGTGCAGGCACCATTTCGGGTCTCGCGGACAAGACCGCTGCGGCGTTTGCAAGAAAATATATTGAAGAACTTGGATTGCCGGCAAATTCCGCAGAGGTAAAACGTTTAGCCTTGGGCTGCGAGGGAATTAAGAAAACGACATCGCAACATCCTGGTGGTATTATGATTATTCCACAAGAAAACGAAGTGTACGACTTTACCCCGATTCAGCGCCCTGCAGATGCAGGAGATTCAGACAAAATCACGACACACTTCGACTATAATTTTCTACACGGGAGCATTTTGAAACTTGATATTTTGGCACATGCCGATCCGACCGCCATTCGTATGCTGCAAACACTAACTGGGGTGGATCCGCTTGGCATCGAACTAGGAGAGAAAAGAACGATGACGTTGTTCAGTTCAACGGAAGCGTTGGGCGTTTCACCAAAAGACATTGATTCCGATGTCGGCACTTTTGCAGTACCGGAATTCGGGACTTCTTTTGTGAGGAACATGCTTGTGGATACCAGACCAAAATATTTTTCTGAGCTCATTCGAATTTCTGGGCTGTCCCATGGTACTAATGTATGGCTTGGAAACGCGAAAGAGAACATTGAAAAGCGCGTGTGCAATTTGAAAGAAGCAATCTGTTGCAGAGATGATATTTTGACTTTTTTAACACACTGCGGCGTTCCACCGAAACATGCTTTTGACATAATGGAGCAGGTCCGAAAAGGGAAGGGCCTCAAAGAGGATGACGAAGCAGTGATGCGCATACATCGCATTCCGGAATGGTACATTGAATCGTGTCATAAAATTAGTTATATGTTTCCTCGAGCGCATGCAACCGCCTATGTGATTATGGCGTTCCGGATTGCCTGGTATAAGGTGTATTATCCGATTGAATTTTACGCAACTTATTTTACGGTGAGAGCCGATGAATTTGATGCATCCTTGATGTGTCATGGAAAAGAAGTAGCGAAAAAGGCGTTGGTTGAAATTAGGGCGAAGGGCAAATTGATGACGGCTAGAGAGAAAAACGTAGAGACCATTTTAGAAGTTGTCATCGAAATGAATGCGCGCGGTTTTTCCTTCCTTCCCGTTGATTTTTATCAGTCAGCAGCAAAGGAATTTCTCATTGAAGATGGCAAGTTGAGACCGCCACTCAATGCTTTGCCTGGCCTGGGGATGGTTGCATCCGAAAACATCGTGAAGAAGAGGGCGAATCAGGTCTTTCTTTCGCAAGACGAGCTGAAGAATAAGATGGGAATTTCGAAGAGTTTAATCGAAATTTTGATTGAACATGGGTGCATCGAAGATCTACCTGAATCGAGTCAAATGACCTTGTTTATGTAATCAAATTTAAAATGGAAAATTTTGTCGAAAGTGCTTGTTATTTTAAAGTGAACGTGTTATATTTTGTCTAGATTTTAACAAAAAAAGGAGCAGAATTTATGAAAAAGATTATTTGTAAGATTTTGGCTATTGTGCTTGGATTTTCAATTGTAGTCATTACACCTGCGCCAGTCTCGGTTAAGGCGGATACTGGAGATTTTCAGACGTTTTCTATTATTTCGGTTTCGCAAAGTGTTTTTCAGTATGGACCAGGGAAGTCAATCAGTTTTACAGTTTCAAATCCTAATTATGAAGAAAATGTTAAATTTCAAATTTTCAATTCGAAAAACAAACTTATTCGAACATTTTCGGATGACGGATATTTTATGTCAATTATGACAGTGTCCTGGGATGGAAAGGATACAGCCAAGAAGTATGTGGCAGACGGCACCTATAAATTCAAGGCAACTGTTGGAAAATCCTACAAACTGTATTATTTTAAAGTCAAGAAAAAACTTCTGGCTTCGGATACGAATGCAAACAAATACGGATTTTTGAAAATGTATGGAATATCCGTAAAAATACCCTCTACGTGGATTGTCAATTACTCTTACGGGTCTCAGGGGCGTCTCATTTATATTTATTCCCCTCTTTCCAATGGAAAAGAAGCGCAAATCTATTTTTCCTATAAGAATTATAGTGCAACCGATTTTACAGATAGCTTCATCAAAGAAGAGACTTTAAAAGCATCCGATGATCGCGTACAAGGATATTATGCAGGGAAAGTCATTGGCACGTCGACAAAGACCATTGGAGGCATCTCTAGTACCATTAAGAATTATGAATACAATTCGTATAATTTGCCAGGAAGAATGTCAATGAGTTCTTTTGAGGCTGCAGTGACAGACTCCTTCACATTGAGAAGCAAAATGATGTTTAACATCAAGCTTGCATGTAGAGTAGGGTACACGGGGTGTGCTTCCATATATAAAACGATTATGGATTCAGTCAAATATTCCGATGTAGATCCAAGTGTTTCTCAAGAGTTTTACGGCATGGATATTCAAACAACAGGCACCGTCGTGTCTGCACCGTTCTCCCTTGTACTCCCGACAGGATTTTTCGCAATTGCTTATGAGGATGATTGGTCAGGAGAGACGTATCAGACCCTGGGCTATGGAAATCCGATTTATCAAGATTCTAGATTTCAAGCTGGATTTTATGAGTCAGATACTTCAGAGGAGTCTTTTGAAACAATGGTGAGTTCTACAAAAGACTCGCTGCGTGGGTTGCCGAATACGACCCCAAAAGTGGAAGATGTCACGATTGACGGCGTTGCTTTTAAGAAAGTCTCAGTATCCTATTTGAATGAACGTTTTCAATGGGCTGATATACAGGAATATTATATGTTCGAAAAAAGCAATGTGGTGTATACTTTTTATGTCACCATTAATGCAGAAAAAAAACTATATGATAAAGATACGATTACCGGATTCATTGCAACCAAAGATGCTATGATTGCTTCTTTAAAAATCGCGAAATAAGGAGAGAAAACAATGAAAAAAATGAAAAAAAGTATGAGCTTATTACTAGCTATTGTATTTATTACTTCACTCATCGTGATTGCGCCTGCGACGGTTCGTGCAAATACCATTCACTATTATCCTACCATTCTATCGGTAACAAAAGACATCTTCCAATATGGGGGTACCAAGAAAGTCTCTTTTTGGACCATTGATTATTCGGATTATTACAGCCCGAAAGTAGGCGTCTATGATTCGAAAAATAAACTTGTCGTTGCCATTACAAAAATCACGAAAACCAATGAGGATATGGCTATGTACTCATGGGACGGGAAAAATGCGAAAAAGAAATATGTCAGTGACGGGACATATAAATTTAAATACACCATCTCTGCTTATAGCAGCACAATGTCCTTTATAGTAAAGAAATCGCCGAAAAAATCAGAAATCCCAAAAACACAGTATGGGACGATGAAAATGGATGGGTATACCATGAAAATCCCTTCTGATTGGCAAGCCGGTGCTTACATGTCTACATATCTCGCTTCGTATTACTATATCAGATCTCCAAAAGTTTCGGGGGTAGGAAAACGGGCAAGTATTTTCTTTCGCTATGTAGACTATTCGGGAACTGGAATGTCAGATTCCTTCATTCAGAAAGAAACGCTCAAATCGCTTGATAAGAAAGCACTTGATGAATCGGGCGGGAAAATCATTGGGTTGAATTCGACAAAGATTGGGAAATTTCCTGGCGTGAAAAAGACTTATGAATACAAGGCTACTTCAATAAACGGATTACTCGCACCTGGAGAATCTTCCTATACGGCATCGGTCAAAAAGTTAGTGGCGGTCAAACAATCCGTAGCTTATCAAATTGATGTATGTCAGGCAAAAGGAAACACATCGATGAATGCCAAGGTTTCTAAGATTTTGACTTCGATTACGAACACGAAGACCACTTCTGGAAGCAACTTCGGACCACTCGTGTTTGGTGGAAAAGCGGCGCAGGCTGATCTTAGATATACAATCCCGGTCGGGATGTTTGCTGAAAAATATACCTATAGTTCCTATATGTATTTAGGCAACCCAATCAATATGGATAATCGTTGTTATGCTTCAATCTATGCGGATGATGTGGACTACGACGTCAATGTGGATGCATCGGTCAATGATATCTTAGATAATTTGAAAGAATTCTCTGGACCACTTGTCGTTCCTGTTGTTGAAGATGTGATGTTAGATGGACTGCCAGCAGTCAAAATCAAAGTGAGTATTATTGATGACGCATTGAAAACCATATTAATTGATGAATACTATGTATTCAGACTTTATTCAAAAATTTATGAAGTAAATTTCACGATTGATATGGAAGATGAAGAATACAACAAAGATGATTACGATGATTTTGTCATCCTGAAAGATCAATTCTTTGCAAGCTTACAACTCGCACCAGAAGGTGCTCCAACACTTGCGCCAACGCTAGCACCTACGGCAACGCCTGTCGTGACATCTTCGCCAACGCCAGTCGTAACACCGTCGCCAACACCAGTCGCTACTCCAACACCAATCATGACACCGTCACCGACACCGATTTAGTAAAAAAAGTTGCAATCAATGCGATAGTTTGCTATAATCAATTTGAACTTTTTGTATTCGTTTTGCTGAAGAGTGGGAATTCCCACTCTTTGTGCATGAAGGATAAAAATTGGAGGGAAACATGGCGAAAGCAAGAGTCAAAGACATCATAGAGCAACTTGCAAAACCAATCGTCGCGTCACTAGGACTTGAGCTAGTCGAGGTGGAATATGTGCGCGAAGGGAAAGAACTTTTTCTTCGTATCTATATTTACAACGAGGCGGGCGTTTCCATTGATGACTGTGTGGCGGTGAACAAATTGATGGATGAGGAACTGGAGCGAGTGGACCCGATTGCAGAGCCGTATACATTAGAAGTGTCTTCGCCAGGACTAGACCGACCGTTTCGCACGGCGAGAGATTTTGAGCGGTATGAGGGAGAATTGGTTGAAGTACAACTGTTTCAACCTGAGGATGGGAAGAAATTTTTTGAGGGGACATTGATTGGTCTCAGGACACGAGAAGACACGACCGTTGTCGCAATCGATATGGAAGGCGTCTTGAGAGAGTTCCCAAAGGCAATCGTTGCAACTGTAAAACGAAAAATCGTGTTTTGAATATAATTTTAAATGGAGGTAGAGTGTGACATGGGTGAAGAATTTTTAGCCGCATTAGATATGTTGGCGAAGGAGAAAGGAATCTCGAGGGATTATCTTTTGGATTCATTAAAACAGGCGTTAGCGACATCATATAAGAAACAATATGGTCAAAATCAGGTTGTGAAAATTGAAATCAACGAGGAGACAGGCGATATTGAAGTGATGAAGGAAGTCACCATTGTAGAAGAGGTGACGGATCCGAGCACGCAGATGTCGTTGGCGGAAGCAAAAGCAAAATGGCCGGAAGCAGAAGATGGCGACACCATTGACTTTCCTAGCACCCCAAAAGGGTTTGGAAGAACAGGCATTGTCCATGTGAAAAACATGATTATTCAGAAAATCAAAGAGGCTGAAAAAGCGAATCTTTAT
This sequence comes from Clostridia bacterium, assembly GCA_037133315.1. Taxonomy (GTDB): domain Bacteria; phylum Bacillota; class Clostridia; order JBAXOJ01; family JBAXOJ01; genus JBAXOJ01. The sequence continues at coordinate 16,231 of JBAXOJ010000002.1, forward strand.
GAAGAGTTTAAAGTGAAAGAAAATGACATCATGACGGGCGTCATCCAGAGGGCAGAAAGAAAGTTCTATAAAGAACGCGATGGAGAAGATGCCAGTGCAAAGCAACGGACGGATATCTTCGTTGATATTGGTAAGGCGGAAGCCGTGATGGCGGAAAATGAAACCGTGCGCGGAGAACAGTATACGTTTGGAAAACGCATGAAATTCTATATCACAGAGGTCAAAAAGACTACCAAAGCAACCATCATCCGGGTTTCCCGTTCTCATCCAGGATTGGTCAGACGTTTATTTGAATTGGAAGCGCCTGAAATCAAAAATGGAATCGTAGAGATTAAAAACATTGCCAGAGAAGCGGGTTCTAGAACCAAAATCGCAGTGTTCTCCAGAGACGAAGACGTCGATGCAATTGGTTCTTGCGTTGGAACAAGAGGCTCACGCGTCCAGAATGTCGTCAGTGAGTTAAACGGGGAGAAGATTGACATCGTAAAATGGAGCATTAGTGTAGAAGAATTTATCTCCTCGGCACTCAGCCCTTCAAAGGTCATTCGCGTGGATATCATGGACGAAGGCAAGGCAGCAAGAGTTATCGTGCCAGACCATATGCTTTCTTTGGCAATTGGCAAGGATGGACAAAATGCAAGACTGGCTGCAAAGCTCACAGGCTGGAAAATTGACATCAAGAGTGAAGCACAATTTATCGAAGAATTGGATCGACACTTCCTACCTGATGATGATGAGATATACGATGAAGATGATTTTGAAGACGAAGAGGATGACGATCTCGACAGTGAGGCAGTTGCAGAAGAAATCGTCGCGGAAGAAGAGGTCGCGGCAGAAATGGCAGCGATAGATCCAGATGATGGCGATGAATAAGAAGGTTCCATTAAGAATGTGCGTTGGCTGCCATGAAATGAAGCCGAAAAAAACGCTTGCACGTGTCGTGAAGAATAAAGATGCCGAAATCGCGGTGGATTTGATCGGAAAGATGCAAGGGCGTGGCGCATATGTTTGCAGAAATCATGATTGTCTCAACAAGGCAATCAAGACAAAAAAGTTGGAACGTGCGTTTGACTGTGTGATTCCAACGGAAGTGTATGAGAAGTTGAAGATACAAATGGAGGAAATTAATGACTGAAGGAAAGATTTGTTCATTCATGGGAATGGCGGTAAAGGCGGGTCAAGCCGTGAGTGGCACCTTTATGAGTGATAAGGCAATCAAAACGGGCAAAGCAAGACTCGTCCTGGTTGCAAAGGATGCTTCGGAAAACACAAAAAAGGGATTTCGGGACGCAGGGAAGTTTTATGAAGCGGTCGTCAAGGAAATTGGAACGAAAGAATTATTAGGCAAATTTAGCGGCAAGAAAGAACGGACAGCAGTTGCAATCACAGGAGAAAGTTTTGCAAATAAATTAGTCAGTATGATTGAAGAGTTGGAACAAAATCACGGGGGTGCAGGTATTGAGTAAACATCTAATACATAACGTAGCAAAGGAGTTACACGTCTCATCGACGAAGGTAACAATTATGCTTGAAGAAATCGGAATCAACGTCAAAGGGGTTAACAGCTCCATTGACGATGAGCAACTTGACCGATTATACAAAAAAGCTGGGGTGAAGAAACCCGAGTCGCAAACGCCTGCCAATCCGCCAAAAGACGCAAAGCAGTTAGAGCAAAAACCCCGTTCAGGGCCACTTGTCATAAAAAGTAGAGTCATCAATTACGATGTGGATGAGAATACAGATAAATACGGACAAAGTACCATCAAACGCGTGGACAGCGGTTCGGGATTAATGATGGGCTATTCTCACAATGAAGAAGCAAAAGCAGCGAAGAAAAAGCCGGCAACAAGAAATAACGAGCCAGAAGTGCAAGCGACCCCTATTCTGAAAAAGAAAAAGCCAGAACCTGAACCAGAGGTTGTATTTGTGCCGATTTTTCATAAGAAGCCAAAAGTGGAAGAACCCGTTGTCGAAGAAGTTGTTTCAGAAGATATCGTCGATGATATAGTAGATGAAGTCATTGATATTCCGGAAAAACCGGTTCCAACCGTTCGTGTTGATGTGGCGCAAGTACCTGTAGTCACACCAAAAACAGAAGAACCGAAGACAAGCGACCCAGTCGAAACGGTTTCGCCGCAGGAAACAGTGGCAGAAGCGGCAGTGGAGGTCGTTCCAGAGACAATTGCACCCAGCAATGATGAAGCAAAAGATGGACCGAAAGAAGAAACTGCCCCAAGCCCGAGACCAACGCAGACAAGACCCCAGAATGATCGACCTGTTTCCACAAAACCATATGGGGAGAGACCTACTGCGAGAGGATATAGTGAACGCGCAACAGCAAAGCCTTATACTGCACGACCACAAGTGGATCGCCCGCAAGGACCGCCAAGGCCTTATGTAGAACGACCAGCGCCAGGCACGAGACCTTCTTATGGAGATCGTCCACAGGGAGACAGACCGCAGGGGGATCGATCACAAGGTGGCGCACCAAGACCTTATGGAGATAGACCACAAGGTGGCGCACCAAGACCTTATGGAGATAGACCACAAGGTGGCGCTCCAAGACCTTACGGTGATCGACCGCAAGGTGGCGCACCAAGACCTTACGGGGACAGGCCACAAGGCGGCGCTCCAAGACCGTTTGGCGAGAGAAGTTTTGGCGCTCAAAAGGATAAGGGTGTAGAAATTCCGAAGGCGGATGGCGTTGCTTCGAAAGAAGAACCAACCCGTTCTGCAGAAGAACGTGGCTTAAGCCGTTCGAAAGAAAAAGAGAAGGAATTTAAGAAAGAGCAAAAGAGAGACACGGTCAAAGGTGCTGTCACCACAGATCGTAACAATAAGATCATTCCGAATGTGTTCAGCGGGAAAAAAGGCGTCAACGAAGTCATGTCTGACGAATTTATTCTTGATGAATTCTACTCTTCGTCCGACGCAAGAAGACGGAGAAATCGCAGATACAAGCCAGAACAACCCAAGTATGTGCCACCAAAAGTGATGCTCACGAATATTTCATTGCCGGAAACCATATCGGTCAAGGAATTGGCTGAAGGTCTGAAAAAGACAGCAGCTGACATCATCAAACGCTTAATGGCACTTGGTTTGTTAGTCACCGTCAATAGTGAACTCGACTATGATACAGCGGCGATTATTTGTGAAGAATACGAAGTGATTCCTGAAAAGCAAATCGTTGTAAGTGAAGAAGATATTTTGTTTGACGATGCAGAAGAAGAAGACGAATCCTTGATGATTTCACGTGATCCAGTTGTCGTTGTCATGGGGCACGTTGACCATGGTAAGACTTCGTTGCTGGATGCCATCCGTGATACCAATGTCATTAAAGGGGAGGCCGGCGGCATCACGCAACATATTGGAGCCTATCGCGTCATGATTAATGGTAGAAACATTTGTTTCTTAGATACGCCTGGACACGAAGCATTTACAGCCATGCGAGCCAGAGGTGCGCAGGTGACGGATATTGCGGTCCTTGTTGTTGCGGCAGATGATGGCGTTATGCCACAGACGGTCGAGGCATTGGACCATGCGAAAGCGGCGGGAGTCAAAATTGTAGTCGCAATTAATAAGATTGATAAAGAAGGCGCGAATCCTGAGAAAATCAAGCAGGAACTGACCGAACACGGCATCGTTTCCAGTGAGTGGGGCGGGGACACTGAATTTGTCAATGTGTCTGCAAAGAATCGCACAAATATCGAAGATTTGTTAGAGATTATTCTGTTGGAGGCTGACGTATTAGAGCTGAAAGCGAATCCGAATAAACAAGCCAAGGGTACCGTCATCGAGGCAAAACTCGACAAAGGACGCGGTCCAGTTGCCACCATGTTGGTGCAGCGCGGCACGTTGAATGACGGGGACACCGTGTTTACGGGATCCATCGTTGGAAGAGTGCGTGCTATGGTGGATGACACAGGCAAGAAAATCAAAAAGGCAGGGCCTTCGACCCCAGTAGAAATCATTGGATTACCGGATGTACCCGTTGCGGGCGACGTGTTTTACGCAGTTTCGGATGAAAAACTTGCGCGACAACTTGCGGAGAAGAGAAGAAGCAAACTGAGAGAACAAGCGTTGAAGGCGTCTTCTAAAGTTTCACTGGATGACCTTTACAAACAAATTACGGATGGTATCGTAAAAGACTTGCACATCATCGTCAAGGCCGATGTGGCCGGTTCCGTTGAGGCGATTAAGCAGTCGATTGAAAAGCTTTCGAATGATGAGGTCAGAGTCAATGTAATTCATGGTGGCGTTGGCGCGATTTCTGAGTCTGACGTGACGTTAGCGCAGGTATCGAACGCGATCATCATCGGATTCAATGTGAGACCAGGCAAGAATGTTGCGGAAGCAGCGGAAGCGGCTGGGGTTGATTTGAGAATGTACAGTGTCATTTATAATGCGATTGAAGAGATTCAAACGGCAATGAAGGGCATGCTCGAACCGACGTTTAAAGAAGTGATTCTAGGTCATGCGGAAGTACGCGAGATGTTTAAGGTCACCAATGTCGGCACCATCTGCGGCAGTTATGTGACGGATGGCAAAATAGTCAGAAACGCAGAAGTCCGCGTCGTACGTGGTGGAATCGTGGTATTCGAAGGCACCATCGCGTCGCTGAAACGCTTCAAAGACGATGCAAAAGAAGTTGCCTCAGGATTTGAATGCGGTATCATGATAGAGAAGTTTAATGATTTCAAAGAACAAGATATTATTGAAGCATTTATTATGGAAGAAGTGAAAAGAGATTAGAGGCGAGCAATATGTCCGATAGAATTGATCGAATTTCCGAAGAAGTAAAGAAAGAATTAAGCAAAATTTTCCTTGAGAACCTCAAAGATCCGCGGATGCCGACGATGGTCAGTGTCCTTGCGGTGAAGGTGGATAAGGATTTGAAATTTGCAAAGGTTTTTGTCAGTGTGCTGGGGGATGACAAGGCGAAGACGGATGCGCAGGCTGCATTGAAAAGTGCTGCTGGGTTCATTCGTCATGAGATTGGGCAACGTTTGAATTTGCGCAACACCCCAGAATTTCATTTTATCATTGACGACTCGATTGCCCAGGGCGTCGCGATGTCAACCCTGATTAAAAAGACGATTGAGGCGGATAAAGCGCATGAGAGCTGAGTTAGCAGACATTGCAAGGCAGATAGCGGAGTCCCAACAAATTGCCATTTTGACGCATGTGTCGTTGGATGGGGATTGTCTTGGGTCCTCGATTGCGCTGGGGCTCGAACTCAGGCGCCTTGGGAAAGCAGTCTATGTATTGACTGATGCACCAATTCCAGGTGCTTTGCGTTTCCTGCCAGGGAAAGACCTTGTCATACAAGCTTTGCCAGATGGGTTTACGTATGATATGGCCATTGCACTGGATTGCGGCGACAAAGAAAGGTTCCAAGATCGTAAAAAGCATTTTGCACTTGCGCGCGTCACCGCAAACATCGACCATCACGGTACGAATGCCGGCTACGCACAACTCAATTGTGTCGACAAACACAGTTCTTCCACGGCGGAACTTGTATTTGAACTGCTGAAAGGCATGGGTGCTGCGATTACTACGGATATCGCGGTTTGTCTCTATGTTGGTTTGGTGACGGACACGGGTGGATTTAAATACGGAAACACCAACGAGGCGACCCACATTTGCGCGGCGGAATTGTTGGGATACGGACTGAATATTGCGACACTTTCGCAAGATATTTTCGTTTACGAAACAGAATCCATGCTCCGTTTGAAAGCGCGCGCACTTTCCTCATTGCGACTCGAATACGACAAACGTCTCGCTATTGTCAGTGTCAGCATGAAAGACTTTGCGGATTGCCAGGCCGAAAAGAGCGAAACCGAGGGCTTTGCAGACTTTGGGCGAGCCTTGCCGAGTGTGTTTGCCTCTGTCGCATTAAGAGAATTCGAACAAGATAAAATCAAAATCAGTATGCGCTCCAAAGGTGCATATGATGTATCCAGAATCGCGCAAAAGTTCAATGGGGGCGGGCATATCAACGCGGCCGGTTGCTCCATTGACGATACGTTAGAAAATGCAATTGCACGCATCATTGCTGCATTTGAAGAATTGAAGACATACGAGACCAGTGAATGAGGGACATCGATGGACGGAATCATCAACATTCTGAAGCCCGCAGGCATGACTTCGATGAATGTCATTGCAAGGGTCAGACGAATTTTAGGAGAAAAAAAGGTTGGACATATTGGAACGCTTGATCCGGATGTGACAGGCGTTTTGCCCATATTTGTAGGGAAAGCGACGCGCGCGATTCACTATGTGCAAGAGGGTGGAAAGACCTATGTGGCGGAGATGCTGCTCGGTACGACCACGGATACGCAAGACCTTAGTGGGGTCGTTTTGCGCAAAGAACCCTGTACCGCGACAGACCAAGAAATCACGGATGTTTTGATGCAGTTTGTGGGGCATTATGTGCAAATTCCACCGATGTATTCCGCCAAAAAAGTGGACGGAAAAAAACTGTGTGATTTAGCGCGAAAGGGCATCGAGGTCGTACGCAAGGACCACCCCGTCGAGATTTATGAAATCCGCAACCTTTCGATCTCACGCGAGATAAAATCGGATGCAACGCTTGAAATCAAAGTCAGATTTGAGGTAGACTGTTCTCGGGGCACCTATATCCGGACACTTTGCCATGATGTCGGGACGCGTCTGGGTTGCGGAGCTTGTATGTCGTGGTTGGAGCGCACGCGTTCGTGCGGGTTTTCAGTGGAAAACGGAGTGACATTAGAACAGCTGGAAGCTGCTGTGTTTGACGGTCACGTCGAAACGGTGATGGCACAGACGCAGAGCGTATTTGAAGCGTTGCCACGTGCGTATGTAGCGGGCGAGAACCGCGCAAAACTGCTCAACGGCGGCACTTTGGAAGTGCATGAGGAGTTGGCTCCAGGTTTACACACTTTATTTGACGAGGACGACATTTTTGTAGGGCTTTGCCAAGTGACGGTAGGCGATTTGCAGGGAATTTCGAAGATTAAGATGGAACGACAATTTGTGATTTGATAGGTGAGGAAATGACGGAACAACGGATGGAACGCAAGGCGGTTGTGGGGCTTGGATTTTTTGACGGGTTGCACATCGGACATATGGCTTTGATTCGGCGGGTGCGTGACTACGCGCAGGCGCATCATTTGGAGTCCGTCGTGTATACGTTTGACGAGCATCCGAACGCCGTGATTCACAAGACGCAGTTCTCGAAACTGCTCATGAGCAACGAGCAGAAACTGGCTGTGATGACGGAAGAGGGGATTCAGACGGTCATTTTTGACCATTTTAATGATGACCTAGTACGATTGAGTCCAAAAGACTTTGTTGAAGAGGTGCTCGTGCAACGCTTGCATGCCGCACATGTGGTGGTGGGTTTTAATTATAATTTTGGCGCAAATGGACTTGGCAACATCGACTGTCTCTTGAAACTTTCAAAGGAGTATGGGTTTACGGTGGAGGTCGTGCCTGCGGTCTATTTTGAGGGGGAACTGGTCAGCAGTACCATGATTCGGACTCTTCTTGAAGCAGGGGATGTGGGGAGAGTCGAGCGGTTGCTCGGTCGGCCGTATGCGTTGCCTGGCGTCGTGAGTCCTGGTCGCCAACTTGGCGCGAAAATGAATTTTCCTACAGCGAATATTTATCCGAAAAAGAACCTGATTACGCCTTTGAAAGGTGTGTACGCGACCATCATCGCGCTGGACGGGCAGACGTTCCAAGGCGTTACCAATGTCGGGACAAATCCGACCGTGACCTGCGAAAATACAGTAAAAATTGAAACGCATATTCTTGACTTTGCGAAAGACATATATGGAAAAAACATCTCAATTCAGTTTATCGAGCTCATCCGAGAAGAAGCGAAGTTCGATAGTATTGAGACTTTGTTTGTGCAAATTTCGAAGGATGCACAGAAAGCGAGGCAGATTCTTGATGCGAGGCAACGGGCTCAGAATTGAACTCAAAGGCACTGTGCAAGGCGTAGGGTTTCGGCCGTTTGTCTATCAACTGGCAAAGCGCCTTTTGCTCAAAGGCTATGTGACAAATTCCCGCGAAAGCGTCATCATCGAGGTGCAGGGGGCGCACACCGCGCAACAGGAGTTCCTAGGACTCCTTCGCACCACGCAACCAAAGGTTGCAAACATCACGTCACTCGTCTCTGTCGCTGTTCCGTTCCAGGACTTTGTGGACTTTACGATTCGGGAAAGTCTCTCTGAATACGGCACTGCCGAAAACATCACGCCAGACCTCGCGATCTGCGCGGACTGCAAACGCGAAATCGCATCGCCAGACGACCGGCGCTTTGCCTATCCGTTTAATAATTGTACCCAGTGCGGACCGCGCTTCACCATTTTGCGCGCGTTGCCATACGACCGTAAAAATACCACAATGTCTGAATTTCAGATGTGTCCGCAATGCTTTGCGGAATATAACGATCCAATGAGCCGACGTTTTCATGCGCAACCGGTTTCCTGCCACGACTGCGGGCCGCAAATGCGGTTCGATGGCGCAGGCGCTGCCGCAGACGCAGACGCAGACGCAGACGCGCTCGGGCAGGCCCACGCTGCTTTACTGCGGGGTGAAATCCTTGCCATCAAAGGACTTGGCGGCTTTCACTTGGCATGTGACGCGCACAATCCGGCCGCGGTTGCGCGCTTGCGCACCAAAAAACGCCGCGACACCAAACCCTTCGCCATCATGGTGAAAGACTTCGCCGTCGCATCGGAACTTTGCGAAATTTCGCCTAAAGAGTCTGCGTTGCTGGAATCGCCCGCCGCGCCGATTGTGCTGCTCGCCCGCAAGGCGCTTCCACTAGGCACGACGGACGACGCCAACCCGCGCATCGGTCTCATGCTTGCTTATACGCCTTTGCACGTCCTGTTGTTTCAGGACGGCATCACGGCTTTAATCATGACCAGCGGCAACATCAGCAGCGATCCTGTTTGTTTCAAAGATGAAGAAGCGTTTGCGAAGTTGGGTGAGATTGCGGACCATTTCCTTCTCCACAACAGAGAAATTTATTTCAGAAACGACGACTCGGTCGTGATTTGTTTCGAAGAAGAAGCCTATCCTATTCGGCGGTCACGCGGGTTTGTCCCAATTGGGCTGCAGGCCGGTGTCGCAAAGCGCATTTTAGCCTATGGAGCCGACTTGAAAAACACCTTTGCCATTACGAAAGCCGGCAACATCTATCCGAGTCACCACATTGGCGACCTTGAAAACTATGAAGCGGTCCAGGGCTTGGAGGATGGAATCGCACACTTTGAGAAGATTTTTGAGTGCGCGCCGGAACTGCTCGCATGCGACTTGCACCCTGGGTATGTCTCAACCAAGCTAGCACTGGCAAAGGAAGCGCAGTCTGGATTGCCATTGATTCATGTCCAACACCATCATGCGCACATGGTTTCGTGCATGGTGGACCACGCCGTCACCGAACCGGTTTTGGGGCTCATCCTCGACGGCACAGGCTATGGGCCGGATGGATCCATCTGGGGCGGGGAACTGTTGCAAGGCGACGCGACGGGATTCCAACGACTAGGGCATATCGCGCAGGTACAGTTGTTTGGTGGCGATTTGGCGGTGCGAGAGCCTTGGCGCAACGCGCTTGCGTGGGTCCTTCAGACCTACGGTTCAGGCGGCGAGTCCGCTGGCGATGCCTCTGGCAATGCCTCTGGCAATGCCTCTGGCATCCTCGAGGCATTAATCGCTGCGAACATCCTCCCACCCGAAAGCACCGTCGTCGCACGCATGATGCAAAACAACCCCACGCCACTCCTAACCTCGAGCGCAGGACGCCTGTTTGATGCGGTTTCAGCGTTGCTTGGCATCCGCGCCATCAACACCCACGAAGCGCAGGCAGCCATCGAGCTGGAATGGCAAGCGATGAGGGCAGAGACGGACGGGGACTGCAATTTGCAAGGCGAGTTGGCAGAAATGGACGTCGTCAACGGCGAGTTGCATCCTGAAAAATTCCTCGCTTCCATGATACAAGCAAAACTGGCGGGGGCATCCGTTCCCAGGCTGGCACTGACATTTCACCACGCGCTTGCGAGGGGCTTGGTGAAGTTATGCAAACAGGCGGCTTCAGATTGCACAAAAGTCGTGCTCTCGGGCGGTGTTTTCCAAAATACGCTTCTGCTGCGCGAAACAAAACGCCTCCTGCAACTTGAGGGCTATGTGGTATTAATACATCGCACCATTCCCTGCAACGACGGCGGGGTTTCGGTGGGGCAGTGTAAGATCGCGGACGCGACAATTATACGACGAAAACAAGCCAATCATTGATCGTGTTGGCCTGCAAGGCGATGCGATGACTGTTTCGGTTTGTACAAGCAACGAGATGATTGAGCAGGATATCAAATTGTTCACGCAGGCCCTCAGCGAAGATGACGAGTTACTGGGCGAGCGCCTGAGCACGCTGGCCCGGGTGCTGCGCGAACTAGGGTATTGAGCAGACTGTCGGCCGTCATTTTAACAAAAAACAACCTAGTTTATAATTCCTTGTATAAAATGTGTTTTTTATTTATCGTTTATCGATAAATGCGGTATCGTTTTAACAAAAAAACCTTCGAAATCAAAATCCTTGTATAAAAAAAGTTTCAAATGAGGCGATTTTTATACAAGGATTTTTCCTACCCCCAGTTTTTTGTTAAAATCACCTTTCAAAGGGACTGCGAGAGATGAAATAAGGTGGATTTTATACAAGGAATTTCGATTTCGCATGGAATTTGTTAAAATGCCGCCTACACCCGCGCCTACACCCACGCCCACACCCGCGCCCACACCCGCGCCCAGCGTTGCAACAGCGCCACCGGAATGCCCTTACCTTCCTGCCTTTCAAATCTTTCTATTGCGGCAACCCGGCAAATGGGGTAAAATGAAATCAGATCATTGATTGTATCAATACAACAATCATCCGTAAAATTAACGAAGGGCGTGATTTTATGTGTTTAGGGACGATCGGACGTGTTATTTGTATTAATGGAAGAGAAGCAACGCTGGACGTCGACGGCGTCGAAGTCAACGTGGAACTCGGTCTGCTGAGCGACATAGAAATCGGCGATTTGGTCATGGTACATGCGGGCTGCGCGATTCAAAAAATGGACCAGGACGAAGCGGATGAGTTCAATCAGTTGGCAGAAGAAATCACAAGCGTGATGCGAAATCGGTGTGAAGACAGAAATGATTAAAGCACTCGTCGGCGTGATTCAAAGTTACAAAGGCAGACCCGTCACGTTGATGGAGGTCTGTGGCACACACACGATGTCAATCGCGAAAATTGGCTTGAAACATATCTTGCCGGACAATATCAGAATCGTCTCAGGTCCTGGTTGTCCGGTTTGTGTTACCCACCAAAATTATATCGAAAGTGCACTGCTTCTCGCGCAAAGCGCCAAGATTTGCACCTTCGGTGACCTGATGCGGGTCCCCGCAGCACAAGGCACGCTCGCCGCGGCAAACGACGTCGAGATGGTCTACGCGCCGATGGACGCGGTTCAAGTTGCGTTGGCAAATCCCGAGAAGGAAGTTGTGTTTTTGAGTATCGGCTTTGAGACGACCACCCCGGCGGTGGCACTTGCTGTGTTGCGCGCGCGGGAACTGGGGTTGCAGAATTTGACCTTTTTGACGGCGAACAAGACGATGCCTGCGGTGATGGAGGCGCTTTTGTCCGCGCCCGATTTGCAAGTGGATGGATTGATTTATCCGGGGCATGTGGCGGCGATTGCAGGGACGGAGTTCTTCGACGCGTTGTCGCGCAAACACAAGATTCCAGGCGTCGTGGCAGGGTTTGACGCCGCGCAAGTGCTGGTCGGTATCTGCACTTTGTTGGAGATGATCCAGGCACCGACTTGGGGTGCGGCAAATATTTATAAAGCGGTCGTGAAGGCGGAGGGAAACCCCAAAGCGCAAGAGATTGTGCGCCAAGTCTTTGAGCCGGTGGACGCCTATTGGCGTGGGTTTGGGATGATTGCGCAATCGGGACTGGGACTGCGCACCAAATTTGCACAATTTGATGCGGCAAAGAAATTCGCGCCGATTCTGCAAGGAATGAAACAGTTTGAAGAGCCCATCGGGTGCTTGTGCGGAGAAGTGTTAAAAGGAAAAGTGGCGCCGCGCGACTGCGGGTTATTTGGGGTGGCGTGTACGCCGCAAAACCCAGTTGGCGCCTGCATGGTGTCTTCGGAAGGGTCGTGCGCGGCAGAATATCGATACGGAGGCGTGTTATGAAATTTGCAGCAAGGGAACAAATCACCATTGCCCAAGGTGGCGGCGGGACCGCGTCACAAGAATTAATACATGATGTGTTTCTGCGGCATTTTGAGACAAACGAAACGCCAGACGCCGCGGTGCTTGCGTTCCCCGCGGGCGGTTCGCTTGCGTTTACGACGGATTCTTTTGTCGTTTCGCCACATTTTTTTCTGGGCGGCGATATAGGGAAGCTTGCCGTTTGCGGAACGATCAACGATTTGACTTGCGTTGGCGCCCAGCCACTTTATTTGAGTTGTGGGTTTATCATTGAAGAGGGCTTCCCGATGGAGGCGCTCGACCGAATCGTCAAATCCATGGCGGCAACGGCCAAAATAGCAGGTGTGAAGGTGGTTTGCGGGGACACCAAAGTTGTCCCGAAGGGGCACTGCGACGGGATTTTTATCAATACGGCGGGGGTCGGCTTTGTGGCGGATGGAATGCGGATTTCGCCTGCCAACGCGCAAGTCGGAGACGCCATTATTTTGACGGGCTATCCTGGTGAACACGCGGCTGCCATTGCGACGGCACGCCATGAACTCGGGCTTTCGGGCGACTTATTCAGCGACTGCGCTCCACTTAATCGAATGATTGCAAAAATCCTTACGGAAGTGCCCATCCATGTCATGCGGGATCCCACGCGCGGTGGCGTTGCGGCGTCTTGCAACGAAATCGCGCACGACAGCCACGTCGGCATTCTTTTAGATGAGACGGCCATCGTCATCCCGAAAGGTGTTGGCGCGATTTGCGCACTGCTCGGATACGACCCGCTTTATATGGCAAACGAAGGCAAGATGCTTGTGATTCTTCCTGCGGAACACGCCCAGCGCGCCGTTGCGATTCTCAAAACGACGCCAGAAGGCCGAAACGCGGCCATCATCGGTCGCGTCGTCTCGGACCATCCAGAAAAAGTCGTCCTGCAGACCGAGGCTGGCGGAAAAAGGCTGATTGACATGCCTTACGGCGAACAATTGCCAAGGATTTGCTGAGAATTTGCTAAGGAGTTGCTAAGGGAATCACTCAGCTGCGCGCTTGTTTACTTTATCGGCGCTATCGTCAGTTTATTGGTAAAAAATCGAGTGGAAACGAGACGAAAAGTCTCGTTATCATTCCAAAACTGCCAAGAAATGAGGCGGTTTCGCCTTTTTCTTTACCAAAAAATCGGTTGCCTCGGATATAAAAGTAAAATCGAGCGAAAAGTGAAGCTGTAAGTTTACCAAAAATCAGCGGAATCGCGTGTGGAAGTAAAATGAAGTAAAGTGGCACGCGCGAATTCCATAAAATGCTTGATATTCCTCTTTGAACTCGATACAATTGCATCTAGTGAGGTGATAAAAATGCCATTGACACACGTTGGAACCATTCCGCTCGAGACCGAACGTCTTCAACTGAGGCGTTTTGCGTTGGACGACGCGGCGGATATGTTCCACAACTGGGCGCACGACGCGGAAGTCACGAAATACCTTGTCTGGCAGCCGCACGCGAACCTGGATGCGACAAAAGAAATTCTGGCGGCATGGACCAAAGACTATGAAGCCCCAGATAAATACCTTTGGGCGATCGTCTTAAAAGAGACGAATCAAGTCATCGGATCCATCGGCCTGAAGCCAAACGACACCTTACAACGGGCCGAAATCGGCTATTGCATCGGGCGTGCGTTCTGGAACAAAGGCATCATGACGGAGGCACTAATACGCGTCTTGGACTTCGGCTTCACGACGCTCGGGCTCACCAGAATGCAAGCGTGCCACCACACGGCCAATCCGCAATCCGGAAAAGTCATGTTGAAGGCCGGCATGCAGTACGAGGGGTGCCTGAAAAAATGGAGTTTCAACAACCGAGGCGCACTCGTTGATTGCGAAATGTACGCAGCAGTTAAACAATAAATTCGAAAGCGGTGATGACATGAATCAAGAAATCTCGATCGTGACGCGTGGGGACGATCTCGCCAGTACAAGCAGTGCCAATCGTGCCATTTATGAGGGCATGACGAAAGGTGTTCTAAAGAACACATCAATCATGATGAACTGTCCGCACACAAAGGAAGCAGCGGAACTGTTTGCGGGTCGCAAGGAATTTTGCATCGGGCTACACGCCAACATCAACGCGGAGTGGGACGACTACAAATGGCCGTCCATCCTTCCGCGGAGCGAGGTGCCGGATTTATATGATGAGGCCGGGAATTTGTTTGGCGACAACAGCCTGTTGCACGCGCGCAAACCTGACCTCGAGCAGATCATGGCGGAAGTCAATGCGCAGCTGGATTTGGCTACGAAGACGGGCTTTGATATCAAATACGCCGACACACACATGGGATTTACCTGGGTAGTGGACGGGCTCCAGGACGCGTTTCGCAGTTGGGGCTTGCGCAAAGGGCTTGTGGTAGGCATTCCTGCCGTAAAACACATTCGCTTCGAACGTGTGCCCGATAGCGGCGAAGCGACGGTTCAAAATCTTGTGGCCGCCTTGAAAACGCTGGACGCGGGCTTATACATCCTGGTTGGGCATCCTAGCTTTGACGACGCGGAAACGCGCCAACTTTATTTCAAAGGGGTGACGGGCGAGATGATTGCGCAAGAACGCGATGCGGACCGCCTCTGCTTCACGCATCCGGACATTCTGAAGGTTTACCGCGACCGCGGCATCCGGCCGACGCGGTACGACGAGGTTTGAGATGGTTTGGGATGGGGGGCTTGAAAGTGAGAAAGATTACAAGTCTTTTACTGCTCTGTGTAATTCTCTTTAGTAGTTGTACAAATCAAAATCAAAAGGTTATCGTGAATGATAATTTTCAAGTATATGTTTATAAACAAAAAGGGGCAATAGATGCCGTTTTGATTGTTGATGCGCAGGGGAATTTATTTGAGAGAAGCGTAAAATATACTGGAGTTGAGCCAAAGAACAGTCAGCAAATTGAATATGCTAAAGTAATGGGACAGGTGAAACAGGTTTCTGGTAAGTATGCTTTGAAAAATGACGGGACGCTTTGGTCATTAGAAAAAATCAAGGAACCGAAACAATTATATTCCAATGTGAGGTCGTTTGAGCAACGTACAAACGTGTTGAATGTTCTGAAAAATGATGGGACATTATGGGCAGGTCTCGACAAGCCCGTTTTGATAGCGGAGCAAGTGAAATCATCACATGATGGAATGTTTTTGCAGAATGATGGAAGCCTGTGGGCGTTTTGGAGAAGTGGGCAGACGTTTTGTATGACAGACAATGTAAAAGAGTATTTCTTTTATGAATATCCAAATATGATTTTTATTATAAAAAATGATAACGTATTATATTCGTATCGTGTGGCTGATAACATTCACAGCGACGGAATTAGTCTAGAGTATTCTTTTGAGAAAAATATAGGGCAATATCTTTCAAGCCAAAAGAAAAAGGTTAAATTTGAATATTACTGGGCAGAAGTGGTAAATGATATTGTTCAGTTTATTCCTTCGCCAGGTTTAATCTATGTGATTCGAAAAGACAATAGTTTGTGGAGTTTTTATACAAATTGGAATTCACGGCCTTATTATAATAATGATTATTATAATAAGGTAATTAATCGATTCGACAATGTGAAACAAGTATATTTTGACTCTGCTGGAGCATATGCTCTGAAATTTGATGGCACTTTGTGGAACGTAAAGAATGGGAAAATGATAATTGGTAATGTGAAAGATGTTTTTATAAGTGAGTTAAATTTTAATGGAACTACCAAAATTTCAGATTTGGCGTTAAAAAATGACTCAACGTTATTTGATTTTAGAAACGAGAATTTGAAAGTTCTTGACAATGTACTTGATGTTAAATGTTCTATGCAAGTAGCAAGTATTTTGCAAAGGGATGGAAGTTTGTGGTTTGCTGATACGGAGAGTTTTAAATATAAAATTAAAGTGGCGGACAATGTTCGTGTAGTTTTGTCAAATGATGTCAATATCATTTTTATAAAAAATGATGGCAAGATTTTTGAGATTGAGATGGATCCATACGACATCATTGACTGGAGTAATTTTATTGTCCAAGTTGCGAAAGAAGTCATTCTTAATTAATAATAACGCAACGCTATAATGAGTGGGAAATGAATTTGCCATTCTTCAAGGTTCGTTGCCATATGTATATTTCGCAGGTGTGTTAAAAATGGCACCTCTGTTCTTGGTTCCGCGGCAGAGATGCCCTTTTTAACACAAAAAAATCCCTAGAGGTCCCGATTTTAACACACGCCCTTGTTCGGCAACAATAATTTCCAAATAGTGGGCGGGAATGGGCTGAAAAAGAGTCAAAATGAGTCGCGAAATCGATGATTTCACGACGACGTGTTAAAAAGTGCCGTTCTAAGGACTTTTTTGTGTTAAAAATCAGGTGTCTGCCGCGGAACCAGGCTTAGAGTACCTGATTTTAACACACTCGGTCGATTCCCTCGCGCCAACGGCATGCCTTTTCCTTTCCGCCCTTCACCGTGCAATTTAGATTTTTGGAGCATTAGCCTCGCAGTTTGTACTTTAATTATCATCCGCGATGCATTATAATAACTGTAGTCATGCGTCCGCATGACGTCAGACTGCATTTTGATTGGAGGAAACAATTATGAGTAAGGTGAAGAGCATTTTAGAATTTGCAATGAGAATGGAACTTGGTGCGAGGGACTTTTACCATTACTACGAAAACATCACGGAAAGTGAAGCGACGCAGAAGACGTTTCGCGTGCTCGCGGACATCGAACACCAGCACTATATGTACTTGAAAAATAAATACGACGCGCTGGGATTTTCGGCGCCGCCGACCTCTATTTCTTGGAAGGTTGACGACACGTCAAAATCCATTGATCCTGACATTCTCGCAGCGAATTCCGATTTAATCGCAGGCGGAGATGCGGATGGTGGCAAGGCCAATTCGGACCTTTCCATCATCAGAATGGCGTTTCTAATCGAGAATGACTTTGCTTCATTTTACGCAAAGGCAATCGAGGCCGTTGAGGAGCCAGAAATCAAGGCGTTTCTCAGCGAGTTGAAGGACTGGGAATTGCAGCATAAAGAAATGTTCTATAAAAAATATCAAATGTTGCTGGATCAGCAATGGGGCGACATCGCCGGGATTTTGGGGGCTGGAAAATGAAATTTGGGGAGTACAATCCGTGCGCCATTGAGAAGAAGTGGCAGAAGATTTGGGATGACAAAGAGGCGTTCAAAGCCTCCAATGATCACTCCAAAAAGAAGTTTTACGCGTTAATCGAGTTCCCGTATCCTTCCGGAAACGGCCTGCACGTGGGGCATCCGCGGAGCAACACGGCGCTGGATATCATCGCGCGCAAACGCAGAATGGAAGGCTACAACGTCCTTTACCCGATGGGGTGGGATGCGTTTGGCTTGCCAACTGAGAATTTTGCCATCAAAAACAAAATCCATCCGCAGATTGTGACCAAGCAAAATATTGATAACTTTCGGAAACAATTAAAATCCATCGGCTTTTCGTTTGACTGGTCGCGGGAGGTTGACACGACGGATCCGAAGTATTTCAAATGGACGCAGTGGATCTTCTTGAAATTGTTTGAAAAAGGGCTCGCGTACAAGAGCGAGATGCCAATCAACTGGTGCACGAGTTGTAAAGTGGGGCTAGCCAACGAAGAGGTCGTCAACGGCGTATGCGAACGTTGCAACAGCGCGGTCGTCCAGCGCGTCAAGAGCCAGTGGATGCTTCGCATTACGGATTACGCAGAAAAGCTAATCGACGGTCTGGATCTGGTCGACTTTCTGGACAAGGTGAAGGCGCAACAGCGCAACTGGATCGGGCGTTCCGAAGGCGCGGAGGTCGATTTTGCGATTGATGGGGAAGACAAGCTGATTAAGGTGTATACGACGCGGCCGGATACGTTGTTTGGGGCGACCTACATGGTCCTTTCGCCAGAGCACCCGTATGTGCAGCAGTTGCGGGAGAAAATCACGAACTGGCCCGACGTCGAGAACTATTGCATTGCAGCGACTAAAAAATCAGAATTTGATCGCGCGGAAATGAACAAAGACAAGTCAGGCGTTCCGCTTGAAGGGGTTTCAGCCATCAATCCGGTCAACGGGCAGAAAATTCCTATCTGGATTTCAGATTATGTGCTGATGACTTACGGCACGGGGGCGATTATGGCGGTGCCGGCGCACGACGCGCGGGACCATGCGTTTGCGCTCAAGTTCAAATTGCCGATTGTGGAAGTGGTGGCAGGCGGCGACGTCCAAGTCGAGGCGTTTACCGACATTGACGACGGCGTGATGGTGCATTCGCAGTTTTTGGATGGCCTACGTGTTGCCGACGCAAAGAAGAAAATCATTGACTGGCTGACCGCAAAGAAACTCGGTCACGTGAAGGTCAATTATAAATTGAGGGACTGGGTGTTTTCGCGCCAGCGCTATTGGGGTGAACCGATTCCGCTCGTGCGATGTGCAAGTTGTGGTTGGGTTGCGCTACCGATGGACCAATTGCCGTTGCTGTTGCCTGAGGTGGACAACTTCATGCCGACAGATACGGGCGAGTCGCCACTGGCAAACATCCCGGAATGGACGAATACCACCTGTCCGACCTGTGAGGGTCCCGCGCAACGCGAAACAGACACCATGCCGCAATGGGCCGGGTCGTCATGGTACTTTTTGCGATACTGTGATCCGTTTAACGAAAACGAATTTGCGTCGCAGGAAAATCTGGACTACTGGATGCCAGTTGACTGGTATAACGGTGGGATGGAACACACGACGCTGCACTTGTTGTATTCGCGTTTTTGGCATCGCTTCCTTTATGACATCGGCTGTGTGTCGATGCCGGAGCCATATCAGAAGCGCACCTCACACGGCATGATCCTTGGGGAGAATAATGAGAAAATGTCCAAATCGCGTGGAAATGTCATCAATCCGGATGAAATCGTCAATGCGCTCGGGGCAGATACGTTTCGGACCTATGAGATGTTTATGGGGGCGTTTGACCAGCCAATTCCATGGTCGCAAAACGGCGTGGCCGGATGTCGGCGTTTTCTCGACAGAGTGTGGCGCTTACAGGACATCTTGACCCAGGAAAAAGGCTATTCTGCGGACCTTGAAGTGTTGATGAATCAGTCCATCAAGAAGGTGACAAACGACTTTGAATCGATGAAATTCAATACCTCAATCGCCCAAATGATGACGCTTGTGAATGCGTTTTACGAAAAAGGCAAGGTCACCGCTGGAGAATTTAAGACGCTCATCCATTTGATGAACCCAGTCGCACCGCATATTTCTGAAGAAATGTGGGTCTTGAACGGATTCCCGAAGATGTTGCATGAGACACCATGGCCTACGTGGGACGAATCCAAAGTCATCGAGGATTTCATTGAGATTGCGGTCCAGGTTAACGGCAAGGTCAAGGGGAAAATCATCATCCCAAGGGACGCAGATGCGGCGGTCGCTAAGGCGGAGTTGGAAAAGAATGAGTCGCTGATGGCGCAACTGGCGCTTGTCCAGATTGTCAAAGAAATTTATGTGCCAGGCAGAATCTATAATATCGTCGTAAAGGGATAGAAACAACAGGATTGGAGATGCTTTCATGCTCGCATTTAATGGATGTCGCGTCATTGCTTTTGAGACCGCTCATTTCAAGACGAACTCGATTAGTTTTAACCTGATTCAAGACTTAGGGCAGGCAACGGCGACCCAAAACGCCTTGCTGATGAAGGTGCTCCGTCGTGGTTGTTTGCAATACAAGAGTTCCAAAGAGATTGCGATTGCGCTGGAGTCTAGCTTTGGTGCGACCCTTTCGGTGAAAATTGAAAAGGCGGGAGACACGCAAATCACCGGATTTGTTTGCTCTTTTCCGGCGGACGAGTTTGTCGGAGAACGCCTGACGAATCAGCTGGTCGCATTGTTGCTGTCGCTGATTTTCGAGCCGCTACAAGAAGGTGCTGGATTTCGTACAGACTATTTCGATCAAGAGAAAGCCGTGCTCCGCGAGGAAATCGAAGGACAGAAGGACGACAAAAAGACCTACGCATTGCAACGATGCGTAGAATTGATGTTTCCGGGGGAGCCCTACCAGTACAATGAACTGGGGGATTTGGAGCAGTTAGACAACATCACAAATGAGGGTCTTTTTGCGCATTATCAGGAGACCTTGCGCAAGGCGCAAATGGTCGTGTTTTTGTCGGGCCGATTCCACGAAAACAATATTGATGAATTTTCAATTCTCTTAAAACAGAAAATCCAAAAAATCCGCAGAACCATAGAGACAAAAAATCTTGCAAACACCACATTGAAAGTGCGCCTTGCGCCTGGCGACGCCGGCGCGCCTTCGTTGCAGGAATTTGTCGAGGCACTGGATGTCACACAAGGGAAATTGACCATCGGTTTCACGACCGAGACGCCGCCATCGACGGCGGAATACGTTTCTCTGATGGTGGCAAACAGCATCTTTGGCGGGGGCATGCACAGCAAATTGTTTACGGAGGTGCGCGAGAAGGAAAGTCTTGCGTATTACTCGATGAGCATGATGGACAAATACAAAGGCGTCATTTTCGTCACCGCGGGCATTGACGCGCAAAACAAAGAAAAGACGCAGTCGCTCATCCTCGCGCAGCTGGAGAAAATTCAAAACGGGGAAATTTCCGACTTTGAACTGAGCGCCGCGCGAAAAGCGCTCATCAATTCGTTGCGCTCCTTAGGGGATAGCCAGCTCTCCGTGCAAGCCTTTCATTTTGGGCAGTTGCTGGCGGGCTCTACGTTTTCCATAGCGGATTTGATTGCTCAAATCTCGACTGTGACGAGCGCCCAGGTCATCGCGGCCGCACAACGCATCAAGCCTCATACGCTCTATTTTATGACGGGCAACGAAGGACTGGAGGTTGCGCCATGAAACGAAAAGGGTATTATCAAATCGATTATCCGATGTTGCAAGAGAGCCTGTGCTGCGGGGAATACCCCAACGGCTTCAAAGCCTATGTGATTCAGAAAAAAGGCTTCAGCAAGACTTTTGCTTCGATAGGGACGCGGTACGGTTCGATTGATCAGCGTTTTTCGACGGATCCGAACGCAGCGCCCACACTGGTGCCGGATGGGATCGCTCATTTTCTGGAGCATAAATTATTTGAGCAGGAGGATGGCAACGTGTTGCAGAAATATGCAGCGCTTGGTGCAAGTCCAAACGCGTACACGTCCTTTGACAAAACCGCCTACCTTTTTTCGTGCACCGACAACTTTGGGGCATGTCTTGATTTGCTGTTGGACTATGTATACAAGCCGTATTTCACAGACGAGAATGTCGAAAAAGAGAAGGGCATCATTGGGCAGGAAATTGACATGTATGCCGACAACCCAGACTGGAACGGGTACTTCGGCTTTCTAAAGAACATGTATAACGTCAGCCCGGTGCGTCTCGAAATTGCGGGGACGAAGGAAAGCATTGCGCAAATTGACAAGGAACTGCTGTATCAGTGTCACGGCACGTTCTACCATCCATCCAACATGATTCTCGTCGTCGTCGGCAACGTCACGCCAGAAGAAGTCTTTTCTCGCGTCGCAGCGACCATTGGAGCGGTGAAGACCAAGCCGCTCAAAATCAAACGCTTCTTTGATGCGGAGCCCAAAGAGCCACGCGTGCGTCAGTCGGAGGCGGCGTTTGACGTCGCAACCCCGCGTTTTTTTGCGGGATTCAAAGATTTTCCGACGGGTGAGCCAGGTCATGAACGTGCGTTGCGAGACATCGGCATGACGATTTTATTTGAACTCATTATGGGCAAGAGCACGCCGCTGTTCGAACGCCTCTATGCGGAAGGGCTCATCAACGCGTCCTTTTCCATTGAATATACGCTCGAAGAGCACTACGCATTCAGCTGCTTTGCAGGGGAGTCGAAAAATCCCGACGAAGCGATTCGCATGATCCTTGCAGAAATCGAAACCGTCAAGCAGACGGGACTAGATCCAACGGCCCTCGCGCGCATCCTCAAAGCCTATCAAGGGCGCAACATTCGAAGTCTTGATTCCGTGGAAAGCATTGCGCACCGCTTCCTAGACCAAATTTTCAAGGAATGTATCTTGTTCGATTACTTTGGCCTATATGAACGTGTCACTTTGCCGTATCTGGAAGATTTGCTGCGCACGCACTGCAATCCAGACTACTTTACAGTGCTGAAGTTGCGGGGCAAAGGGACCGAGTGACAAAGGCCCCCGTTTTGTTATCATTTTTATGTCTCCTATAGGAAAAGAGATAACGCGTTATCTCTTTTTTCTGTAGAATGCGAAATATTCCAAGTTTCGTAATTATATTCATGCTTAAGCACTCGAAGGTTGATTGAAAATGTAACTGCCACT
>JBAXOJ010000003.1:0-37955 GCA_037133315.1 Clostridia bacterium
AAATCCAAGTTGAAATTGTCGCTGTCCAATAAATTTTCGGGAATTTGATAATGGTTTTTGATTGCCGAAAAAATGTCATCTGGCGTCGTGACAAAGATCGCACCATCTTTCAACATTTTATTGGTGCCAAAGAAATTCTGCCTTGTAATCTCGCCCGGTACTGCAAAAATATCTTTACCGTACTCATTGGCGTAATCGACCGTAATGCGCGTCCCGCTATCTGGACCTGCTTCTGTAACAAAAACACCGGCGGACATGCCAGCGATAATGCGGTTTCTTTGTGGAAACGAAAATTTCGATGGCCGAGTCCCTGGCGGCAATTCACTGATAACGGCACCATTTGAAACAATCGTCTCCATCAAATTACAATTTTCTCTTGGGTATGGCACATCCACGCCATTTCCCAGCACTGCAATCGTCCTCCCTTTCCCCTTCAGCGCACCCGCGTGCGCGTAGGTATCCACTCCCCTGGCCAGTCCACTAACAATGGTAACGCCATTTTCTGCAAGCTTTTTCGCAAACGAATATGCAATATCCAAACCGTAACTCGACGCCGTCCTGGAACCGATGATTGCCAATAGTTGATCCGATGCCAATAGTTTCCCGCGCACATAAAGCACCATGGGACAGGCTTCTGTATATTTTAATAACGTTGGAAAATCTTCATGTCCAGGGAAAACAATTTGAATTTTTTTGTCCTCACATGACGCAACAATCCGCTTTGCATTTTCTTTCAAGTCCTTTCTAAGGATACTTTCAATCAATGTCGACCAGTCCTGATTGGCCCGCACTAAATCGGGCAACTGTGTGACATCCATCGCATTCCAAAGGTTCTCATACCCATCGCAAAGGACCAACAACTTTTGTAGCTTTTGCTGGTTAATCCCATTGATCAGTGAAAACCAAATCCAAATCAACTCTTTCTCGATCATAAGTACAACCCTCCCCTAATTTCAAAATTTTAAATTGAGTTGCCTCTGCTATATGACGCACTTCAATACATTTTTCTGCATTCATGTCAGCAATCGTCCGCGCAACGCGAACCACTCTCGTGTATTCACGACCGGAAAACCTCTTGTTACTATATACGCTTTCCAGCAAACGACTTGCCTCAGGCGTCATTTTACAATATTTTTTGAACAACTGAAGTGGGAGCCAACTGTTACAGTTAAATCGCTCATTTTTGTAACGATTTTCTTGAATCATTCGTGCCGTAGTTACCCGCTTTTTAATCTCTGCTGAAGTTTCCATCTTCTCCGTGCTTTCCAGTTCAGAATAACTCACGGATGCCACCTGAATATTCATATCAATCCTATTCAAAAGCGCGCCACTCACTTTGCTGAGATAATCCGTGCGTTGAAACGTTGTACAAGTGCATCGTCCATCCTCAAATAAGTATCCACATTTGCATGGATTAGCTGCACAAATCAACATTACTTTAGATGGAAATGTTTCGTTAGAAAGAAGTCTTGAAACTGTAATAAAACCGTCTTCTAAAGGCTGTCGTAATGCTTCTAGCACCTCGCTTCGATACTCCGGTAACTCGTCAAGAAAAAGCACCCCATTATGCGCCAAAGTAATCTCCCCAGGTCTAGGAATCTGGCCCCCTCCAGTCATGCTCGCCATTGTACAAGAATGATGTGGAGCACGAAAAGGGCGGTGATGCAAGATCCCATTCACCTTTGTCTTCCCAGAAATACTATGAATTTGGGTCGTTTCAAGTGCTTCAAGATAATTCATATCAGGCAAAATACCAGGAATCCGCTTCGCCAACATGGTCTTTCCAGAACCTGGGCTTCCCATCATAAGTACGGAATGCCCCCCGCTAACCGCAATTTCAAGCGCTCTTTTTGCCTCAGAATGTCCTTTCACCTCAGAAAAATCCAATGTCTGAAAATCCAATTTAGAAGTATCCTTTTCAGCCCTCTGATGATCAAGAGAGATTTCTCCTGAAAGGTATTGTATCGTTTGCAAAAGGGAAGATACTCCTATCACCTTTATATCTTCCACAATAGAAGCTTCCTCGAAATTTTCGAGTGCAACAAATACCTGTTTCATTTCTCTACCGCGGGCCGCAAGCATCATCGAAACGACCCCACAGACGCCCTTAACGGAGCCATCAAGAGAGAGTTCTCCAATAAACAAACTGTGCTGAATGGCAGAGTTCATTTGGCCGCTTGCAGTTAAAATCCCAATCGCGATGGCAAGATCAAATCCAGTTCCTTCTTTTCTTAATAATGCGGGCGAAAGATTCACAACAATTTTCCGGTTTGGATATTCAAATCCAGAATTCTTAATTGCAGCCTTGACCCGCTCTTTCGATTCTTTCACTGCATTGTCTGCCTGTCCAACAATTTCAAACATCGGAATCCCATTGGAAATAAACGTTTCAACTTCGACGCAATACCCGGTGATCCCTTTCACTCCACAACATAAAACCTTTGATAACATAAAAAACACCCCTGGAAATATATTACAATAATTCCCAGAAGTTTGCAAGCCGAATTTCGAATTATTTCTATTTTTCTTCTAAAACTACCTCAATCAACATTTGTACGACCTTAGGGTCAAATTGCGTTCCCGCATGCTTTTTGATTTCTTCGATTGCTTCTTCAACATTGATCATTTTACTATATGCACGCACACTCGTCATCGCGTCAAACGCGTCCGCGACGGCAATGATTCTCGCTTGTACCGAAATCTCTTCCCCCTGTAAACCCCTCGGATATCCACTTCCATTCCACTTTTCGTGATGTGAAAGGACATCGTCCGCAATTCTTGAAAATTCAACAACAGAACTTAAAATCCGATAGCCGATTTCCGGATGGCGATGTATTTCCTTCCATTCTTCCGCATCGAGTGCCCCGTCTTTGTTCAGTATTTTTTCATCAATGCCAATTTTTCCAATGTCATGCATCAAACCTGCCGTCCGAATTTGATTGATCTCTTCTTGAATAAAGCCCATACGCGTTGCAATGGATTCACAAATCTTGCTTACTCTTTCTGAGTGAAGCATCTCGCGATGGCTTTTCTCAAATAAAGTATGTAGGATCAATTCCATAATACTACTTCTCATACTCGTGCTTTCGGATAGTTTATTACGATACATTTCATCTTCTGCTCTCTTAAAAACTTCTTTCATTTCATCAGACGGCAGTTCTTTGATCGCATATCCAATGGAAACGGACAAAGGAATGTTGTTGATTTTTTGGCCTGCGCAATACTCATGCACACGCCGAATAATCTTGCTTGCATAGTCATAGGTCGTTTTCGGTAACAAGATGATAAACTCATCGCCACCGATACGCGCAACAACATCTTCCGGACGACATTCCTTTTTCAAAACACGCGCTACCATCTCTAACAGCAAATCCCCTGATTTATGCCCAAATGCATCATTCGTAAGCTTCAACCCATTCACATCAACCATAATTAAAGACAACGGCAAGTACTCTTCTTGGTTAAATTCAATCAATGATTCATCATAAAATTTCCTGTTTTTCACGCCAGTTAACTGATCATTATTACTGAGTCTCTGAATCTCTTTTTCTGCTCGTTTTCTCGCATCAATATTGCGGCTTACGCCAACCACTTCAATCTCACCCTCTTGATTCAATCGCAGTTTTGCTGAGACTTCGACCCAGATGATATCGCCGTTTTTATGCGGTTGTTGAATCTCCGAAATGTAAAAATCATTACTGACTGGATTTTCAATAAAGGCAGGAATATATTTTTTCAAATCTTCATTAATCTTAGCGAGTGAATCGGGCACCAATGCATCTTCAAGACGCTCATCAATGGCTTCTTCCGATGTATATCCTCGTAAATAAAAAATCGAAGGGCTAATGTAGGTAAATTTGTTTTTTACCGTATTTAAAATCCAAATGACGTCCGAGGCATTCTCCGTCAAAAGTCTGTATTTTTCTTCGCTCTTCTTGATTTCTTCGTTTGCTATAACCTTATCGGTAATATCAATCAATAAGTAATTGACAAATCCATTTTTTATATCGATGACGCTTCGTTTCACATCAAACCATCTTTTATTTCCGACGATTTCAATGGAAACGATTTCCCCATCTTTCAGGTCCCTAGCGATGTTGGAATGCCCATCCATTTCCATTTTAAAAAGTGCATTTGCCGTTTTATTATAAGAGATTAAATCACCAAATTTATCAAATAAAAAAGCCGGTTCTCCAATCTCAAAAAAGGTACTCTTCCATCGTTTGATTTGAATCTCAAACATATTGTTTCTTGTTTCGTTCACTAAAAACAGAATACTCATCAGAATAATTGTAAAAGGTACCGGATCAATATATTTATCAAACCCTAAAATGATAATGAGAATCGTCAACCAAGGAATCTGGAAAGATAACAACATGAAACGAAGACTTTTACGTTTGTTATTGCTCATCCTTATTGTTTTCCCTTTTTGATATGCGCGGAAAATCATCACAGTCGAAAAAACGACAAAGAACGCATGAAAGAGTAACAAAGAATAAAAACTCGGCCCTTTCACTGTAGTCACAATCCCAAACCCATAAATCTGAAGTAAGTCAATCTGCTTATAGATAAAATGATGAAATGGATTCGTAATAAATATAACCCAAAGAATGAAGGATAGATAAAAAAGTATTATTTTTATCCATAATTTTATTTTCACATTTACGATGTCTGCAACAAAAAGAATCCCAAATGCAGGAACAAACGTCGCGCCAAAAAATTCAAAGTTGCGCACTAGAAGCATGGTATCGTAAGAGGTACAATTGAGTTCTAAAAAATAGCCAAAAGAATAGATTGCAGCAGCAACCATCACAAGAGAAAAATAATTTACTTTACTTTCCTCCCGATGTTTGAAAAGCACGATACCCAAAGCGATATACGCAATAGAGATGAGCGGAATGCTATTCACGATTAAGTGTAAAAACACAATTTGTAAGTCCAATTAAATAACCTCTTATTTTTCTTTTACAAAACTACTCCAAGTATCTGCATATTGTAACAATAACGTCAAGGGTGTTTCCTTCGTCGCGACAGACGCGTTGTCATCCACATACTGACCATCATGATACACAATCGCTTGCATCTCCTCTTCCGTCAATTGAAAGTATTGTAGGATGAGATAAACACTCCGAATTGGCACACTTAAATAAGTGAGTTTTGTATTGAACGCAAACGGAATCGATGCCGGATATCCATATTGCTTTTGCCGTTCCGTTGGCTCGTTTTTAATATATTGCGGATGTCCAGGCATCCCTGCTTTCCCAAGATCGTGCAACAATCCAACAATCACACAACTTTCATCTGTGATATGCGGTGCCAGAGTTGCTTTGATTTGAAGCAAAGTCTCGGCAACATTACAAGAATGCTCCAATAAACCACCCTCCACGCACAAATGAAACTTTGTGCTCGCTGGCGACGATAGCCAACTCGTCTCTTTCTCGAGAAACTCTATGAATCTTTGAAACGCTTCTTTGCGAACAATCACCTTTTCCTTCAATTGTTCATATCTTTTCATTACCTCACTCATGTGAACACCCCTCTTTGTTTCATTTATATTATATACCAACTTTGAAGCGCGTGCCACATCTGCGAAATATGTCTTGGTTTTTTATTCCTTGACAATGCCGACAAATTGTTAGAAAATACTTCTAATATATTAACTGCATTCAGCACAATGACGTGTATTGAAAAGCTTAACGAGGAGCGATTTATTTGAAGAAGAAAATTGGTTTTATTAGTTTCATTACGGTCTTACTTTCCATCTTTATGTCAGCACAATGCTTTGCCGAGGGAACAGGCGTTGGGTCTGACCCTGTGACGGTGACCACGCAGTACAATTTTTCAATTGGAATTCTTGCCATGCTTTTGGTCGGATTCGGATTTTTAATGGTATTTGTTAAAAATGGTGGTTTTAATGCCACAACTGGGACATTTCTAGTGGTTGCAACGGCGTTGCCACTCTATTTGTTTTTGCGTTCGACTGGCATTCTTTCGAGCGAACCCTTTCCCATTGAAAGCGTAAAATCGTTTCTATTTGCTGAGTTTGCTGCTGCAGCTGCATTAATTGCGATGGGCGCCGTTTTAGGGCGACTCAAAGCATATCAATACGCACTTGTGGCCCTATTGATTGTGCCAGTCTATCTGTTCAACGAGTGGATGGTCTTGGATGGCGGCCTCAGTTTCCTCTTCAGCAGTTTCAAAGATGCGGCTGGCGTAGGCGTATTCAAAGACACCGCGGGTTCCATCATCATCCACGCATTTGGTGCATACTTTGGATTAGGTCTTGCCATTGCGTTGACACGCAAACAACACCGCGACATCGCGGTTACCTCCGATAAAACTTCGGATCGATTTTCAATTCTGGGTTCGATGGTCCTCTGGATTTTCTGGCCAAGTTTTTGTAGCGCAATCGTTGCACCAGCGCAATTTCAACTCACTGTAGTTAATACCGTGCTCGCACTGTGCGGCGCTACCCTCGCTACCTATATTGTGAGCACCCTACTACGCAAAGGCAAACCTGCCATCGCAGACATAGCGAATGCGTCCCTCGCTGGTGGTGTTGCCATCGGCGCAACGTGTAATATTGTCAATCCATATCAAGCCTTCGGCATTGGTATCATCGCTGGTGTTCTTTGTGTGGTCGGCTATGTGCTCATCCAGCCGATTGTAGAAAAGAAACTGAGAATCGTAGATACCTGTGGTGTACACAATTTGCATGGCATGCCTGGCCTTTTAGGCGGACTAGCTGCCATTCTATTTGTTCCGAGTGTCGTTCCTTCGGTCCAGTTAATCGGTATCGTATTTACTGTCGTTTTAGCCTTTGTTGTAGGAACGGGTAGTGGATATATCATTCGCCTTACTGGTTTAAAACAACAACCTTACGAAGATGCAGACGAATTTGCAGAATAATTAAAATAAAGAAATGCCAAAAATTTTCAATCCATAATAAAATCCTATGGACGAAATTGCGCCAATGATCATCGTCGCAGGAATGGTAAACACCCATGTCCAGACGATGTTTTTGGCAATGCCCCATTTTACAGCCTTGGTTCTTTTCGCGGTCCCAACACCCAATACAGCAGATGTGATGACATGGGTGGTACTGATTGGTGCGTTCAAACTTGAAGCAATCGTAATGACGGTTGCTGCAGTCGCTTCAGCAGCAAAGCCTTGAATTGGTCTAAGCTTGATAATGCTGACCCCCATTGTTTTAATGATTTTCCAGCCACCCGTGGCAGTCCCCAACGCCATTGCTAAGGCACAAGCAATCATGACCCACAAAGGAATCCCTGTAACCCCATTTTCTATTGGTGTTAATGCAACCTTCAAACCCGGCGAACTAGACGCTGCAACCAATGCAAGAGTGATGATACCCATCGATTTTTGCGCGTCATTTCTACCGTGTTCAAATGCCATAAATGCCGCTGAAAAAATCTGGAGTTTTGAAAACCATCGATTCACGGTGTTTTGCGTCAGTTTTTGCAGAGCAAAATAAATGAACTTCATCAGTGCGAATGCAATCAAAAACCCAATCACTGGCGAAGCAAATAATGGTATCACTACTTTATTAATGACGCCGTCCCATTTTATATTGGAGAACACAGCAACTTCATTAATAATGTAATAAGTCACCGTCGCGCCTAAAAGACCGCCAATTAAAGCGTGAGAGGAACTGCTCGGGATGCCGAAATACCACGTGATTAAATTCCAGACAATCGCACCCACAAGTGCTGCCAAAATGACATATTGTGGCAAACTACCAATACTGGTACCTTGCACATTGGAGATTTTTTCAGAAGTCACAAGCCCCGAAGCAATGGTTTTTGCTACGCCGTGGCTGACCAGGGCACCAATAAAATTTAAAACAGCTGCCATCATAATCGCCTGGGTTGGTGATAAAACTCGTGTGGAGACCGTCGTTGCAATCGAATTTGCCGTGTCATGGAATCCATTGATGAAGTCAAATCCAATCGCAAAAACCACTACAAGTATAAGCATGAGCGCGGTAGAAAAAGAAAACTGCGAGATTCCACCTAATAAATCAAGATTGGTAAATTGAAGAAAGTCATGAAGTAGTTTATCCATGCTTAATGACAACCCCCTCAACTAGGTTTGCAACATCTTCAATCTTATCCATGGTCTTTTCGAGATAATCGAAAATATACTTCCACTTCATCGCCTCAAGCATGTCCATTTTGCCGCCAAAAACAATTTTCAAGCCATTCATAAAGAATTCATCACAATCATTCTCAAGTTTATTAATGTTCACGATGTTGATTTGAATCGCATCTGGCTTTTTATAGTTGTGAAGTCCGGCCATCAATGCAACCAATTCTTGAGCTGCTTCATGAATCGTTCCAATCATCTTTTTCGCTTCTTCTTTCATCTCACTTAATCCAAATACCACCATTCTTGTCGATGCATCTTCTATTGCATCTAAAATGTCATCAAGATGCTTCGCTATCATGTGAATATCTTCTCGATCGATTGGTGTAATAAAGGATTTGTGTACCAACTGATAAATCTCGTGCACCATACAATCGCATTTGGACTCCATTTCGTCAATCGCTTTGACATTCTTTTCTAGCGTACTAAAATCCATAGATATTTCCACTAACTTTTCACTGGCTTCTGCAATACAAACTGCAACCTCACTAAACTTGTCAAAAAACATGTTTTCCTTTTTTGTATTTCTAAACATTAAGAATTCTCCTCATATATTTTTTTGTTTATCTTTTGTAAAGTCATTGTAATATTCACGTAAAGTTTATCCTCATACATTGTAAAAAATCGAAAGCAAAAAAGCAATCGATTTTCTACATTTCTTAAATTTAATTAAAAGAATTTTATTTGTTTTCTTTCTCTAAAGCAAATGCTTCGTCTCGTTTTGTGTTATCTTTTTGTGTAAATAACGAAACAACTACCAAAACAATAAAGCTAATTGGCACTGAAAAAATTGCAGGGTTACTGATTGGCATCGGCGCTTTCACGTTCACAAGATGATAAACCTGATCGTAAGTTTCCTGAGATAAGAGAATCATACCAAGAGCAACCACAAGCCCAACGACGATAGATGAAATGACACCTTTTGCTGTCGTCTTCTTCCAAAACAGAATCATTATAATTGCAGGCAAATTGGCAGATGCGGCAATCGCAAAAGCCCAACCTACAAGGAACGAAACGTTCATCCCTTTAAAAAGAATGCCTAGAAGAATCGCCACTGCGCCAACTCCAAGAGCGGCAATTTTACCCGCCTTCACCTTTGTTTTGTCCGTCATTTTCTTTTTCATCTTAAAGAAGTTATCCATCAAATCATGCGCAACTGCGCCTGATGCGGCAACTATCAGTCCACTTACTGTGCCGAGTACGGTCGCAAAGGCGATTGCAGAAATGATAGCAAAAATCGAGACACCAAAACTCTTAGCAAGCAATGGGGCGGCCATGTTTTCGTTTGTCAAATCCAATACGCCGTTTGTCATTGCACCAAGTCCCATATAAAGTGTTAATAAGTAGAACAGTCCAATCGCCAAAATTGCGACGATGGTCGATTTCCGCGCTGCAGCGGCACTTTTAACGGTATAATAACGAATTAAGATATGAGGCAATGCGGCCGTTCCAAGGAACAACGCGAGCATCAGAGAAATAAAATTCAGTCGGTCATTTGTCGTCGCGCCCTTTTCTGTATCTACTTTGTACTTTAATCCTGGACTTAAGACATCTCTACCCGCGGTCGGCTTTTGATAATAGACTGTAAGCGTATTTGCACCGTCAGCAATGACCTCTTTCCCCCAGCGAAGGACGGTTGAATTTTTAATTGCTTCCGAAAAGCTAAACAAGTCCATCGTACCACCGGTCTCTGCGACCTCATTTCCTTTTACAATAATTTTGCTCAGATTCCCCACCGCATAAAACTTCCCATTTGCTTTGGGTTCTCCATTATAAAGTTCCTTTCCATCAGCGAGTTTTGCAATGGTTTGGGTCTCTTCAAGAACAGTTTTATCTGCGCTGAGCTTCCACATGTTTTCTATCCCGTCTTTTGAGACTTTTGCAAAAGTCATATCATCTTGATTAAAAACATTCAGCAATTTATAGGCTGGATCTTTGAGACTCATTGCTTCTCCATTCAGCGAAACCGGCAAAGTTACAAATTTATGATATGGTACGTTGCCAGCTTGGTCAGGAGTAGTAGAAAGCCCGCGAGAAAGCACGAGGAAAACAAGTACTAATGAAAAGATAATTAACAAGCCACCTTTGAGAAATTGAACGTAAGTGGTAGACGCCATCCCAGCGGTTGCAACAATGACTATAACAATGACCCCAACCATGATAACCCCAAGTTCATGTGGTAGCCCTAGCAATGGAGTAACAAGTGAACCAGCTCCAACCATCTGAGGGATTAAATAAAAAATTGATACCAACAATGTGCTAATAGCGCCCGCAAGGCGAATTCCTTTTGATTTAAACTTAGAATCCAAAGCATCTGTAAACGTATATTTACCGAGGCGTTTCATCGGTTCAGCAACGACGAAAAGTGCAACCATCCATCCTGCTAAGTAACCAATGGAATACAGGAATCCATCATATCCCGACATTGCAATCATGCCACAAATCCCTAAGAAGGATGCTGCAGATAAATAGTCGCCTGCAAACGCGACCCCGTTTACCGACCAGTGAATGGAACCACCTGCCGCAAAATAGCCAGAAGCAGATTTTGTTTTGCGCGCGAAATGGTATGAAATTGCTAACACTGCTAAGATAAAAATGACAAATATGCCGACCGCCAAGGGCGAAGAAGTATAATTCATTTATCATCCACTCCTTTCACGTCTTTTTCAACATCTGCATTAATTGCAATTTCTTCCTCGTCTAACTCTCCCGCTCTTTTCTCCGCTCGGGTACAAAGATGGTTATAAATAACCGCCAAAACAACCGCAAACGCAATGAGACCAAATCCATACACAATAGCTAGATTCAAACTTCCAATGTCTAATTTCATCCATTTTGGTTCAAATACATTGATAAAAATAAATCCCGCATATACAATCGTATACACACAAAACATAATTACCCCTAACCTTGATTTGTAATCGGCCGCCCCATCCTTGCCCCATTCCGTAGAAGGTCCATGTGCCATTTCCCTCGCTCCTCTCAAATTTCCTTCGTTTTTTACTACAATTTTCGACAATTTTTATAATTATATCACCAACTTTTTATGAAAACAAGACATAATTATCACCTAGTACTAGTTATTTTTTTCACAATTAAAAATGCAAAAAAAAAGCCACTGTTTCTGATGAAACAATGGCATAAAATCATTCTGAAAGAATTTTTATTTGTTTTCCTTGACCATCTTTTGCAGTTCATCCAAAAATGTACTAATGTCCTTGAATTGTCGATAGACCGACGCAAATCTAACATAGGCAACATCATCCAACAATTTCAACCGGTCCATGATCATCTCGCCGACTTCGGAAACACTGATTTCCTTATGCAAGGTGCCATAAATCCTGCCTTCAATTTCATCCACAATCTTTTCCAACTGGGAGCGCGAAACCGGACGCTTCTCGCAGGCTTTTTCCAGCCCTTTCAAGAGCTTTTCACGGCTAAACGGCTGGCGGCTCAAATCTTTCTTGATAACCATCAACGGCATGTCTTCCACCTTTTCATAGGTGGTGAAACGTTTCTGACAACCGGTACACTCACGGCGTCGCCTGATTGCATATCCCTCGTCAGTCGGCCGGGAATCAATTACTTTGTCTTCGTCAAAACTGCAATACGGACATCTCATCTGATCACCTATCTTTAGAAAGGATTTTTATTATTTAAACTTCTTTCTTAAAAATACTGGAATATCTAAATCCTCGGAGGTGTCTTGCTTCGGCGCGATGGGCTCAAACGTCGGTGCAGGATCTGGAACAGCGGGAACATCCGCAGCGCGATTTGAACTAAACGGAGAAGTTCCTGTAAACGCAGGTGGAGCTTCATACTTTGGCACCGGGCGGGCATATCTGCCTGTGTTTTGCGTTGGTTCTTCAAATCCGGTTGCGATGACTGTCAAGATAACCTCATCACCAAGTTCTTCGTCGATCAATGCGCCAAAGATGATGTTAGCATCTGGATCCACTGATTTCGAAATCATTTCCGTCGCTTCGTAAATTTCATGCAAGGATAAGTCGCTGCCACCCGTTACATTGATGAGAACAGATTGTGCGCCTTCGATGGAAGTTTCCAACAATGGGCTGTTGATTGCCGCTTTCGCAGCATCTTCTGCTCTGTTTTCACCGTAACCATGACCAATACCCATATGACAAACGCCTTTTTGTTTCATAACCGTTGAAATATCAGCAAAATCGAGATTGATCAGTGCAGGTACCAAGATCAAATCGGATACGCCTTGTACGCCTTGTAGCAATACATCATCCGCCATGCGGAACGCATCCACCATCGTGGTTCTCTTGTCCGAAATTGCTAACAGTTTTTCATTTGGAATCGCAATGAGGGTATCTACAACAGCCTTTAATTTATCAATGCCAATCTCCGCGCTTTGCAATCTTCTTCTTCCCTCAAATGCAAATGGTTTTGTCACCACAGCAACCGTCAAGATACCAAGGTCTCTTGCAATCGCAGCAACAACAGGCGCAGCACCAGTACCCGTACCACCGCCCATACCAGCAGTAATGAAAATCATATCCGATCCCTTAATGATTTCGGTGATTTCGTCTACACTTTCTGCAGCCGCTTTCTCGCCGATTTCCGGATTTGCACCAGCACCCAGTCCTTTGGTCAATTTCTCGCCAATCTGAATCTTTATGTGTGCATCCGAAGAGTGAAGTGCTTGTCTGTCTGTGTTAATTGCAATAAAGTCTACCCCTTGAAGGCCTGACGCAATCATTCGATTAATTGCATTATTGCCTGCTCCGCCACAACCTACAACTTTTATAACCGCCATGCGATCACATCCCATTTCCACATCAATCACGGTAAATCCTCCTTTATATCTCTATTGTCATGTTTAAAATTCATGCAACTACTATAAAACATTTTAGCATAATAATCAATATTTTCACTAAAATAGTTTTTTAATGATTCGCTTTAATCTTTTCTGTATCACGCGGATCTTTCGTTTCCACTCCTCAAATCCCATCTTTGGAATCTCATCTTCATCCTCTGGCGTCAAAATATCACTTGCTTTCATTTGCTTTTTCCCTTGCACCGAAACGTATTTGATCATCGCAATGGCAATTCCGTTTTCAGGACTTTCCCCACCGATATTCCGCCAAGAAGCGTTGCGCGCTGGCAATTTGAAGACCGCCTCAGCCATTTGCGGGGCACCATCCATGTAATGAATGCCTGCCCCCGACAGGACGATGTTCTGGAAACTGCCCGTAAAGCCTGCATCCGTGATGCTTTGTTTTACGAGTTCAAAAATATCATAAATTCTTGCTTCAATAATCTCAATTGTTTCGGACACGCGAATTGATTTTCGGCGACTGGTCTCGATGTCTTTGACGTAGACATCTTGGTCGTTTTCAATCAAACTTGTCAAGGCGAGCTCGTACTTTCTCTTAATTTTCTCCGCTTCATGAAGCGAAATCTTTAAACACACGGCCAGATCACTAGAAATATGATGACCACCAACCAAAATCGATTGATACAACACAAGTTTTCCATCCATGTGGATTGAAAAATCAGTCATGCTCCCGCCAACATTTAGTAAGAGTACACCCGTTTCCTTTTCTTCGTCATTCAACACAACGGTGGATTCGGCCAACGCCTCTAAAATAAACCCGTCGATTTTTATCCCAACGTTTTGCATGCTTTTGATGACGGACTGGACATAGATCGAATTCCCGAGTACGACATCCGCTTCGAGCCCTACCGTAGAGGCTGACATGCCCAAAGGATCGACGATGCCTTCATACTGGTCAATAAAATATTGCTTTGGAATGACATCCACAAGCGCCATGCCTTTTGGAGCATTGACTTGGCAAATTTTTTCGAGGAGTGATGTAATTTCGTTTTGCATCACAGTGAACGTACGGTTCGTCAAAGGGATACTCGTCGTGCGTTCTAGCACTAAGGAATGTAACCCGAAAAGATTGACGTACGCAGAGCAAACCCGAAGATTTGCTTCACGTTCGGCAATGCCGACCGAACGCGCAATTGCATCCGCCACTGTGTCGATATCTACAATAATTCCTTTTTTTATCCCGTCATGATGTGAAATTCCCTTGCCATGAATCTCCACCCAGCCCCTGCCATCAATGTTTCCAATGATAGTGACAATTTTCGAGGAGCCTATATCGATTGCGACAACTACATCTTTCATCAATCATGTCCTCCTTCGTCGTTCTGTTCAGGAAGCACTATTTTATCCTTTTTCGACATATTAGACAACAGTATTCTTCTAATTAATGCAAAATTCAAGAATAATCGGTTTCCAAATGCGAAAATCGCTGCCAAATACAACGGCATCCCCAGTTGGTCGCCAACATATGCCAGCCCCGCAGCAATAATTGCATTGCCAAAGAATCCCGAAATAAATATCTTTAAATCAAATTTATTTTGCAACCGGGCAGAAAACGCCCCAAAAATCGAGTCGAGTGCAGCAAGAATGCCGACCGCTACATAGATGGAGTACACGGGTGAAATGTTAAATGGAATAAAAAATATCCCGATGATAACTCCTAAAATCAATCCTAGTATTGGCAGCATGTTCTGTTCTCCCCTTTTCTCCAAATCTCAATCTTGTGCAACCTTCCAAATTAAATCTTCCGTCGTAGCGTAATCGAGTGTCCCTTTTTCCCCTACTTTGATTTTTGCCAACGATGCGTTGATAAAAGTCAAACGATAAATGAGTTGCGAATCTTCATAATCATTGATTTCGCCAAGCAGTACTTTGATATCCCCCGTCAAGTCCATGGCGATGTTGTTTGGCTTGGATACGTCAAACGCCGTGATTCTTGAAATCAATTCCTTAGGCAACTTGCTTTGGTAGTCTTGAAACAGTTTTATCAGGCGATTCACTTTGACTACCCCACTGGACGCATTCATTTTTGTCTGCCCACCAACTTTTTTTTCTGCAAACGCAAATCCCTTGAGCACCATCCGATTGTCGTTCGGCTTTTTTGAAACAATGTTCAAAATGACGCCTTCCGCATCCACAAGAGCAAACTTTTTATCAAATGGGAGATACAGAAACGGAGTTCGTTCCGTTATCTTAATAACCAACTTTCCTCCAAGCCCAAATTTAAAATCGACGTTTTTAATATAAACATACTTTGCACGCAAACGGTCCTTATATGGTTGCCAGGTCATAAACACTTTGTCAATCAAAGACCCTTCCACCGTATAAAATGCATTTCCGCCGATTGGCAATTTTGCTGTATCAAGGATGCTTTTCGTCGTAACCACTCGGTTGCCCTCCACCGATACTTTGCTAATATTGCAGACAGGCGAAACTGCTACGGCTACGGCCACAATCATCAATACAATGAGGATCATCAAAACGCGAAACACAACGCCTGATTTTTTCTTTTTTCGCTTGCGTTTCCTCGCGGAAACATTTTTTCTTTTGTATTCTGCCATTTTAACCTCCGGCACCTTGCTTTGTGCCTAATTTTACTTCAAATTTCATACAATTACAATGATATTTAATTGAAAATTTATGTTTTTATTGATTTTTCTATTGCTTTTGCAAACGCAACTGTGGTAAAATTTCAAATGCTGTCTAACAGTCATACTAAAAAAGGAGGTGTTTTCATTGGCAAAGTGCGTAATCTGCGAAAGAGGAACTATTTTCGGTAATAACCGAAGTCATGCCATGAATCAAACCAATCGGTCATATAAGACAAATGTAAGAAAAGTAAGAATCGTGATCAACGGGACGAACAAAGCTTCTTATGTTTGCACAAGATGCTTACGTTCGAATAAAGTGACTAGAGCCGTTAAAGAAACCAGAGCGGTATAAATCGCAAAGATCAGAAACCACACAGTCCGAACACTTCGGATTTCGTGATGTACAAGTTTCTCTGCCATGTTCAATTAGAACATGGCATAATTTATTCCATTTTGAATCGACTAACAACTTCATCAAATCATGTTCCACTTTGTTTGGGTCGTCCTGCTTTGTCAGGCCGATTCTCTTTGCTATTCTTCCCACGTGGGTATCCACAACGATTCCTGGCAACCCAAACGCTTCTGCTCGCACGACATTGGCGGTCTTTCGACCAACCCCTGGCAAACGCAATAGCGCCTCCATATCCACTGGAACAACCCCGCCAAATTCGGTCACAAGCAGTTTGCAGGCGGCTTGGATGTTTTTTGCTTTGTTTTTGTAAAACCCAGTGGAATGGATCAGCCGTTCCAGCGTTTCCAGTTCGATTTGCGCAAAATCCGAAGCTGTCTGAAGGATTTCAAACAGCCCCGGTGTCACTTTGTTTACTTGTTTATCGGTACATTGTGCGGAAAGTTGCGTCGCCACCAGCAACTGCAATGGATTCTGAAACACAAGCGAGCATGTGGCATCAGGATACCGTGCAACCAACCGTTCGTATAGCAATTCCGCTTTTTGCTTTTTCTGCAAAATAGCCTCCCTCTCTTATCGTTCTTCTCCTAATGTCAAAGTTAATGGAACATATTTTGAATCTCGATATATTTCTACACTGATGACATCGCCAGGCTTGTGCAGTTTCTTCTCTACATCCAACTCTTTGAACGTTTTCGTCCGTACACCATTCAGCTTCGTAATGATATCACCAATCTTGATTCCAGCTTTTTCTGCAGCGCTGCCCAGGTCTACAAGCGCAACATAAACACCTTCTGGCATGCCTTTCGCATCCGCGAACGCTTTCGTGTAACGATTGTCAATGTTGATGCCAATATTCGGACGCCCTTTCACATATTTGTTCAAAATCAGTTCATCCGAAATGGTCTTTGCTGTGTTAGAAGGTATTGCAAATCCAATGCCCTCGAATTCAGTTGCTGAGATTTTAGAACTGTTGACCCCAACCAGTTGGCCGGCTAAGTTCACTAATGCACCACCGCTGTTACCAGGATTAATAGATGCATCCGTTTGAATCAGCTTCACTTCAGACCCTTCTCCTTGTAACGAACGATTCAATCCACTCACATATCCAACTGTAACAGATCCCTGCAACTCCATGCCGCCTGGGTTACCAATCGCGACCACCTGAGTTCCAACTTCCACTGTGCTAGAATCCGCAAACTCAATGGCCGGCAATCCAGTTTCTTCAATTTTAATGACGGCTAAATCGGTTCGCGAATCCCTGCCAACGATTTTCGCGGGATAACTCTTGTCGTTATTTGGCAGAACCACTTCGATTTTAGCATCCGGCAAAAGAATGCCGTTTTGGTCTAACGCCGCGTCAACGACGTGATTATTTGTCATGATGTATCCATCTGTTCGAATGATAATCCCTGAACCAGAACCCTGCGATTCTTGCGGACCAAAAAAACCACTGTCCGTCACAGCCGTGACATTAATCCCCACTACACTCGGACCCGCTTTTTTTGCAACCAGAGTGATTGCATTTGAAGTCTTATCATTGATTTCAACAATTGGCGAAAGGGTCGGAGTCGGCGTATTGAAAAAATTTGGCAACGCGTCTTTGTTGAAGGAAAGAAATCCAATCAAAAGACCACAAGCCAGAATACTTCCCACAAGGGCACTCCCTACACTGACTAAGATGATACGGCCCATCCCAAATTGCTTTTTCTCCTTTGGCTTCCGCCCGCTCTCTGGAGGTTGAAAATAAAAGCCTGTGTAATTCTCTTTCGCAGGCGCACTTGGCACCTCTGGCATCTCTGGTATCGCAGACACCTCTAAGATCTCTGGCACCTCTTGCTCCGTTTGTTCGTTTCTAAAATCTTCATTCATCTAAACCAACTCCTTTATCTTTATCATATAATAATAATTTGAACAAAATATGAATAAATTCCAAACAAATTATTGACTAATCCAAAACTCAAACGTAGACCCTCTGCCGATCTCGCTGCGTACAGAAATTTCTCCGCCATGCAAGTGGATGATTTCTCTTGCAATGGAAAGTCCGAGTCCTGTGCCCGATTGAATCGCGCCGCGCGACTTGTCCGCCTTATAAAACCGCTCAAATACTTGAGAAAGATTCTCCGCTGACATCCCTTCTCCCGTATCCGAAACACTTACAAACACCTTGTTTCCTTCGACGCGGGTCGCGACTTTGATCGCGCCATTTTCTGGCGTAAATTTGATTGCATTGGAAATCAAATTAATCATGACTCGGTCTAACAAATCCGAATCTCCCTTGACTTTGCAGTCGGCTTCGTCGAACGAAGTCTCAAACACGATGTTCTTTTGTAGTATGAGCGACTCCAACTTTATGACGCTTCTGCGCACGAGTTCATTGAGATCCACGAGGAACATTTCTGCAGAAAGTTTTCCCGATTGCATGCGCGATAAATCGAGCAAGTCATCCACAAGTCTACTTAATCGAGTGGTTTCTTCCCGTACGATTTGTAGATAATAATCCCGTTTATTGGGCTCAATGGTGCCGTCCAGCATCGCATCGATAAATCCTCGCATGGAGGTCATCGGGGTCCTGAGCTCATGCGAGACGTTTGCGATGAAATCGCGACGCATGTTTTCGAGGTTCTCGAGAGACACTGCCATGGCATTGAAACTCCGTGCCAGTTGCCCAATCTCGTCTTTAGAATTTTCGGTCACCCTTTGCCCCATCTCACCCTTCGCCATCCGCGCGGACGCTATGCTCATTTCCTTGATTGGTTTGGTAATCCGCCGCGTTATGAAATATAAACTCAGCAACACGCCTAAAATTGCAATGGCGCCCCAAGCAATATACATGTTGATGGCGTTTTGACGCGTCTGGTAGACTTCTGGCATTTTCACAAATGAATACACGATAAACTGCCCGCTCAGGCCCTCCGCCGTAATCTGCTTCAGCTCTGCTACCGTCAAAATATCCTGCCCGATGCTTTTAAATAGCCCATAAAAATCGCCACTAGTCTGAATGTCCTCGCCAGTTTTCAATACGGCACTCGTCTGGCGCGGATCACCGAGAGAGTAGTAGGTCCCATCGAACTTGAGGGTGTTTTTTAGAACCGCAGGATCCGTCAACCCGTCAATAATTCTTCCGTTTGTGTCCGCAATCCAAATGAGCGCACCGGTCGTCTGCTCGATGCGCGCGATGTTGCGCTGGAAAATGTTTTTCATGATTGGGTTAGTCGTTTCCCCAAGATATTCGTTGTAGATGTTCCCAACGTCCTCCGCTGCCAATTTCAATTCACTGACCTTTGATGCAGTCATCGTCTGCTGCAAATAGGCAAATAGCGCAAAGCCAGTGACGATAAACGTCACAATCAAGGTCACCGAAATGATAAGGATTAGCTTGCCAAATAGCGTTCTTGTCATTTTTTCTTGACCTCAAATTTGTAGCCAACGCCCCAAACAGTATGGAGTTGCCACTCGGCTTGCTCCGGCATCAGCTTCTCGCGGATGCGTTTGACGTGGACGTCAACCGTGCGGCTGTCTCCGAAAAAGTCAAAGCCCCAGACCTGCTCGAGCAGTTGTTCGCGTGTAAACACCTTGTTGGGATTCGACGCCAAAAAGTGCAGCAATTCGAACTCTTTCGGCGGCATCGAGAGTTCCACATCATGAAACATCACGGTATAACTGGACGCATCAATTTCGAGCCCCTCGAATACTAGCTTGGCCTTATTCTCTTCTGCATGAACGACCCCGCTTGAGCGCCGCAAAACGGCCTTAATGCGCGCCATAATCTCTTTCGGCTCAAATGGCTTCACGATGTAGTCATCCGCCCCTAATTCAAGCCCCAACACGCGATCAAAGACCTCACCCTTGGCCGTCAGCATAATCACAGGCACATTCGACTTCTGGTGAATTCTTTTGCAGACCTCCAGCCCGTCGATGCCGGGCAACATCAAGTCAAGCAGCACCAAATCTGGCTTTGCAGTCTCCAACTTCTCAAGACCCTCAAGGCCGTTTGCCGCTGGAATGAATTCGTACCCTTCCTTTTCGACATAAAGCCGCAACAGTTCTCTGATATGTGCGTCGTCGTCAATCGCTAAAATTTTAACCATGTCTGTCACCTCTGCTTTCAGTTTACTGAAAAAGTATTAAGATTCTATTAACAAACTAAAAATATTCTATCACAAAAAATGGACAATTGTCTTGATTCATGGTATATTTTTAACTTGCAAAGCAAGTGGTTTGCAAGCGAAAGGACAGATGATATCAAATGAAATTAGGAATTGTAGGCCTGCCGAATGTCGGCAAAAGCACGTTGTTCAATGCAATTACAAAGGCCGGAGCGGAATGTGCCAATTACCCGTTCTGCACCATCGAGCCAAACGTCGGCGTCGTCACGGTACCAGATGAACGGCTCGATA
Source organism: Clostridia bacterium (assembly GCA_037133315.1). Taxonomy (GTDB): domain Bacteria; phylum Bacillota; class Clostridia; order JBAXOJ01; family JBAXOJ01; genus JBAXOJ01. Next base: position 20,428 of record JBAXOJ010000003.1, read on the forward strand.
AACTCACGCAAATGTATGCCTCCCTGAAAACCATCCCCGCCATCATCGAGTTTGTCGATATCGCCGGGCTGGTCAAAGGCGCAAGTCGCGGCGAAGGCCTCGGCAATAAATTCCTCTCCCACATCCGCGAAGTGGATGCGATTTTGCACGTCGTGCGGTGCTTTGAGGACGGCAACATCATCCACGTCGACGGCGCAATCGGACCCGCGCGCGATGTTGAAACCATCTCCCTCGAGCTGATCTTCGCGGACATGGAGCTGGTCGAACGCCGCATTGACCGGTTGCGCAAAATGCTCAAAGGTGACAAAGGGCTTCAGGTCGAAATCGACTTGCTCGTGCGCCTTCTCACTCATTTGGAAGCCGGCAAACCCGCACGCACCCTGGAGATGACGCCGGAGGAGGCCGATCTGGCACGCGGCGTGTTTTTGCTAACGTCGAAACCAGTCATCTACGCCGCAAACATCTCCGAAGACGACATCGTCGACCTCTCTAGCGATGACAGCGACGAGACCTCCGGCAATCCGTTTATTGTTGAATTGAAGAAATTTGCACACGCCGAAGGCTCTGAAGTCATCGTCGTGTGTGCGAAAATAGAAGAAGAAATCGCACAGCTCGAGGATGCCGAGAAGGCGGAGTTCCTGGAAGCCCTTGGCCTCAAGGAATCTGGCCTGGACAAGCTGGTGCGCGCGAGTTACAAGCTGCTTGGACTCATTAGCTTCCTGACGGCGGGCCCACAGGAGACCCGTGCTTGGACCATCACGAAGGGCACGCGCGCGCCGCAGGCGGCCGGCAAGATTCATACCGACTTCGAAAAGGGCTTCATCCGTGCCGAAATCGTGGCCTACGATGACCTCATGTCCCACGGCACGTACGTCGCCGCCAAGGAAAAAGGCCTGGTCCGCAGCGAAGGCAAGGACTACGTCATGAAAGACGGCGACGTGACACTTTTTAGATTTAATGTGTAAAGGGAAAAGGTAAAGGCAGGCCGCTGGCGCAATGGTAGGGGCAGGCCGCTGGCGCAATTGCAGGCGTAAAAGCAAGTGCGAGAAGGTAAAAGCAGGCCCCTGGCACTATTGCAGGCGTAAAGGCAAGTGCGAGAAGGTAAAAGCAGGCCGCTGGCGAAATTGCAGGCGTAAAGGCAAGTGCGAGAAGGTAAAAGCAGGCCCCTGGCACGCTTGGCCGTTCGCTAACAGCTCGGAACCAGCGAACTTTAACAAAATTCTTCACATAATTGAATTCCTTGTATAAAATTAATCAAAATTCAGCACCTCACACAACCAAATCTAGAGGTTTTAACAAAAAACAGGGGTTACGAAAAATCCTTGTATAAAATACTTGATTATTTCACGTTTTTTTATACAAGGATTCTGAAACAATGCGGTTTTTTGTTAAATCCAATTAATTCCTTATCGATAATCGATAAATCGGCACATGGTTTCAAGCAATTTTATACAAGGAATTCTAGAATGATATATATTTTGTTAAAATGAGTTACCCTTACCTTTTATCTTTTCCATTTATCCCACCTACGCGTTTGCGCCCGCGGCATGCCTTTACCTTCTCGCCTTTGCACCTCTTTTGCGCCATCGGCATGCACTTACCTTCTCGCCTTTACACTTCTTTTGCGCCAGTGGCATGCACTTACCTTCTCGCCTTCTTATGCGAGATAAAACGAGCGAGTCTCATCCGCGACCAGGCACAGAGGGTCATTTTTTATCTCAGTAACGAATAAATGCTTGATGAAAAAAATATATAATCAAGTAAAAATAATTCAATCAAGTATGGAATAATAAACAAAGTAAAATTCAAGCCTAAAGAAGTTTTTTTAAATGGATAGCTAGATTTAGATAATTGATAGAATTTGTAATTTAAAATTAAAAATAATAATACTGACAAACCCATTGAAACGAGTGATGCAATGAAGTATATGGCGCGATTTTCATTTTTAAAAAAACAAAATATGACTAACAAAGGCATAATCCCAATAAAAAAACTTAACAAAAACCCCGCAACAAAAAAGTTTATTTCCTGTCCACGCAGCGCCCCCAGCGCCTCCGCCACCTGCGCTTCCAGTTCTGCGGGGCCGGCGTTGTTGTCGAGTACCACGTCCGCCAACGCCAAGTAGTCCGCAGGCGCGAGCTGCGTTTCCATGCGGCGGAGGCATTCTTCGCGCGTGTAGCCGCGGTCGGCCATCAGGCGTGCGATTCGCAGCTCCAAATCGGCATCCACCACCCAGACGGTATCGCACAGATCCAGGAAGCCGTCCTTCACCGGCAGCGGCACGTCGAGCGCGACGAGACGAATGCCCTTTTCCTTTAGCTTTTGAACATCGGCTTTCATTTGGACGGCGATGTGTTTGTGCAGGATCGCCTGCAGTTGTGAAAGGGCGACGCTGTCGCCAAACACCAAGTCCGCGGTCTTTTTGCGGTCAAAATTGCCGGCCGCATCCAAGATGCGTGGCCCTAATGTTTGCGTGAGCGCGTCAAGCAGTGGACCTTTTTGCGAGACTAGGCGCCTCGAGATTTCGTCCGCGTCAATGATGGCCACGCCGCGCGCCGCTAGGAGTCCAGCGACGGTTGACTTGCCCGCGCCAATGCCGCCGGTCAGGCCAATAATTTTCATTCTATTTGGTTTCATACCAGGAATACCCCCATTTTGCCTCCGCGCGCAACGGCACGCAAAGCTGCGCCGCGCCCTCCATGCAGGCGTCCACGATTTTGGCGACGGCCTCTGCCTCGTCTTTTGGCGCCTCCACGAGAATTTCGTCGTGGACCTGCAGAATCAACTTGGCCTTGAAGCCCTGCGCCTTAAGTTCGGCATACACGCGCACCATCGCCACCTTCATGATGTCAGCCGCGGTGCCTTGGATTGGGGCGTTCATGGCGACGCGTTCGCCGAAGGAACGCATGTTGAAGTTGGATGCGTGCAACTCAGGAATGTAGCGCCTGCGTTTCATCAACGTCTCAATATACCCCGTGCGCTTGGCCTCGACCACAGACGCTTTCATGTAATCACGCACGCCCGTGTAAAGGGCCAGATACTCTTCGATGTAAAGCTTCGCCTCGCGGCGCGTGATGCCCAAATCGCGGGACAGCGAAAAGTCGCTGATGCCGTATACAATGCTGAAATTGACCGTCTTCGCCCGGCTGCGCATGAGGTTGGTGACCTCGCTTGCTGGGACGTTGAAAATCTGTGTGGCGGTCGTGGTGTGAATGTCTTCGCCGTTGTTGAAGGCATGGATCATGGTTTCATCCTGCGCCACGTGCGCCAGGACGCGCAACTCAATCTGCGAATAGTCGGCATCCACGAGTAGTCGGTCCGGTGCGCCGGCCACAAAGACCTTTCGGATTTCGCGTCCCAGTTCGTGTCGGACCGGGATGTTTTGGAGGTTCGGCTCGGTGCTGCTGAGCCGCCCTGTCGAGGTCGCCGTCTGGTTGAAGTTCGAGTGAATCCGCCCGTCCGACGGATTAATCGCCGCTAAGAGCCCGTCCGCATAGGTCGACTTCAGCTTCGCAAGTTGGCGGTATTCAAGAATCAGATTGACGATGAGATGGTCGCCACTCAACTGGTCCAGCACGTCTGCGTCCGTAGAATAGCCCGTCTTCGTCTTTTTCACAGGCGGCAGGCCAAGTTCCTCAAAGAGCACCACGCCCATTTGCTTGGGAGAGTTGATGTTGAAGGTGCGCCCCGCGTGTTCGTAGATCGCAATCTCCAAAAGCCCGATGCGTTCGCCCAACACCCGCCCGTATTCCACAAGCTGGTCGCGATCCACTGTGAAGCCTTCGTGTTCCATCGAGGCCAACACGCCGACCAGCGGCAGTTCCACATCAAAATAAAGCGCGTCTTGCCCGTTTTCGCGCACGCGTGCATGCAAACTTTCAATCGTCACCGAAACGACAGCCGCCTTATCGGCATCACTCTGCCCGATTCTCGCAGCCACAATCCCCGTGAACGCCTCCGCGATTTCCTCGATCCCGCGGTTCCCGAGCGACGGATTGATGACATAGGCCGCCACGAGCATATCCCCCGCCAGGCCTTGCAGTTCCGCCCCGCGGTCTTGAAGCCAGACGCAAAACTGTTTCATTTCGAAGCCGTATTTCGCTATGGACGCGTCCGTCATGACGTCGCGCAGCGCATCAAAGACCCCCGACTCGGGAAACATCAGTTCGTTGCACTCAATCTGCCACGCATCGCCCCCACAGTGGAGCCCCAACCCGTCCAGTCGTGTGCCGTACACGTCACGATTGACCGAGGCGAAGAGGCTCACCTGCCCCGCCGTTTTGATTGCTGCGCAAACACCAGCCAGTTCGTTCAATTCATGGATTTTCACAATGTGTGGGTGAAACGCCTTCTCGTCCACGGAGATTTCTAGGATGCCACCCGGCGCTCCTATGTTTTCGCCTTGGGCGGTGAGTTTGAGACGATTGATCATCGATTTAAAGCCGAGTTTCATAAAAATCTCGTACAATTTGGTTCTATCATAATCCTCGATGAGGTAGCCCTCGAGGTCCACAATCCCGGGGACTTCGCGGCAAATGGTCGCCAGTTCGCGACTCAAAAACGCCATCTCTTTACTCGTCTCGAGCTTCAATTTGAGGGCAGGCTTGGTGATTTCGTCAAGGTGCGCGTAGAGCCCCTCAAGGTTGGTGTATTTTTGAATCAGCTCCATCGCGGTCTTTTCTCCAACGCCCGCAACGCCTGGGATGTTGTCGGACGAATCCCCCATCAGGCCTTTGATATCAAGCATCTGTGCTGGCGCAACACCGTACCGCTCGTGCACGGCTCCCACGTCATAGATGTCGAGCGTCGTCTTGCCCATACTCGTCTTTGGCAGACGCACCGTCGTCTTTTCGGTCACGAGCTGAAACGCGTCTTTGTCGCCGGTGAGAATGATGGCGTCATGCCCTGCCTCCTCCGCCAAACGCGTCACGGCGCCGATGATATCATCCGCCTCAAAGCCTTCGACCTCCAGGCGCGTAATCCGCATGGCATCCAAGATTTCTTTCATCATTGGCATCTGCACGGCCAGCTCTGGCGGCATGCCTTTGCGTTGGGCTTTGTACTGGTCGAATTTCAGGTGCCGAAACGTCGGCGCCTTCAAATCAAACGCCACCGCCAAGTGCTGCGGCTTGACTTCCTCCAACTCTTTAAAGAGGATGTTGAGGAAGCCAAAAAGTGCGTTGGTGGGCGTGCCGTCTGCCGCCGTCAGGTTCTGCCCCGACGTGCCATAAAACGCCCTATTCAAAATGCTATTGCCATCAATCACGAGCAACTTTTCGCTGGTCTCCATCATGTCGCCACGCTCCTCCGCGTATTCAAGTACTTTGGGTAGATTATATCATTTTTGCGATTCGAAATGGAAATAAAATTTGATATTTGTAGTTTACAAATATTCCCATTCTATGATATGATAACCTTTCAAATTGGGGAGGCGGTTTTCATTAGGTATTTCAGTTTTCATGTCTGGATTCACGGGTTTGGCAGCCAGTCTTTGTGTCGCGACGACGCGGACAAATTCGAGATGGTGCGTACACTCGCTAAAACCTGCCTTGACACCGATCGCGGACTATTCGGGTATGACGCACTACACACGCATCTGCACTTTATGTTTGGGTTGCGTTGGGGTGCACGCGAGGATCCGCCTGCTGGTTGGGCTGTCGTACAAATCAAGGATTTTTGCCATCTTCTGCGTCGGCGTTATGGGGCGTATTTTAGGCATCGCTACCCGCATTTCAAGGGCGATTTGTTCGCGCGCGAACACGACAACTTTACCGCGTCCGGGAATCCCGATGCCTTTGTGGCGCAGCTCAAATACCTGCATCACAACAGCGTGGGTGCGCGGATTTTCGACGTCTATGAAGAAAATCCATTTTGCTCCTTCCCACTCTATCTCTCCGCCTTTGTGCACAATCCCGAGATCCAGAACGTGCCCATCGTGCGGGCTGTCTCACAGAATCCCGCGTATTTGCCAATCTACGATGCACTCGACATGGAATATGCGTTAGGCCAATTCCGCGGCCACTTTGACCAACGCGTCCGCAACTTCATCAAGCAGCACGAATCCTACCTACAATACCGAAGCCGCAATGCGCAACATAGGCATAACCAACTTGGGGTCGGCACGCTATTCCGCGACGCCGATGCGCTCCAAATTGCGAATACGAGCGGTCATCAAGTCCTGCGTCTCATCGACCAAATCAACGGGCGCAAATCCGAACTCCTTTTGTCAGGCGCCTCGTCGCCTCAAGAGGCGTCGGACACCTTTCGCTCCTTCTTTCCTTTTGATGAGGACACCGTGGATGTTAAAAAACACTTTTTGCACATTCGAGACCAGTATCCAGACGCGTTTCAGAAATTTATCCAAGCGCTGGGGCAAACTTGCACCCAAAGAGGCCTATCCGCGATGACTGGGATTTGCCGTGCAAACATCAAAACCCTCCTTACACAGTAAGGAGGGCAAATCCGTACCACTCTTTACAGTAAGGACGCGAAATCCGTACCACGTCATTCGATGAGCTTGCAATCTAGTGGCGCCAAAAGTATTTTCACGCTTGCTCGAGCATTAAAACGAGAGAAATAATGATAAAAGATATAAAAAAACGTACAAAAAGCAAAATGTAAAGGCATTTGTCGTTTTTCGCGGTACGGATTTACCTCACTTACTGTGTTTTGAGCAGTAAGGACACGAAATCCGTACCACTCAAGTTAGTCCGAGAACTTTCCCATCGCGCACAAGCATTATGATTTGCGATACCGCCCATTCCTCTTTAATGCCATGATTTCTTCAATAATTTGATTGACCGCACCTGGCTTTGCAAGCACGAATGCCTGTTTGCTCATGCGCGCCAAGATTGCTGGGGTCCCAAGCAGGTCGTTGATTGTTTCTGAAAGGACAGCGGCGCTCAGGTTGCTTTCTAATACCAGAAAAGCAGCGCCTTGTTTTTGAAAGGTAAGGGCATTTTTCTCCTGGTGGTTCGCCGTGACGTTTGGCGACGGAATCAAGATGGAAGGAAGCCCCATGACCGCTAACTCAGAGAGCGTAATCGCACCTGCGCGGCAAATGATTAAATCCGCGGCGGCATAGACTTCCGCGACGTTATGGATAAAGCTTCGAATTTCGACACCAACTGGCACGGGACTTGCCGCAAACTGCCCAAGCACGGCCTCGTAGCGCCCTTCGCCGGTCGCAAACAAGAGTCGATAACCCTTGACTTGATTGCTAAATTGACCCACCTGGATGGGCGATTGGTAAAAATTCTGGATGAGCGAAACCATGGTTTCGTTGATTTTTTCCGCGCCCAAACTTCCGCCCATGACGACCACCAAGCGGTCACCGACGGTGAGATTCATTTTTTCGCGACATTCTTTGCGGTTCACCGTCAACAGTTCTTCCCGCACTGGGTTCCCTGTGAGCGAGACATACCGGGCTGATTTGAAAAACTGCCGCGATTCCTCGAACGAAATACAGACCGTGTCAACAAAGCGTGCGAGCAGTTTGTTTGTCACACCAGGCACTGCATTTTGCTCGTGAATCAAGGTTGGAATTTTCATGCGAGACGCGCAAAACAACACTGGGCCACACACATATCCGCCCATGCCGATGACAATATCGGGCTGAAAACGTTTTATGATTGCCTTCGCGTCCGCATAGCCCTCAAACATTTTTTGAAACGAAGAAAAGAACTCCAACCCAATTTTGCGCTGGAATCCGCTGACGCGAATAAATTCAATTTGAAATCCTTCTTGCGGGATGATACGTGATTCCATCCCTTTTTCCGTGCCGATAAATAATATTTCTACGCCATCTTGTTTTTTGACTAATCTCTTCGCCAAAGCAATCCCGGGATAAATATGACCCGCCGTCCCGCCGCCTGCGATGATGATCCGCATACATCTCAACTCCTAGAACTTATTCTTTTTCCGCCTGCGTCACTATTTTATCACTATTTCGGGAAATATTCAGTAAAATCCCCATGGAATACATCAAAAAAATCAGAGATGTTCCGCCATAACTAAAGAACGGCAGAGAAACGCCTGTGACAGGCATTAAAGAGGTTACGACCAAGATGTTCATGATAATTTGAGTTGCTAGAATTGTGGTTATACCGATTGCGAGGTAGGATGAAAATTTGTCAGGCGCATGGGCTGCGATGGAAAATCCACGAAAGATCAGATATCCAAATAACATGATGACAATCAGCGCGCCGATAAATCCGGTTTCCTCCACAAGAATCGCGAAGATGAAGTCGTTTTGGGGTTCTGGCAGGAGGAATTTTTGGGCACTTTGACCCAGCCCTTTTCCAAACCAGCCGCCTGAGCCAATTGCCATGAGAGAATTGACAATCTGCCAGTTCTGCCCTTGGATGTTTTCGGGGTTAAAGGGGTCTAGGAAAGCGAACACGCGCGCTTTCCGAAACGATTCCATGGCAATGAGTAGCACTCCCATGCCAATCCCACCAGCCAAAATAGTAAAGAAATATTTCAGCTTTGTGCCTGCAATCAATAGCAAAACAACGACGGGAAGCACAATAATTACGGTTGCACTCAGATGGTGTTGCAGCTGCAAGATAACAGCCACAGCCACTATTACGATTGCATAAAAAATATAATTTCGAATGCGGTCTAATTTTAGATTCATTTTTGAAAGTTTGTATGAGATTAATATGACCATCGCAATTTTCATGAACTCAGATGACTGGATTGTCACAGAGCCAAAAAACAGCCACCTCCTGGCACCGTTGACTTCATGTCCCAGCGGCGTAAATACTGCAACTAGCAGCACAAGTCCAAATCCAAAAATAGGCCACGCAAATTTTCTATACACTTTATAATTCAAAAATATGGCGACAAGCATTCCGACTGAACCAATCCCAAGCATAATGAGTTGTTTTTTCAAATAGGACAACGAATCTCCAGACTCACTGTATGCCGTTGGTGCACTTGCATTAAACACCATATAGGTACCTATGATGAGCAGGACGGCTACTACTATGAAAAGTTGTACATCAAATTGTCCGCGTTTCACACCCTGCCTCCTCTCGAAAACTCTCGAAACCGCAGAAAGCATGCATTCCAAAGTTTCTCAATTTCTCGACTCCTTCTACTATCGTTCTATTTTACAAAGTAACGATTACAGCGCCGATGACACATGTAACCAGGCACACTGCCCAAAAGACCGCAACCACGGTTGTTTCTTTCCACCCCATCAGTTCAAAATGATGGTGAATGGGCGCCATTTTGAAGAAGCGCTTGCCCGTCGTCTTGAAATAAAACACCTGGATCGCGACAGAAAGTCCCTCAATGACAAAGACCGCGCCTACGACAAAAATCAGCAAAGGACTCTTCATCATCAGCAGCAAAGCTGCCAACGCACCCCCGAGCGCAAGCGAGCCTGTGTCCCCCATAAAAACTTTGGCGGGGTGTCGATTATACAGCAAAAAACCCATGCAACCGCCTGCAAGGAGCGCTGCATACTGCCCATATCCGTTCCACGCGAGTGGGACTAAGCTTGCCATAAAAACTAAAAACAGCATGACAAGGATCATCAATCCCGCAAGAAGCCCGTCGAGCCCATCTGCAAAATTCACAGCATTGGTCGTGCCAAAAAAATAAACGAGAACAAAAATGACGTAAAAGATCTGACTATTGACAACGCCGATTACCGGAAGCCAAATGTCGAACCCCAGATTCGTGAAGAATAACGTGTAAAAAGAAAATGCCAAAGAAAATAGCACAATCATGATTGATTTCTGTTTGATACTGAGACCGTTCTTATGTTTGCGCACGACCTTTAGATAGTCATCAAGAAAGCCAATCAGTCCGAAGAAAAAAGTGGATACGACAACCGGGATGAGGCTTGGTTGGAAAAAGGATAACACCGCTCCGCCAAGCAACACAGGAATCAGAAAAATCAGCCCACCCATGGTCGGCGTTCCCGACTTGACAAAATGCGTCTTCGGCCCGTCATCTCGGACTGTTTGTCCTACTTTCAACCGTTTCAAAAATGGAATCAGCAGTGGTCCGAGCAGTGCACTCAATGCAAATCCGGCGACAAGCATGATGAGCATATCCATGTCATTGACCCCCTTTCTGCTGGGTCAAAAACTGAAAGATTTGCTCCATTTTCGCTCCACGAGATCCCTTGATTAAGACCGCATCCCCAGGTCTGAGCGTTTGCGCCAAAAACTCTTGCGCCTCCGTGTGGTGCGTGAAGCACCTGATGTTTGCGGGAGCAAAACCCGCCTCTAGCGCCCCTGAAACGGTATAATTCCCAAAGTCCCCGACGGTGACCAAAAAGTCGATTTCACTTTGCACAGCAGATGCCCCAACCTCGCGATGCGCTTGCTCGGTCCAGTCACCAAGCTCAAGAATATTGCCAAGCACAGCGAATTTCCTGCCGGAAACATTGAGTTCATGCAACACATTGAAGGCCGCCTTCATAGATGACGGGCTCGCATTATAACAATCATTGATTATTTTTACCCCATTCGCATCACAAATAAACATCCGCATTGCGTCATCCGATGTAAAATCGTGCAGCGCCTCAATCATATCCCCGACTGGGATGCCAAGGACGGAGCCGGTTGCGATTGCCGCAAGTGCGTTGTAGACGTTGTGTGCGCCGGGTACTTTGAGCGTGACGTCATATAGTTCGCCATGCATCGACAAAGTAAACACACAGCCCTCTTCGCCCTTGCCAAAGACCCCTTCTGCACGGATGTCGGCGCCTTCTTCTGTCCCAAAGGTCACAACCCGTCGCCCGACAAAATCTTTCACCCCAGCGAGCATCGCGTCGTCGCTATTGATGATCAGGACACCCTCTGGGCCCATGCCATCCATGATTTCGAGTTTTGCTTTTAAAATATTTTGCTTTGAACCTAGATTTTCAATGTGCGAGATGCCGACGTTCGTGATTACCGCGACATCTGGGGCCGCGATGTTGGATAGCCAACTGATTTCGCCGAGGTGATTCATCCCCATTTCGAGGACCATCGCATTGTATTCGGATTCCATGCGAAACACAGACAGCGGAAGTCCGACCGCATTATTGAAGTTGCCTATGTTCTTAAGAGTCGAAAACTTTTTATTCATCACAGCATGGATCATGTCTTTGGTGCTGGTTTTTCCTACGCTGCCGGTGATTGCAACGACAGGCACGTCAAACGTATGCCGGTACCACTTTGCCATTTCGCCAAACGCGCACAGGGTGTCTTCCACGAGGATAATGACCTTATCCGGCATGTTGAGCTCTTCAGCGGCCGCAGCATTGGAAATCAAGGCACCCGCAGCCCCTGCCCCGAGTGCATCCTTTAAAAAGTTGTGTGCATCGAAATTGTCACCAATTATGGGCACAAAAAGAGAATCCTTTTCAATTTTTCTGGAATCAGTCCCGATATTGGAAAAGACGGTTTGGATGTCCCCCGCTATGCATGTGCCGCCTGTGGCAAACAAAATGTCTGCGCCTGTAAAGTCCCTCATTCTTTCACCTTTAATTCTGCTAAAATTTCCGCTACAATTTCCCGCTCATCGAAATGAATGGTGGTGTCTTTAAAAATTTGATAGGTCTCGTGCCCTTTTCCAGCAAATATAATGATGTCATCTTGCTGCGCAGTTGCGATGGCATGGCGCATGGCTTCCGGCCGATTTGTGATTTTGATATAACTGCCGTCCGTCTTCTGCATGCCCACTTCGATGTCCGCAATGATCGCTTCTGGCTCTTCATTACGCGGATTATCGGATGTGATAATGGTAAAGTCGGCGTACTTGCCCGATACCTCTCCCATTTCAAACCGTCTTGCCCGATCGCGATTGCCCCCGCATCCAAAGACGCTGACAATTCTGCCTGGCGCGTATTCTCTCACTGCTTTTAAGAGACTCTCTAAACTCATCGCATTGTGCGCATAGTCAATCATGACGGTAAATTTCTTATTTGAAAACACAATTTCTGTGCGTCCTTTGACTTTAAAGTGCGCGAGCCCCGCAAGAATGGATTCTTTGCTCACACCTAACAGTGCACAAACGCCGATTGCCGCGAGTGCATTGCTCACATTAAATGCACCAGGGACAGATAGCATCACATGGTCGCTCCACCACGGCGTAATGACATCAAATGAAATGGCATCCGGCTTTGCAATGATGTTTTGAGCAAAAATATCTGCCTTGTTTTCAATTCCATAGGTTAAAAATCCAGTTGGCGCGACGGCCTTGACACGTTGCACGTCGTGCATGTCTGCGTTAATTAAAAACTGCTTGCACATAGGCGGAAATTTGAGCTTTTGCATCAAATAATCTTCAAAATCAGTGTGTTCATTTGGTCCGATATGGTCACTTTCGATGTTGGTAAAGACGCCAATTTCAAACGAACAGCATGCCACGCGATCGAGCATCAATCCCTGTGAGGACACCTCCATCACAGCTACATCTGTATGTTTCTCCAACATTTCGCAAAACAACGCCTGCAGGTCATAGGCCTCTGGCGTAGTTCTTTCTGTATATAAAATTTGCTGGCCAATCATGTTTGCAATGGTGCCAATCAATCCAACTTTCTTTCCTTCTACCTCAAGAATTTGCTTCATCATATAGGTCGTCGTGGTCTTTCCCTTCGTTCCTGTAACGCCAACCACCGGAAATCGACCAGTCGGATGCGAAAAGAATTTGTCAGCAACAAACGCGAGTCCTGTTCTTGTGTTTTCAACAAGAACTTCGGTACACCCAGCGGGAATGCCAACTTCGTGACTTGTCAAAAATGCCACAGCCCCATTTTCATAGGCCTGCATCACATACTGATGCCCGTCCACGGTGGTTCCATCAATACACACAAAGAGTGCATTCTTTTTGACTTTTCGTGAATCATACGCGATATCTGAAATATCAATATCCAAATTCCCGTTTACCGTTTTTATTTCCAAACCATCAATGATTTGACGCAACAACATGATTTGATCACCCTATTTCACCGCATATTTTCGTGCCACTTTTAAGTATGCTAACGTTTCTTCAAAAATTTTCCCAGCAACAGGTGCAGCGATGGTTCCACCCATATGGCTTTTCCCTTTGGGATTATCTAAAATAACGAGAACGCAGATTCTTGGGTTGTCCGCCGGAGCAAACCCTGAGAATGACGCAATATAGCGATTTTTGTCCGTCGTCTGAGAGGTGCCTGTCTTGCCCGCAATCTGATATCCATCAACAATGGCTTTCGAGCCCGTACCTTCTTCCACAACGCCGGTCAAAATATCTCTTAACGTATCCGAAGTTTTCTGCGAAATGACGCGACGCACCATCATCGATTCAATGTCTTTAATGACGTTTCCTTTGTTATCCGAAATCTCTGTCACGAGTCTCGGTTCATAAAGCGTTCCGCCGTTGGCGATTGCGCCATACGCCATAATCATTTGAATCGGTGTCACCGTAAAACGTTGGCCAAAGGCCGCTACGGACATGTCTAGCACGGTGGGATCGGGTTGCGTAATTCCCTTGTTTTCGCCAGGTAGTGTGATGCCAGTCGCCTCCAAAAAGCCGAAAGATTTCATATATGCATAGAATTTCGTGACGCCCAACTTCTGTGAAAGCAATGAGAATACTGGGTTACACGAGTTATAGACGGCTTGCTCAAAGGTCTCCCAACCATGAATTCCGCCCGACGTCTTGCGCCAGCAGTTGATGAAATATCGACCCATTTGAATGGTTGCGTCGGTCACCTGCGTCGTCGGTGTGACAATGCCCTCTTCGAGCCCTGCACTAGCGGTAATCGCCTTGAACGTGGAGCCTGGCTCATATGAGTCGGATACGGAGCGATTCCTCCATACCGTTTCATTGAGAATTTCAACTGGGCCTTTCGTTCGGCCACTGCCCCATTTCTCGATATTCAATCCAGCGATTTTTGGTGCAGCATACGGTGCATTTGGATTATAATCGGGCTTTGAAACAAGTGCAAGAATGTCACCAGTCCGCGGGTCGGTCACAATTGCAACCGCACCGTTTTTTACCTTATTGTCTTTGATTGCTTTGTCGAGTGCCTTTTCAGCGAAATATTGAATGGTTTCATCAATCGTCAAATGCACATTAAACCCATCTGTGGAATCAATTCGTTTCTCTCCACCACCTGCTAATGATGCGCCACCACCGACCGATCCTGCGCCAATTTTCCCAGACTTGCCTTCTAAGTAGTCATTATAAGTTTTTTCAATCCCATATAATCCTGTATTATCCGTTCCCAAAAACCCTAACACATGAGAGGCAAAATTCCCGTTTGGATAATACCGTTTGTAATCATCGCTGTATACGATGCCGTCGACTTTGTTTTTCTCCGCCCAGGCTTCCAATGCTTTTTTATCTTTTTCCTCTACTTTTCTTTTCACGAGATAATACTGCGATTTGACATCGAGTTTCTCAAGAATGGGCTTCTGGTCCACTTTGAGAATTTTTGCTATCCCAGCTACGATCTTCTTTTGAGACAGCTGATTGCGTTCAATAATAAATTTTGGATTGATGGTAATCATGTAAACTTTCGCACTGATGGCAAGGGGCTTCCCTGTGCTGTCAAATATGGTGCCTCTGCGTGGCGTGATTTCCTTGTTTCGGCTCTGCACTTCAAACGCACGGCGTGCGAGACCCTCTCCTTCGACGATGGTACGATACCCGACACCACCAATCAGACAAATAAAAAAAAGACACGTCATGACAACGACTAATGTCAAACGTTTTTTTGACTGCTTTGAAATCTTTTTTCTCATTGAATATGCCACGCTGACCAACCTCTTTCTAACCAAACACTGCTTTCAGGGTATTGGCAAAAAAACTAAATATGCTGCTGTCGGGCGTACTTTCTGCGGCTGGCGTCGCGACAGATAAATCTTGTACTGGTACAGATACTGGTACCTTTTGATTTGCTCCTGGCTTCTGCATGTCCAACTCATAGATTGCCTTGCTTTTGATATGATTTAGATCCAGATTTTTCTCTATAAATACTTTCATTTGGGTGTTCTTATCAACGAGCTCATAATACTGTTTCTTTTCGTCCGTAAGTTTGTAGTCAAGTTGCAACATGCTGTTATACCGATACATGACAATCCCAACGAGTAAAACAACCGCAATCACGGTAACAATCCAAGGCAAACTGATTTTTTTGGTTTGCTCTGGCGCCTCATTTTTTTGCACTTTCAAGTCAGGACGACGAGATTCATATCCTCTTTTTGGGGCAACCGCGCCGCTGACGTATTTTGTTGTCTGATACATAGTTTCGCCCCCTCGTGCATTTCCTTGGTCTTGTGATGATTAGCCGGATTCAACACCGGCCAATCATCAACAAGTTTCAAGTTTCTTTGGTTTCTTTTCTTCTTTTCTCTTTTGTGTGTTTTACTCTTTTTTCCTTAGTGTGTTTTACTCTTTTTTCTTTCGTAGATTTCAACTTCTTTATCGAACGTGCATTGTAACCTTCATCTTTTGAAAAAACTTTTATGAAAAATCTAACTTTTCAATCACTCGTAATTTTGCACTGCGGGCCCGCGGGTTACGATCCAGTTCTTCCGGTTGCGCCACGATTGGTTTTCTGACTGGCAGTCTACCGCTTGCTTGGAATCCACAAATACAGACTGGAAAATTCTTTGGACAACTGCATCCGTTGATAAATGCGGAAAACGTTTCTTTCACAATCCTGTCCTCGAGAGAATGAAATGTAATGATACACATTCGTCCTCCTGGTGCGAGAAGTGAAAATCCGTTTTTAATTGCCCTCTTTAACACCCCCAGTTCATCATTTACCTCAATCCTGATTGCTTGAAACGTGCGCTTTGCAGGATGTGGTCCGTCTCTTCTGGCACCCGATGGCACCGCTTTCTTTATGATCGAAACCAGTTCCCCCGTCGTACGGATGGGGCTGATTTTTCTCTCGTTGACAATGAATTCTACAATGCGTGCGGTCCACTTCTCTTCTCCAAAGTTGTATAGAATTCGTTCTAGCTCTTCTTTCGAATACTGATTGATGACCATTTCGGCATCCAACTTGCTTGTGCGGTCCATCCGCATGTCGAGTCTTGCATCCTGCTGATAACTAAATCCTCGTTCTCCTTCATCCAGTTGCCACGATGACACTCCGATGTCCATCAATATCCCGTCTACTTGGTTCACGCCGTGTGCTTCGCATGCTGTCTTGATGTGTTCAAAATTCGATTTTACTAGTTCGTACCGTGCCGGTAACGCCAATGCTTGCAATCTTTCTGCCGATACCTTCAGTGCGTCTTCGTCTTGATCTAATCCAATCAACAGTCCCTCTTTGCTTAGCCTTTTCAATATCTCACTGGCATGTCCTGCTCCGCCCAAGGTCCCATCTACGTACGTGCCGTCCCTTTTAATCTTTAACCATTCCATACAGGCTTCTAATAATACTGGTTGATGTTCAAACTGGATCATTTGCTTCTCAGCTCCTTAAATGCCTAGCGAAGCCATTTTTTTGGTTAAATCCTTTGGCACAGAATTGTTTTGATTGTGCTTGTTCTTGTTCAACCAATTCTCTTTCGACCAAATCTCCACTCTCGATAGTACGCCAAAGAGGTAGGTTTCTTTTGTCAGTCCTGCATACTCTCTCAAATAGCCTGGAAGTGATATTCTGCCTTGTTTGTCAAATTCACATTCAGCTGCGCCAGAGAAGAAAAACCTTACAAAATCTCTCACATCATCATCGGTCAAAGGCAACTCTTTCATTTTTCCTTCGAGTCTGCCCCACTCTTCTAAATTGAAAACATACAAGCAGTTGTCTAACCCTTTGGTTATCATGAATTTTTCTTTCAATCCTTCTCTCAGCTTCGCAGGAACGATGACGCGCCCTTTCGGGTCTAAATTATGTTGAAATTCACCATAAAACATTCCTGCACCCCCTTTAATCGGAATCGATACCCACTTTTCACCACTGTCTTACACTTTTCACCACTTTGTGACTATAATAATCCTATTTCATATAAAAATCAATAGTTTTTTAAAAATTTTCTACAAAATAAAAGCCGTTGTGTGAAAAATCAACACAACGGCACATAAAAGCACAAGATATAGTTTTAGAACGGATCTCGTTTTCTCATTGATACGCTTAAAATGATGCCAACCGCAATAAACACCGTCAACATCGAACTATTCCCCAAACTAAAATAAGGCAACGGGATACCAGTAATGGGTAGCAACCCTAAATTCATCCCAATATTCTCAATAAAATGGAATCCCAGCATGCCTGTGATGCCTGCAATCAAAAGCGTCCCATAATTGTCTCGCGCACGTTGCGCAACATAAATACAGCGAATCAATAACAAAACAAACAACACAATGATGATAGAAGAACCGATAAATCCAAGTTCCTCGCCGCTCACAGTAAAAATAAAATCAGACTCCTTGATCGGCACCATCCCTTTTAAATTTTGCGGCCCCCCGAAGAGCCCCTTCCCCAGAAGCCCACCCGAACCAATTGCGGTTTTAGCGCGGATGATTTGATAGGCCGAGTCATCCGTAACCGTGGCTGGATTGAAAAATGCCAGGATGCGCTC
>JBAXOJ010000004.1:0-33394 GCA_037133315.1 Clostridia bacterium
CTGTAAATCTGTTATCGACGATTTCGATGGTTCGAATCCATCTCCTCCCACCAAGAAGATTGAAAAACCTGCCTCATCGCGCTGATGAGGCAGGTCTTTTTCGTTCTATCTAAGCCGGTGCGACGCGAACTTTGAAAATGCCAACGAAAGTTATACAAATCTCCTGATTTCAGAGGGAATAAGTCAACGAGTTATCTCCTTTTTCTGTGAGAGGCGAAATATTCTAAAACTCATTCTTAAATAGAGGTTCTTCGCCCCGAAAATTGAATAATCGGTCCAATAAATGAAGATTTGTTTAAATTTTAAGGCAAATTTAACATTTTAAAGCCAAATTCTTGTGATTTCGAATAAAAATGTTCCGCTAGTTGTCATACTTGTTCGCTCAGAAAAAAAAGAGATAACTCGTTATCTCTTTTTTTTGTATGGGGCGAAATATTCTAAAATTAGTTGAGTTATTTGCTGCGTGCGTTGAGGGACTCGTTTTCGAGATTAATTGTTCGCGCAACAATATACAACGGCCGCGCCTTGACTTCGTCGAAAATACGCCCTATATACTCGCCGATGATCCCAAGCATAACTAAGACGACGCCGTTGAAAAACAGTGAAATGGCTAGGGTAGAGGCCCAACCAGTGACGGTCATCTGTAGGAAAGCCATGATGACGACAACGATGATGAAAATGAAGCTGACCAGGGACACAAATGAGCCAATATAAGTGGCTATCTTCAAAGGCTTATAAGAGAATGATGTGATGCCATCAAATGCAAATTTGATCATTTTTCTTAAAGGATATTTGGTCTCGCCTGCAAAGCGTTTCTCGCGATTGAATTCTACGGCCGTCTGTTTAAAACCAAGCCAAGAGATGATGCCGCGAATGTATCGATTTCTTTCATTCACGAGTTTCAAAGCTTCCTTGACTTTTACATCGATGAGTCGATAATCACCGACATCGGTTGGCAAATCAAAGTCAGTCATGAAGCGCATCAGTTTGTAAAACATTTTTGCTGAAAACTTTTTGAAAAAAGTTTCACCGTCTCGCTTTACTCGTTTTGCATAGACAACGTCAAACCCTTCATGCCATTTGAGCATCATTTGTGGAATTAATTCTGGTGGATCTTGCAAATCCGCGTCGATGACAACGATTGCGTCGCCAGACGAGTAGTCCATGCCAGCGGTAATTGCAATTTGATGCCCAAAGTTGCGCGAAAAATTCAGGAACTTCCACGCAGGTTCTTTGGCGCAGATATCCGCTGCAATTTCGGCAGTTTTGTCTTTGCTTCCGTCGTTGACGAGAATGACTTCGTACACAATTTCCATCGCGTCCAAAACAGTTTTCAAGCGCTTAAACGTTTCCGGTAGGACAACTTCTTCATTGTAAACAGGTACAACAACGGACAATAGTGGCTTAATTGGTTGACTCATTTCAATTCCTCCTTAGAAATCCCATTTCAAGAACTTGTTTGGTTGGGTATGGAACCAGTTCAAGAAATTTGTGATATAGTCTTGTGGTACAACCCAGCCCGATAAGATAGGGTAGAACATCGCGAACAGACCCGCGCAAATCAATAAGTATAGTGTCAAAATCACGTACTCCAGGTTGAAACTAATATTCGTGCCTTTGAAGCTGATCTTTTTATCTGTAAGACAACTGATGACGTATATAATGCAGAATATGACAAACGGCAAGGAAGAGAAGATATGATAGATAAATGTGATACGTGAGACAAAGACCCAAGGCAGTACCTGGAACAGAATTGCGATGAGTACGACCGCCATTCCACGACTGCGGCGTTTGATTGCAAAGTATGCGGCCAATGGGATCGCCAGAATGCCAAGCCAGAAAATAGCCGGATTTCCCATGATGAAGATTTTGGAAGCAAATTGCGGGCCTTCAGGCACGTCAACTCCGCCAAAAACATAGAGTGGTCGATAATCCGGTAACCATTGATACCAACTGGAAGAATAAGCGTGCTGCGCAGTGAGGCCGCTGTGGTAACTCAACATGCTTTGTTGATTCGTTATAACGTCTTGAAACGAGGACCCAGGCACGTTGAGGTAGGAAGGGAAGTAGGAAGCGATATAAATGACCAACGGCACGACAATAAAGAACAGGAGGCTCCAAACAATGGTTCTAGTGAGATACAAAGGAATAAAGTCTTTGACCCAGCCGGTTTTAGAACTTTTCCAACGCGCAGTGATTTTCGTAAACTGTTTGTATTCCTGATATTTGGTGAGGAAAAATAGCAGTGCCAATCCAAGAGCAGCATACAATCCAATCCATTTTGAAGCAGCTCCCAAACCGAAAGCGATGCCGGTTAAGCAAAGTGGAATAAGTGATTTCTTAAATCCAATATTGATCGACTTGTTGACAAAATAATCATAGATAAAATAATACATCAGTAATACAAAGAATGTGCCGTAAATATCAATCGTAGCAATTCTAGAGAGTGAAAAATGCATGAAATCGACAGTCATAAGGAACATTGCCGCAAATGCGAGATAACGTCTTCTGAATAATTTAAGACCAAAGAGGTACATCAAAGGCAACATCAGGACGCCAAACAATGTGCCCATGCAACGCCAACCAAATGGATTCATGCCAAAAATGCGAATTCCAACCGAAATAAGAAGTTTGCCAAGTGGTGGATGAGTCGTCTCGTAGACAGGGATGTCGTGAATGTTCTCATAGGCCGTTCTGGCATGATAAATCTCATCAAAATAGAAACCGTTAAAGTAGGAAGCATAGGCAGAAACCTTGTTTTGTTCATCAAAGAGGGCGGCATAATTTTGTGCCGGCAGTTCGCTGGAGGTATCCATTAAGGAAGGTTCAATCGCCTTTGCACCGCTGATATCAATTTGTGTGTATAGTTTCGTGGAAGGATCTGTTGTAAAAAATGCAATTTCATTTAAAGTCCCGTTATGATAGATATCTGTGTAGGAACCACCAACGTAGTCTACCGACATTTTGAATTTCTTTGTCGTCACTTGCGTAGAGCCATTGAGATACACCCACTTGAATAATTCTCCTTCTTTTTTCTCATAGGAAGCAAAAGGTTGGTATGCTCCATTTGCGTCCATATATTCTAGTTGATATGTTGCGTTTCCATAACCTAAGTAAAAACCAGCTCGGTTCGTTGAAATTTCTTTTGGTAATTCTATAACAAAAGAGTCACCTGAGGTTTGGCTCATCCATCCCGTTTCCGGAACAGAAAGGCTTCCTAAGTTTGTAAACGCAAACGCAGCATAAAGCAGTGTGCAAACGCCCATAATGATAAAATCACGCAAAGACAGCTTGGTTTTTTCGATGAGTGTAGGCATAGATTCAGTGATTTGTGTGGGATTGGTTTTTAATTTTGTTGGGCCACCAACAGGTGAAGTCGATTTGCTTTTTTTCTTTGAAAGGAAAATCAAATAAGCTGCGATTCCACCTACAATCAATATGCCAAGGCCAATGACGAGTAAAATCAGCATCAAATCATCACTCGTTGCGGCTGAACTTTTTCCGAAAAATGTAATGACTGGCGCAGCAACAGGTGCAGTGTCAACTTTTTCAACGATCATATCATCAAACCAGGCTTTCCCGGCAACGGTAGAACCATAGCCACCCACTGCAAGCTGAACGCCAAGTTCGGTTGTGACGGCATCCGTCTTTCTGTACATTTCAAGCAATGTCCAGTCAGATGTATTCACCGCACTTTTATCAGAATACGAATCAGCGGAACCATCGATGGTGATATTCGCGCCTTTATTGTTTGTTAAATCTGGAGAAGTTCCACCCTCCGATATAGGTTTCACATTTTCTGTTTTAACCCAGCAAGAGAAATGATAAATGGTATTTGGCTCCACGAGGATTTTTTGTGTGATTTTGGAATGATCATTGGATTTGTTGTTGATTAAGACAGAATAGTCACCAGAATGTTTCACCGTTGCATCGGATGATACGGCCCCTTTATTCGCATAAAATGAAGGCTTCCATTGTAGCGGAGATTTGCCATTTGTTTCTTCAAATCCTGGATTTTTCGCGAGTTGTGGTCCCGCAATCGCAAACGCCTGTACAACCGAACTTGTAAGAATTAATAAAACGACTGATAGGCACACAAACTTTTTGAAACTTTTCATGATAACCGCTCCTAAAAAATTATTTTTTCAATTTATTTTGTCTAATAGATGACCGTGTTAATGGCTTCATGATATCCGTTTTGAATAACGGCAAGTAATTGTTGAATGCTAATCCCAACAATAAGCCCAATAAGATGACAAAGCCAAGAACGTTCGTGATTGAAACCATTACCATGCTTTTTGAAATGCCCGGCCAAGAGCCATCAATCCAAGGATAATTATTGATTAATTGACGCGTAAAGACAGCGTCGACATTCATATAAATGGTCAATGTAAAGAGTGCACCGAGCATAGGCGTAATGATGTCCTTTGAATAAATGAAGGCAATCACGAGCAATGCCACTACCGTGAACATGTAGCGTTCATGCATACGGGTCGCTGTCATAAAGATGCCAACATTCAAAAAGACAGCTGTAAACCATGGAATGCTTGCATGTTTTCCTTTCAAATAAACAACGAGAGCAATCACGATTACGATGCATAGTAAAATGATGCCAAAGGTTGCATAGTCAAGACCAAACACTTTTTCAATCAAAGGAGCCGCTTCTCCCTTTTTCACTTCAGGCATACTGTCATAGACACCATTTTTCCCGAACGGGAAGTAGGTATTCGCTGCGTTTGCAGAAATATAGTTGTATCGACCAGCGGTCGCCATGAACAAATCAAGCAACCATAAAAAATCCTTGATGACGGGAAGTTGTGCAATTGTGGCAATGAAATCCTTCATAGCAGGCAAAATGCCGTTTAGCATGGCGACTGATTTGGACGTATCAAGGGAAAATTTCACTTTATCAAACGGTAAAATGAGAAGGAAAATTGTCGCAATTCCGGTTAACCCCGAATACAGGAACGGTAAGAATTTTTTATTTTTAATCAAAGCAAAAATGAGGATCGGCAAAAAGAAGAGCGCCTGTGGTTTAATGAGAATTGCCGAAGCAAATAGAACCGAAGACAGGATGAAATACATAGAAGGATATTTTGCATCGCGTTTTAAAACAAGCGAAATGGCGCCGACAATAAAGAATGCTAATACGACGTCCATTTGTCCCCAAATTGATGTGTCAAAGATGACCAGAGGATTGAGGGCGAATAAAAGTGCTAGAAATATTCCGGCTACGCGATTGAAGTTTTTTGTTGCTAATTGATAAATGATGATAGAAATTCCGATTTCGGCCAACAATGCTGGGAGTCGAATGGCGATGAGCTTTGGAATGCCAAAGGAAACAAGTTTGCCACAAAAAGATAAAATGGAGATGTAGAGTGGGGGATAGTCGCACCATTCCTGAGGGGTATAGAAGCCAAACAGATTGTTTCCAGCCCCCGTAGCCCAAGCGGTAAAACACCCCGTATCAATTTCAAACCCTTTTGTAATAGAAGAAATAATTATTTTTAGAATGAAGGTCGCCGCTAATCCAATCCCAAGATAAAGCAAGGCCTTTTTGGGTTCGATCGTTTTCTTCTTGATTAAGAAATAATATGAGCCGCCGATTGAGATGGCTATAAATAGGAAGACCCAAACATACATAATAATCGTGTGCGATTCTCGCAAAAATGTAGGGACAAGAGCGCCACCAGCGTCTTTTACCATAATTGTTTCGTTGAAAAACAAAACAAGACTGATGATGGTAATCAAAGAAATAAATGCGACGACGATTGTGACTAAAATAGCTTTAGGATTTTTCATGGGTTCCTCCGATTTTCTCAAAGATTTTATCCATGTCTTTTTCTGAGACGGGTGGCAAGATGTCTAGATACAATTCCCAACGTTCGAAATGTTCTTCTGTCTCTTCCGGTTGCAGAATCACCAGTGGTCCCAAACTTTCGACTTCTAACATAAAATCATTCGTAAACGTTTCAAAAGAACAATTAGTGTCTGGATATGTTTCGTTTAGAATATGGACATGTCGTTTCACAAACACGTGATTATGGTTGAAATAGGCGGCCCAGCCATGTTCGTTCGGGAACCCGAATTTGAATTTTTCTTCGGCCTCTCTTGATTGACGAAGGAAAATATAATTTTCACCCCACGTGACGCGGGGATCGTTCATTTTTGTATACGGCCACAAGGTGAGTGTAGCGTTTGGTAGAAAACCGGTGTCCCGACTCGGTAACGGTACGACTTCTAGTCCGTCTGGCGCCATCACGGAAAGTCCCCAGCAGGCGAGTTGTACAGGCCAAAGGCCTTTGTTTGTCAAACGATGCATAACCGAAACACTTCCGTCCTGATCCATTGTCACGACCATGGACTTTTGGATTCCCGTATGAGGTTCCGTAGGTTGAATTAAAACAAATCCATTTTCAATGATTTCATATGAGACCGGAAAGCAATCCGGTGCTGCAACGCGTGCTTCCGATTCTGGAGAATGCCAAAGGCGATGCCCGCCAAAAATTTGCCATTCATCCTCTGTTGGATTACTTAATTCATCTTCTAATTCTAGGAATTCATTCGGTCCGCCAATCAAACCATACCGAATGATGCGAGGCCCTAACTGGGTAATGGCAATCAATTCGATTGTGCCATTTGTTAAAAGCAAACTATTCTTTAGCCCTTTGTATTCGATCGTTTTTACTGTGCACATGAACAAGCTCCTTTTTATGAGGTGTAAAACATTTTTATTATAATACATTTCCGTAGTCACTTCAATATGTTATACTACAAATATACTTTGGAAAGAGGTGGATTCAGTTGGCAAAGAAATTATGCGTTTTTATAATGGTTATCATGTTTTCCGTCTCATCGATTTCTATTGTATTCAGCGCTGAAAAGGACTCTTTGCTGACACAAATCAAAAAACAGATTATCTCTATCAATAAGACAAAAGTACAGTTGAAGACGATAAAAGCGCACTATTTCCAGAAACATGATGCACTAATTGATTTGCTGAACGCTAAAATCGATGAATTATATCAAAAAATTAATAGCAATCGAACAATTGCTGAAACAAAGGTTAATAATAACAGTGCAAAACAATCCGTTTTAACAGCGAAATTCAAGAAATCGAAGTCACTATCTGAAAAAGAATTATATAAAGCAATCATTAATGACCTTCAATCGCAAAGCGGAGAAATCAATCTCTCTCTGATTGAAGACATCTCAATCTTTGCAGACTTGATTAATGTTTTTAAACTGGACATGCAAAAGATTAATAATATTTTCTTCACTACTGAAGAAATAAATCAACATAATTTGGTTAAAAAGAGATTGATTGAACAGCGCCTATCTGATTTAAACAAAGATATCAAACAGTCAAAGAATGAGACCACTTATATTGCTTTGCTCAAAGAAAAATTAAAACTTTTAAATGATATCAATTCGAGCGGGTCAATTATGATAAATACGTACGCAGAACACTTAGAACGCTTAAAATCTTACATTATTCTATAATCATGAAATGGGAGACCTCGCATGCGCAATCGATCGTACATTAGAAATATGATAGTGATCCTGATCATAGTACAATTCATTTTGACTGGTTGTGTGAAAAAGTCAGTCGACGAAAACTCCGGGATATATGGTTCTATGACAGAATTGACGCCAAAAATTCAAGGGTCCATTTCTTTGTTTACGACAAATATTGATACCTATAATCCATTGGCTACTAAGAATTACTATACACAGGCATTTTTAGGCATTGCATTTGAGGGACTGGTGTCGAAGCAGTCAAATCAAAACCCGACGCCTGTACTCGCAGAATCATGGACCTCTACAAATCTGAATAAACAATGGAATTTCAAACTTAAGCAAGGTGTAAAGTGGCATAAAAATACAACCTTTACTGGGAATGATGTCATTGAAACAGTAGACTATCTCAGGTCTAGTCAATACCATGGTAGTTATCAATCGTTACTGAAAAACGTGATCAAGGTGACGAAGACGAATGCTTACACAATCTCCTTTTTTTTGAATCATTCAGATCCAGTCTTTGTTTCGAAAATGTTCTTTCCAATTCTATCTTCACGTGATTTGAAAAACCATACCGTTTCCAAAACCTATAAACCAAATGGAACAGGTCCCTATAAGTTTCGGATTGCAAAAGATCATCGGATCCGATTTGACCGATTTTCAAATTGGCATATGAAACAAGCGTTGTTTCAAAAATACAATCAATATCCACCATTCATAAAAACAATTGAAGTCAAAGAATATCATTCGCCAAAGGCTGCTTTAGGCGGATTCCTGAGGGGTGAAATTGATCTCTATCCTGCCTCAAATGATATGCAGATTCAGACTCTAAAAGCAGGATATAATGTATTTGAAACCATCACGAATCGGTTTGATCTTTTAGTCTTGAATCCGGCAGATGAAAATCTGAAAAATCTTGACTTGAGAAAAGCCATTTCGTTATTGGTCAATAAAAATTCCATTGTGAAAAATTACTTCAATAATGATGCGATTGTTCTGGACTTCCCAAATCTTTATTCCAATCGATTGGGGAGTTCGTTTGAATTCAATCAAAACAAAGGGGAGGCATTGCTTTCGAAAATCAAATGGAATACTGGAAAATCCATAGAACTGCTTGTTAACATAGAAAATCCCGAACGATTGAAAATCGCCGAAGAGTTGAAAAACGATTTGTTGGCAAGTGGTGTTCGGATAAAAATCAAACAAGTTTCAATGGAAGCTTTATCGAATGCGCTCAACAATCAAAAATTTCAAATCGCATTCACTGGATTTTCAGCGCCAACGACCCCTGATTTTCGATTTGCTTTCAACTACTATCATGATAAGAAGTACAACCAACTCGTGAAAGCATGGTTAATTGATACGAATCCGACTTCTAGAAACGATAAATATGATGAGATCGTGCGATATGTTGGGGAGCAGACGCCAATCATTGGCCTTTACAATTTTAAAACAAATATCCTTTGCAACCGAAAAATTCTCGGGACACTATCTTCTGACCCGAGATTCCCGTATAATAATATCGCAGAATGTTCTGTATCTTATTAGTCAAAAGGGTGGGGTTATGTTTTTTATTCCAGTTGTTATCTTAATCGCTTTAGATCAGGCAATCAAATTATTGATTGAATCAAAGATTACTTTGTATGAGAGATTCCCAGTCATTGACGGATTCTTTTATATTACGCATACGACAAACAAAGGGGCCGCTTGGGGCATTCTACAGAATATGAATATTGTATTTATTCCACTCACGCTTGTCGTAGCGGTTGTTTTATCTTATTTATTAATCAAGAACAAAGACAACCTGTTTCGTTTCGCCGGTGTTCTGATTCTAGCAGGCGCAATTGGCAATTTCATTGACCGTGTGTTTCGCGAAAGCGGCGTCGTCGATTATTTGGAATTTCATTTTGGGGATTATATTTTCCCAATCTTCAATCTTGCAGACTCGCTCGTGGTCTGTGGAAGCATTTTGCTCGGTATCTATGTGTTGTTTTTCTATGATAAAAAGGAGCGCAAATGAAAAATATCCAATTACAAGTGGTGGAAAATGGGATTCGCATTGATGCCTTTATTTCCAAAGAATGCCCTGAAATTTCAAGGTCATACGTACAAAAACTGATTGAAACTGGCTGCATTTCCGTGAACGGGATCAAGACGATAAGCAAATACAAGGTGAAAACCAATGATCTAATTCAAATCGAACTGCCGATTCCAGTGAATCCAATCGCGCTACCGGAAGACATTGCGATTGACGTTCTCTATGAAGACGATCAGCTCCTCGTTGTCAACAAAGCCAAAGGCATGGTCGTGCATCCTGCTGCGGGGAATACGAAAGGCACTTTGGTGAACGCACTGCTCAGCCATTGCACAGGGCGACTATCGGATATTAATGGCGTCGTGAGGCCAGGAATCGTTCACCGTATCGACAAAGATACCTCTGGTATTTTAGTTGTCACGAAGACCAACGCAGCACATGCTTACTTTTCCGAAAAATTCAAAAACCACGATATCCAGCGCACTTACTATGCCATCGTAGATGGTGTGATCCAAGAGAATGCAGGAAAAAT
Source organism: Clostridia bacterium (assembly GCA_037133315.1). Taxonomy (GTDB): domain Bacteria; phylum Bacillota; class Clostridia; order JBAXOJ01; family JBAXOJ01; genus JBAXOJ01. The sequence continues at coordinate 10,089 of JBAXOJ010000004.1, forward strand.
TGACGCGCCGATCGGTCGTAACCAAAATGACCGAAAGAAGATGGCAGTCAACACGATCAACGGGAAATCGGCCATCACACATTTTGAAGTGGTGGAACGATTTCACGGCTATACTTATATCAAAGTAAATCTAGAAACGGGAAGGACCCATCAAATCCGCGTCCACCTCGCATATATTGGACATCCACTCGTCGGCGATCACGTTTACGGACGTAAAAAACAGCCCTTTACGAGCCTTGGCCAGGCCCTACATGCGGGTGTTTTGGGATTCAACCATCCTGTTACAAAAGAATACATGGAGTTTCATGTAAAGCCACCAAAAGAATTCGATGAAATCATTGAAAAGATAAGGGTGTTATGATACTATAATAAAAAAAATTGAGGTGCCGTTATGAGAGAAAAAGCTGTAATTTTAGATGAAGTTTCAATGGAAAGAGCACTGACGCGCATTGCACATGAAATTGTTGAGGCGAATAAGGGTACGGAATCATTAGTGCTCATCGGCATTCAACGTCGTGGTGTTGTTTTGGCGAATCGACTTGCAGAAATTCTAGAAAAATCGCAAGAAGTAAAAATTGCGACAGGGATTTTAGACATCACATTATATCGGGATGATCTGAGCCTGCTCAATGAACAACCAGTCATTAATGGGACAGACGTCGGTTTTGTGTTAACTGACAAGAAAATCGTTCTTATCGATGATGTACTATACACAGGAAGAACCATTCATGCTGCCATCAATGCCATTATGGATATGGGGCGCCCGAAAAAAATCTACTTGGCGGTCATGATCGACCGTGGCCATAAAGAGATGCCTTTCCGGGCTGACTTTGTAGGTAAAAACGTACCGACTTCTTCTGACGAAATCATTAAAGTGAAAGTAACCGAATTTGACGGTTGCAACGAGGTTGTAATCATAGATTCAAAGGGGGAAGAATGAGTTGCTGAGCAAAAAAGATTTGTTGGGCTTGCGCGAAACGTCTGTCGAAGACATTCATCAAATTCTTGAAGCTGCAAAACAAATGAAACAAATCGTGCTCTCGCCAAACAAGAAGGCACCGCATCTTCAGGGGAAATCAATCATTACTTTATTCTATGAAAATAGTACGCGTACGCGCATGTCTTTTGAACTTGCTGCAAAATATTTAGGTGGCGTTGCGGCCAATATTTCCACTTCTGCGAGTAGTGTGGCAAAAGGGGAGACCTTGATTGATACAGGGAAAACGCTTGATGTCATGGGTACTGACGTGATCATTATGCGCCATAATTTTTCAGGCGCACCGCATTTGTTAGCGCAGCACGTCAACGCTTCCGTCATCAATGCTGGCGATGGGATGCACGAACACCCAACACAAGCTCTACTTGATATGTATACAATCCTAGAGGCAAAAGGCGACATCAAAGGGTTGAACGTGGCGATTGTTGGCGATGTTTTGCATAGCAGAGTCGCGCGGAGCAATATCTGGGGGTTGCAAAAACTCGGCGCCCACGTTTCCGTCGCGGGACCTGACACATTAATGCCTGTGGAAATCGACAAAATGGGTGTCAAGGTATACAACAACGTCGAAGAAGCAATTGAGGGTGCAGACGTCGTCATGGGACTGCGGATTCAGCTCGAACGACAGAAAAAAGGACTGTTCCCTTCCGTACGAGAATATGCAAAGTTCTTTGGAATTGATGACCGTCGACTTGCACTTGCAAAACCAGATGCACTTTTATTACATCCTGGACCTGTGAACCGTGGCGTGGAAATCACTTCCTCCATCATGGATGGAGACCAATCTTTGATTCAAGATCAAGTCCTCAATGGCGTCGCTGTTCGAATGGCGATTCTTTACCTGATTACAAGGAGGGGCAGCAATGAATAAATTGGTCATAAAGAATGGCTTTGTTGTCACGGAAAATGATATTACAGATATCCTGATTGAAAATGGCTTGATTACAGAAATCAAACCGTTCATCCTGATTGATGGCGCTGCAGTCATCGATGCCACAGGACTCAAAGTGATGCCTGGGTTCGTCGATATGCATTGCCATTTGCGGGAGCCAGGACAAGAGTATAAGGAAGAGATAGCAACAGGGACGCGGAGTGCGGCCCTTGGTGGATTCACTTCGGTGGCATGTATGCCAAACACAAATCCAGTGATTGATCAACAGTCTGTCGCTTCCTTTATCATCAACAAATCGAAAACACACGGGGTCGTGAAAGTGCATCCCATCGGCGCGATTTCAAAAGGGCTAAAAGGGGAGGAACTCTCTGAAATCGGCGAGCTGCATGGTGCCGGTTGCGTTGCAATTTCGGATGACGGCAGACCTTTGCAAAGTGCTTCCCTCATGAAGAAAGCACTCATCTATTCTGCGATGTTTGATATCCCAGTGATTTCTCATTGTGAAGAGATGGATTTGGTGGACGAGGGCGTGATGAACGAAGGCTATATGTCAACCATTTTAGGACTCAAAGGCATTCCATCCATTGCAGAAGATATTATGGTCTCGCGTGACATTTTACTTGCCGAATATACTGGAGTAAGAATCCACATTGCGCATGTAAGTACAAAGACTGCAGTCCAACTTATTCGAGACGCAAAATTACGCGGGGTTAAAGTGACTGCGGAAACTTGTCCACACTATTTCTCTCTGACAGAGTCCGCTTGCGAAAACTTTAATACGCAAGCAAAAATGAATCCCCCTTTGCGCACACAAGCCGATGTTGATGCGGTCATTGCTGGGCTGAAGGACGGGACCATTGACGTTATTGCAACGGACCATGCTCCGCATCATCCGGATGAGAAGCGTTGCGAATTTTCTTTAGCGAGCAACGGCATTGTGGGATTTGAAACGGCTTTTTCTTTGGCCTATACCAATTTGGTGAAGCCAGGCCATTTGACAATAGAAAAATTAGTTCAAAAGATGTGTGTTGCGCCAGCAGAAATCTTGCATTTAAGAGTTGGAACGCTTGCGGTTGGCATGCCAGCTGACATTTGTATGGTCGATACAGAAAAAGAATATCAAGTAGAGACGGCGCAGTTTGCTTCGAAATCAAAGAATTCGCCATTTGATGGCTGCACAGTGACCGGTGCGGTTGTCTATACCATTGTGGATGGCAAGGTCGTCGTAAATCAAGGAAAACTCACGGAGTGATTGCATGTTTATTGATCGGTTAATAGAAAAAATTAGAACAACAAATAACCCTACTGTCGCGGGATTGGATCCGAAAATTGAGTATGTGCCTGATTTCATTAAGAGTCAGAAATTCGATGCATTCGGTGTGACATTAAAAGGGGTCAGTGAAGCCATTTTAGAATTTAATCGAACCATCATTGATTCGATCTACGACATTGTACCTGCTGTCAAACCGCAACTTGCCTATTATGAAATGTATGGCGTTGAGGGGATGCGCGCTTTTGATGAAACGGTCAAGTATGCACGCGATAAAGGCTTACTTGTTATCGCAGATGGGAAACGCAATGATATCGGTTCGACCTCCGAAGCCTATTCGCATGCTTATTTAGGCGAGTCTAGGTTAAATGAACACACCGCGACGGTTGCGTTTCATACCGATGCTTTGACGGTGAATCCGTATCTTGGGATTGATGGCATACAACCTTTCTTGGACGATTGCAAGAAGCATGAGAAAGGGATTTTTGTACTGGTGAAAACATCCAACCCATCGTCTGGTCAGTTGCAAGATTTGCTTTTGCAGGACAATCGAACCGTTTATGATGCAGTTGCCGATTTGGTGATTACATGGGGCAAGGATCTGATTGGTGCGCATGGCTATTCTAGCGTGGGCGCTGTCGTCGGTGCCACATGGCCGGTCCAAGCAAAAGAATTGAGACAGAGAATGCCATTTACGTATTTCCTTGTCCCTGGATACGGTGCGCAGGGCGGTACGGCGCAAGATATTGCAGTCAACTTTAATCAGGATGGCCTTGGTGCCATTGTGAACGCATCCAGAAGCTTGATGTGCGCATATCAATCGGAACGTTGGAAAGATTCATTTTCTCCACTGCAATTTGGAGATGCATGCCGTATGGAAGCGATTCGTATGCGCGATGACATCAATGCAGCGATTGGAGGCTCCCATGCCAGTTTGTGAAAATGCAGTTATCCTGGAGAATAAAGAAATCTCTAAAAATATCTTTTATATGAAATTGCGGACGCCGTCCATTGCAAAAGATATCAAACCGGGGCAATTTGTCAATATCAAATGCAGCAACGGATACGATGCTTTTTTGCGACGTCCGATCAGCGTCTTATTCGCTGAAGGGGAAACCATTGAACTGGTCTATCAAGTGAAGGGAAAAGGGACGACTCTCCTGTCAAGATTCCCTATTGGAAGTGACGTTTCTCTTGTAGGACCATTGGGAAAAGGCTTCGACGCGACTGTGACAGGAAAAAAAATTGCCGTCATCGGTGGTGGCATTGGCATTTTCCCGTTGTATTTTTTGTTGACGCGGCTGCAAAACTGCGAAAAGTTTTCTTTTATCGGCTTCCGCAACAAAGAAAGCATCATTCTCGAAAAAGAGTTCGTCGCGGCTTCTAGTTTATTTACTATCACAACAGATGACGGTTCCTTTGGCTTGCACGGATTTGTGACAGAACCGTTTGAAAAACGATTGCTTGTAGGGTTAGATCAGGTTTATACCTGCGGACCTTTGCAAATGATTGAAAAGGTTGCCAAGATGTGCATCGCGCATGATGTCAAATGTCAGGTATCGATGGAACAACGCATGGGATGCGGTGTTGGCGCTTGCGCCGTGTGTGTTTGCAAGGGAAAATCCAACAACCAAGACAAATGGGAGTACCTAAAAGTTTGTAAAAATGGTCCAGTCTTTGAAGCCACACAGTTGATTTTTGAGTAGGGAAGAGGATTGCAATGCAAAGTAATGCAGACATGAAAGTGAATATTGGAACTCTCGAATTGAAAAATCCGATCATTGCGGCTTCTGGCACTTTTGGGTTCGGTCAAGAATATGCAGATTTTTTTGATCTCAATGAAATCGGGGCCATTTCAGTCAAAGCGTTGACTCTCGAGCCTCGTCATGGCAATCCACCACCGCGCGTCGCGGAAACGCCTGCAGGGATGTTAAATAGTGTGGGACTTCAGAATCCTGGGGTGAAGTCGTTTCTCAAATACAACCTTCCATTTTTAAAGAAATATGATTTGAAAATCATTGTCAACATAGCTGGAAACACAGCAGATGAGTACGCTGAACTAGCTGCAATTTTGGATGCGGCCGACATCGATGCGTTTGAAGTGAATGTATCTTGTCCAAATGTCACGCATGGCGGTTCTGCCTTTGGAATTTCTTGTACAGGGGTTGCAGAAATCACAGAACGTGTCAGGCGCGTCACGAAGAAGCCAGTCATCGTCAAACTCACACCGAACGTTACGTCGATTTCTGAGATTGCGAAAGCAGCCGAAGCCGCGGGTGCGGATAGCGTTTCCTTAATCAATACGATTTTAGGGATGGTCATTGACATTCGTACGAAAAGACCCATTCTGCATCAAAATGTGGGTGGATTATCAGGTCCAGCCGTACGACCCATTGCGGTCCGCATGGTCAACGAGGTGTTTCGGGCCGTTAAAATCCCCATCATTGGGATGGGTGGCATCATGCATTTCGAAGATGCTGTGGAATTTATGTTGGCGGGAGCAGCGGCTTGTATGATTGGCACAGCAAGTTTTATCACTCCAACGGCATGCATGGACATCGCACGCGATCTAGAGCGCTATTGCAACGAATTTGGAGTCTCGCGCGTGACCGATTTGATTGGTGCAGTACAACTATATTAACGATACAATTTTAGGGGATGAAATATTGAAGACTACAGTAATACTGGTCAGGCATGCCGAAGCACAGGGCAATATTGAGCGTTTTTTTCAAGGTTGGACCGACGGCTTGCTTTCTGATAAAGGACACCGACAAGCCGCTTTGGTTGGTGCAAAGTTAAAAGAGGAAGCAATTGACGTGATTTATGCCAGCACGTTGACGCGTACCCAACAAACTGCAAAATATATTGCTGAAGAACATGGCTTGATGTTGAACATCAGAGAAGATTTACGAGAGATTCACGGCGGAGATTGGGAAAATGTGCCGTTTGACGAATTGCCTTCAAAGTGGCCAGCGGAATATGATAACTGGAATCATAAACCACATCTGCATGTGATGCCAAATGGAGAAAGCACTTTAGAACTGTTTCATCGCATAAAACAAGCCATTCTCGAGGTCATTTCCGAGAACAAGGGAAAAACAATCTGTATCGTATCACACGGCACAGCGATTCGCACCTTTATGTGTTACTTACTCGACATTCCGTTCGAAGATCTGATTGATGTACCCTGGTACGAAAACACCTCGGTCACAAAATTTACATTTGACAATGGAATCATCGACGTTTTGTTGGAGGGAGATATCTCCCATTTGACAAAGGACATGTCTACACTTTACAATCAAGAGTGGTTTGACGAATATAATGCGTATATAAAGGAGAAGCGATCGCATGAAAAAAAGTGAACTCTCGCAGCTATTATCTGAAAATGCTTATCCTGGTCGTGGTATAGCGATTGGGTTAACACCAAACGGTCGAAAATTAGTCGTCGTGTATTTCATCATGGGCAGAAGTGAAAACAGCAGAAATCGCATCTTTGTTGCGGAGGAAGCACATCTTCGCACAAAAGCATTTGATGACACGAAGTTAACCGATCCTTCTTTGATCATTTACTATCCAGTTCGACAGTTCGACCGTACACTCATTGTCACAAATGGCGACCAAACCGATACGATCAATGATTTTATTCAGACTGGCAAGTCTTTCGAAGATGCATTGCAAACACGTGAATTTGAGCCCGATCCACCCAATTATACGCCGCGCATTTCTGGGATTGCGCAATTTGAAAACGGGACGGTTTCTTATAAATTATCGATTTTAAAAACCTTAAACAATCATCCTATGACGAATCTTCGATTTTTCTATCAGTATGATATTCCGGAGCCAGGAACCGGCCATTTCATCCATACTTACCAGTCTGATGGCACCCCATTGCCATCCTTCGAAGGCGAACCAAGGGGAATCTCGATTCCAGACTCAATCGATGCATTTACAACTGATATTTGGGATGCCTTAAATAAGGAAAACAAAGTTTCCCTATTTGTGCGTTTTGTAGACATACAGGATGCGACAGAGGAAACAAAAATTATGAATGTGCATGCGTTACGAGAGGGGAATTGAAATGCTTACTTATGAAGATTTGATTGCGTCACTTTTTGCCACAAAGGCCATCAACGTTTGCTCACAAAACAAACCGTTTTGGTACACATCAAACAAGATTGGTCCGTATTATATCAATACTGAGTTTTTGTATGGCAGTGAACAGAAAGCAAAAGAACTTCTAGCAGTCATTGACCAAGTCTCTTGTGATCGCGAGCACTGCTCTCAAATCATTTTGGATCATGCGATTGAAAACTATAGAAATGATGCCATTTATAAAAATCTGATTGATGGCATGGTTGCGTACATCCACGAAAACATAGAAGAGTTCGATTTCGTTTCGGGTGGGGAACGTCGTGACTGGTTCTTTTCACTCATTATTGCACATTTTTTGAAAAAACCTCACATCACAATATTTAAGGACCTAACGACGGTTGTCTTTCTCTCCAGATCGATTGTGGATGAGATTACGTGTGTCGAAAATCTGCGTGTATTACACATCGCAGATATCATCACGGAGGCATCGAGTTACGAACGTGCTTGGGTGCCAGCCATTACACAATTCGGCGCAAAAATCACAGACAGTCTCGTTGTCATTGACCGCTTGCAGGGGGGACGAGTCCGCTTAGAATCTCTTGGGGTGCGCAGTCATGCACTTGCTTGTGTTGACATCAAGTTATTTGAAATCGCTTTGGAAAAAGAGCTTATCGATTTGGACCAATTCATTCTTTTAAAACAATTTATTGAAGATCCATTCCAGTCAATGAGACGGTTCCTATTGGAACACAAAGATTTTCTACAAGAGGCATTGCAATCAGATGCAAAAACAGCAGAACGAGCAAAAATTTGTATAGAACAAGACTTATATCAATTAACGGAGGAGATTTGACATGTTACACATTGAAAACCTAGAAAGGCTAGATCCTGAAATCGCAAAAGCAATTAAAGAGGAAGTTGCAAGACAACAAGATAAAATCGAACTGATTGCTTCGGAGAATTTTACAAGTGAATCCGTCATGGAAGCGATGGGCACGCCTCTTACAAACAAGTATGCGGAAGGATATCCAGGAAAACGGTATTATGGTGGTTGTGAATTTGTAGACGTTGCGGAGCAACTCGCAATCGATCGCGCTAAGAAGATTTTCGGAGCTGACCACGCCAACGTGCAGCCACATTCTGGCGCGCAAGCGAATATGGCTGTATTTTTCGCCGTGCTCAAACCAGGCGATACGATTCTAGGAATGAGTCTTGCACACGGCGGTCATTTAAGCCATGGGATGGCCAAAAACTATTCTGGTCGCGATTTCAATGTCGTTTCCTATGGCGTGAGCGAAACCGATTTTAGAATCGATTATGACGCACTCATGACGACTGCAATGGAATGCAAACCAAAGCTTCTAATTGCTGGTGCGAGTGCGTATCCACGCGAATTAGACTTCCCGAAATTTAGAGCGATTGCAGATGCTTGTGGAGCCTTGTTGATGGTAGATATGGCGCACATTGCGGGACTCGTCGCGACTGGCGTGCATCCTTCCCCAGTCCCATTTGCTGATTTTGTTACAACAACAACACACAAAACCTTGCGTGGTCCACGTGGCGGAATGATTTTGTGCAAAGAAGAATATGCAAAAATGATTGACAGCGCCGTGTTTCCTGGAATTCAAGGTGGCCCTTTGATGCATGTGATTGCTGCGAAAGCGGTTAGTTTTAAGGAAGTCATGACTCCAGAATTCAAGGAATACACGATTCAGGTCGTAAAAAATGCTGCCGCGCTCGCGCAACGTCTAATGAAAAATGGACTTGATATCATTTCTGGCGGTACCGACAATCATTTGATGTTAGTAGATCTCACGAATATGAACATCACGGGCAAAGAAGCACAGATCAATCTGGACGAAGTGATGATTACAGTCAACAAGAACGGGATTCCGTTTGATAAATTAAGTCCATTTATTACGAGTGGACTTCGTCTCGGCACCCCTGCGATGACATCGCGTGGCATGAAAGAAGCCGAAATGGAAGAGATTGCAGATCTCATTTTCATGACGTTAAAAGATTTTGAAGGCAACAAATCTGCAGTCATCAAGCGCGTTGGCGCACTCACTGCAAGATTTCCGCTTTACAAATAAGAAGGTGTTATTCTGAACGGACACAATCAAGAGCCATTGGCATATCGCATGCGGCCACGCACCCTAGAAACATTTGTAGGGCAGGAGCATATTGTGGCGCCAGGAAAACTGCTGTATCGTATGATTCAAGCGGATCGCATGAGTTCTGTGATTTTTTATGGACCTCCTGGGACTGGCAAAACAACGCTTGCGCGCATCATTGCCAATGCCACTGCTTCTAATTTCGAGAAGTTAAACGCCGTGACTGGCGGCGTTGCCGACATCAAACGCATTGCGGCGGAGACGCAGAACCAAATTCTCAACCCAAAGGGTAGAACCGTCTTGTTTATCGATGAGATTCATCGCTTTAACAAATCACAACAAGATGCGCTGCTGCCAAACGTCGAGAATGGTTCTATCATATTGATCGGTGCCACGACAGAAAATCCGTTTTTCGAAGTGAATAAAGCACTTATTTCTCGCTCGACGGTGTTTCGATTAGAGCAATTACAACCTTCTCATATCAAAGCCATCATTGAAATGGCGCTAAAAGATAAAGAACGAGGCCTTGGAGAATATAAAATTGATTTGAAGCCAGAAGCACTTGAATTCCTTTCCGTCATTTCAAACGGAGACGCACGCATTGCGCTCAATGCGCTTGAATTAGCGGCAATTACGTCGGATATGAATGCGAAAGGGAAGATTGTAGTTGATCTCAAGGTAGCAGAGGAATGCATTCAAAAGAAATCGATTGCGTTCGATAAGTCGGGCGAAGCCCATTACGACAACATCAGCGCGTTTATCAAGTCGATGAGAGGGAGCGATCCGGACGCAGCCTTGTTTTATCTAGCAAGAGCGATTCACGCTGGGGAGGACCCAGTCTTTCTAGCTCGTAGAATTGTCATAGCCGCTTCCGAAGATGTGGGCATGGCGAATCCGACTGCGCTTCAGATTGCGGTTGCGGCGGCGCAAGCAGTCCATATGATTGGGATGCCGGAGAGTAGAATCATTTTAGCGCATGCAACGGTTTGCGTTGCGACTAGCCCAAAATCAAACGCGAGTTACGTAGGAATTGATAAAGCTTTAGAAGATGTTGCAACAAAGAATACCGGAGATGTTCCCATGCACTTGCGGAATGCTCCTGCAAAGGGAATGAAAGACCTCGGTTATGGGGTGGGATATCAATACGCTCACGCATATCCTGGAAACATCGTTGATCAGGATTATTTGCCAGAAGAAATGCTTGGCACAATATACTATCAACCAACCTTGAACGGATACGAAGAACGCATCAATAAATGGCTCGAAAATAGGAGGAATCAACATGGCTAGAAGAATCATCGCTTGGGTATTGCTGATCGGATTTGTACTTTTAATTTTGAATATTATGCTTTTGCAGTTTCAACTGGAAATAAGCATTGGTGCTTATCTTGTCGTTTGTGTGGGGTTTTTGTTTTATGGGAAGAATCTCAAACCAAAGACGACGGAGCTGGAATTGAATGCATATGAAATTGGTTACGGGAAAAAGAAGATTAAGTTCAAAATTCCGACCAAAAACGTGCTGACAACGGTCACACTGAATGAAGTACCGGTCAATCCATCCGAAACAATCGTGCTGGACGCAATTCGTAATCCGATCGGGACTCCTGTCTTGCGTGAAATCATCCAACCAGGTGAAACCATTGCTATCATCACGAGCGATATCACGCGACCAATGCCCTCAAAGCTTGTCCTTCCGATTCTTTTGGACGAACTCAAACTTGCTGGCGCAAACGAAAAAGACATCACGATTGTGTTTGCTCTTGGTTGTCATAGGAAGCATACTGATGATGAAATGAAAACGCTTGTTGGCGAGGACGTCTTTTCGAAAATCAAATGTGTCGATGGTGATATGGACGATTGTATCAATCTTGGTACGACGTCATTTGGTACGCCGATCGATGTGGCGAGACCGGTTGCGGAAGCAGATCGCGTCATTTGTCTCGGGAATATTGAATATCATTATTTTGCTGGGTATAGTGGTGGCGCAAAAGCCGTCATGCCTGGCGTATCCTCAAGAGCTGCAATTCAGTCTAACCATAGTCAAATGGTTCAGGAGGCGGCCGCTACCGGCGTCATAGAAGGGAATCCTGTTCGGAACGACATCGAAGAATTTATTCAGCACGCCCCCATCGATTTTATCGTGAACGTCGTCCTCGACGAAACGAAAAATATTGTGTTTGCGGTAGCAGGGGACTTCATCAAGGCGCATCGCGTGGGTTGCACCTTCCTTGACACAATGTACAAAGTTGAGATTCCTGGAAAGGCAGACATTGTCATCACGACACCCGGCGGTTATCCAAAAGATATTAATTTGTATCAAGCACAAAAGGCGTTGGATAATGCGAAAACTGCAGTAAAAGATGGCGGAATCATCATATTAGTTGCGGCATGTAATGAATTTTTAGGTGAACATGTCTTTGAAAAATGGTATAATGAAGCGAAGTGTCCTGCTGATTTGATTCAACGCGTGCAGGAAAACTTTGAACTTGGCGGACACAAGGCAGCGGCAATCGCGATGATTTTGGAAAGAGCGCGCATCTTTTTGGTTTCTGATATGCAAGATGACTTTGTAAGAACTTTGTTTATGGAGCCATACAAGACGATTGACCAAGCAATATCTGCTGCCATAGCAGACAAAGGGAAGGATGCACAAATCACTGTCATGCCATATGGCGGTTCGACGCTTCCGTACATCAAATAACAACACGAGGTGATTACATTGCAAGATAAAATAATTTATTTAGACCATGCAGCCACAACCCCGATTCGTCCTGAAGTACTCGAAGTCATGATGCCGTTTCTGACGACGAAATACGGGAATGCCTCGTCCATCTATTCGATTGGGCGTGAAAGCCGCATTGCGGTTGATAAGGCGCGTTTGCAAGTCGCAAAAGTACTCAATGCGGAGCACAAAGAAATCTACTTTACCGGTTCCGGAACGGAAGCTGACAACTGGGCCATCAAGGGTGTTGCACATTCCTATCAAGGCGATGGGAAACACTTAATCACGACCTCGATTGAGCATCCAGCTGTCTTAAACGTGTTCAAGGCACTTGAAAAAGAGGGCTTTGTCGTGACATATCTGCCAGTCAATGCAGAAGGTTTGATTTCGTTAGATGAATTGAAAGCTGCCATCAGACCGGATACCATTTTTATATCAGTCATGTTTGCGAATAACGAAATCGGCACGGTACAACCAATCGCAGAAATCGGTAAAATTGCCCACGAGCACGGCATTATCTTTCATACCGATGCAGTGCAGGCTGCGGGCGCATTAGAAATCGATGTCAAAGCCATGAATATTGATTTGCTTTCCTTGTCAGGCCATAAGTTCTACGCACCGAAAGGCGTAGGCGCTCTCTATATTAGAAAAGGGATTCGCATTGAAACCCTCATGATTGGTGGTCACCAAGAGCGTGGGAAGCGTGCTAGTACAGAAAATGTTGCGAGCATCGTTGGTCTTGGAAATGCAATCGAATGTGCGCGAGAGGAACTTGAAATGAATCAGGCCCATTTGACAGATCTTCGAGAATACACCAAAAAGCTAATTGTCGAGAAAATTCCGCATATTTTATTCAACGGCAGCGCCAGTGCGCGTTTACCTGGAAATGTGAATTTTTCTTTTCGCTATATTGAAGGGGAGTCACTCCTATTGATGCTTGATATGTATGGAATTTGCGCTTCGAGCGGTTCCGCTTGTACCTCGGGTTCGTTAGATCCATCCCATGTTCTTTTGGCGATTGGTCTTCCACATGAAATTGCGCACGGCTCTTTAAGAATGACATTTGGGAAAGAAAATACGCGAGAAGAGGTAGAGTACACCGTTGAATCACTGGTGAAAATTGTTGCGAGGCTGAGAGAAATGTCGCCGTTGTATGATAAAAAAACTTGTAATTTAGACAGTTCATTTGAGATTTAGAGGGAGAGATCGTTATGTATAGTGAAAAAGTGATTGATCATTTTATGAATCCTAGGAATGTAGGAGAAATTGAAGACGCAAGTGGTGTCGGACAGGTTGGCAATGCCAAATGCGGCGACATCATGAAAATATTTTTGAAAATTGAAAACAACATCATTACGGATGTGAAGTTTAAGACGTTCGGTTGCGGCGCTGCCATTGCGACTAGCAGTATGGCTACAGAAATGGTCATCGGGAAGTCGGTCGACGAAGCATTGAAATTGACAAACGCTGCCGTAGCGGAAGCATTAGAAGGCTTGCCCCCTGAAAAAATGCACTGCTCTGTTTTGGCAGAAGAAGCAATCAAATCTGCCATTGAAGACTACATCAGCAAAGGCGGGGAAGTGGGCACGTCAAATACAAGCGAGGGTTGTAATTGTAACTCCTGCTGTGGTAAATGTGACGACATCAAGTTAGACGATTAAATTTTTTCAAATACAGGTTTTCGTTCAATGAAATGTGTGAGATAACGAAGTCCGAGTTCTTTCAAAATATCTACGACGGCATCAAACTGATAGCCGATTGCTTTTGGGTAATGCGCGTCTGATCCAAGTGTGATGAGTTCGCCGCCCATTTGAATATACGCTTTTATTATATCTGTCTCCGGCATCAGAAACCCATATCGAAACAACCCCGAAGTATTGATTTCCATCGCTTTTCCTTTTTCTATCAAGCCTTTAAAGATAGCATCAAAATAGTCTTTAAATTCAGCATAAGTGAGAGAATTCTCGCCATATGGGGCATATCTGCGAATATAACCGATGTGCGCTACGGTATCAAAAGAAGGCATCTTTTGAATGCCTTCTTCAATGGTTTCCAAATATCGTGTAAATGCTTGTTCGCGATTTTTACCAATGAAAAAATCAGGAAGCGACAGATCGATTTCATCAACAGAATGATTCGTACAAATGATGAAATCGGGTTTTATGATCTCGAAATCGCTAATGACTTCATCCAAAACATGCGGTTGATAGCCTTCTTCAACCCCAATAATGAGGTTGATTTTCCCTTTGAATCGTTCTTTTGCAAGCACCATTGCATCGTGATATGCATGTGGTTCAAAGGAATAACTCCCGTCAAGAAAATCGTGATCCATATGATCGGTGATAGCAATTGCGGAATAACCCAATTCGATCCCTCTATTACAGATGAAATCGATGCTCATGTTTGAGTCAGGGGAAAAGTCAGAATGAATGTGATTGTCTACCATGATATCCTCCTTCAAGTTCAAAGATATTATAGTATGATTATTTCGCCTTGACAACCTTACTTGCGCTAAATTGTCCGCCAGCTTTTGATCGGACGGAAACTGACGCATATTTCTTGATTTTTGTAGTCTTAATGCTGAAGACGCCTTTTGAATTTGCTTTTGCTGAGAAGTTCTTTGCGCCGATTTTCGCATAGACAACCGAAGACTTCGTCGCAATGCCTTTCACATAGGTTGCATTCGCTTTGATCGCGGACACGGTTGGTGTTCTAGGGATGACAAAAATGGTTTTATTCTTACTCGTCAAATCGTCATAAAAGATATTGACAGAAATCTTTGTTCCCGCAACAAGCTTTGAAGATAAATTGATTTTCCAAATGCCGTCTACAACAAGATCCTCTAATGTTTTTTTGCCGGCAAGCACGGTGATAAAGCCATCATATTTTGCTTTCCCAGAAATCGAAGTTGAAATATCAGTCACTGTATTAATCGTTGGTGGAGTCAATGTTGCCGTAGGAATCTCTTCTGGGGCATCCTGTAGAATGTATGGTTTGATGATGTCATTGCCGCCGATATAATTAATGCCGTCGATGAGTCCAATTGGTCCCGTATAGAACGCTGTCACTTCAAGAGAATCGCCCGAATTATAACCACTTAAGTCAATTTCAAGGGAATAGTTGAGTCCTACATTTTTTTTGACAAGTGGTACGCTTACATAATCGACAAAAGCTTTAAAATCAACGGCATTCGTACTTGAAGTAAATTCGATCAGTTTTGATGATGGGTTTAAAGATTTTGTTTTGAAATTTCCAGTAAAGTAAGAATCATAAGCAAAGTTCGCATCGACGACTGCAACATCATCTACAAGAATATCAGATGTCGTATAAAATGAAATACTAAATTGATTGTACGGATCAAGCGTCCCAACAAGACTCGGCGTAGTAAACTCAACCGAATACTTTTTGAAAGGTGCCGGGGTACCCGTTACAACGATTTGTGCGTTTTTTGCGGAATCATCCGAAGCGTCTTTGTAATTTAGTTTGATGAACGCATTGTTCGTAGGGGAGAGCGCCTTAACCCAAACACTGAAGGTATACTTTGTATCTGGTAATAGCATTGCTGGGAAGAATCTTTGTGTGTAAGTGCCCGCAATAACCGAGCCGCTAAAATTTCCTGACACCTTATCTGCGGTCGTTTGCGTCATTCCAGCTCCGTAAGTTCCTGTTTCAAAACTAGGATCATAATTTGCTATTAAATTGTTGTCAACCGCAATAGTCGGGATGGAAACCATCCCGAGCATGAAAATAATGACCAAAGATAAACTAAACAGTTTTAACTTTTCTATACGCACTGTATTGTCCTCCTGCTTTACATCTCACAGATACATAAGTACCTTTCTTCATTGCTGGAACTTTGATGCTGAATAAACCCTTTACACCCACTTTAGCAGAAAAGGTCTTCACGCCGATTTTTGCATAAACAACTGCGCTTTTCGTCGCTTTCCCCTTGATATAGATTGCCTTTGCTTTCACTGTATTTACAGTCGGTGTATATGGGATGACATAAATCGACTTTGTTGCACTCAAAATATTGTTGTATTTATTTACCGCAGTGATTTTCGTGCCTGCTTTTAGAGTGTTTGGCAAGAAAATTTGCCATTTCCCAGAACTAATCAGCACAGAATAACTTGCAGTTCCAATTGTGACCGTGACTTTTCCAGGAGACGCTGCAGTACCTTTGAGAATGTCAGAAAGATTGGTAATCACACTGATAATAGGAACCGCTGGCTTCAGAATTGGCGCAGGAGTTGGTGTAGGAGTCGCATTCGGATCAGGGGTGGGCGTTGGTTCCATAAACAATTCTTTTAATGAAAGATTATCAATTTGAAGGCCGTTTTCGCCAGTCTGCAGGTTAAAAAAGAAATGTCCATTCGGACTAGCAACATCAGCGCCTACACCAGCAGGTGCTAGAAAATCATAGCTGTATTTCTGCCAGTCATCTATGCTCAGTGGTGACTTAAACATTGATTTCATATCGAATGTGACATCTTTTGTACCGTCCCACATGACAAGCCGCCAGCCATAAGGCATGGAACCTTTTGCCCAGAGTGAGAATCGATAATGTTTACCGGCTTCAAAGTATCCGACGCGTTCTTCAATTCCAAGCACTTGCCATTGTCCAGGTATGTCTAAAAAATTCGCAGAACTCTCAGCACCGCCTGCTGTAACCAAAGCGGATGTGTAAGCTGCACCAAATCCCCAAGCCGCAGGAAGTGGACTTCCCACAGGTAATGTATCAAAGGTCAAATCTTTCGTTGTAATGATTTCTGAGCCGATTGTGTAATCCGCCTTTGAACTGAGCGATGTGCCGATAAAGATGGAGAAGAGCATAGCCAAAGCAATGCAAACACTAATAATTTTATTTCTCTTCATTTCTTGTTCCTCTTTTCAATGATTTATTTATTCATAGCAACATTATACTTCTTTTTAAAAAGCAAGTATGTAAAAAATGTGTGTAACATCAAAGGACTCTGCAAATCTTATAAGCGCTCCATCTTCCGTTTGCAAAACTGCGCACTGAAATCAGATTTCCTTTTTTGACGATTGGGATTTTGATGGAGAACGCACCTTTGAGATCCGCTTTCGAACGATACGTTGTTTGACCAAACTTCACAGTTACGACAGAGCCTTTGGTCGCCTGACCAGTCACTTTCGTATCATTTGTTTTGACAGCTTGCACCACTGGCGTGAACGGAACGACGTAGGTCGTAGTTATTTTGCTTTTTATGTTCTTCAATGTAACGTAAA
Source organism: Clostridia bacterium (assembly GCA_037133315.1). Taxonomy (GTDB): domain Bacteria; phylum Bacillota; class Clostridia; order JBAXOJ01; family JBAXOJ01; genus JBAXOJ01. The sequence continues at coordinate 27,426 of JBAXOJ010000004.1, forward strand.
CTGTCACCTTTGTACCTGCAACAAAAGCTCTCAACAATTGCACTGAAAAATTCTTCTTGGGATTTGATTGAACGTATTTTCTGGTGCCAATCGTGATACTTAATACTGAACCAATGTCGGCTTTTCCCGAAATGGTTGTTGCTTTATTCGTGACAGCATTGATGACTGGGGCACTTGGGATCACTGGAACAAAGTATGGCAGTTGCGCAGATAGCGCACGATACCAGTTCGTCGCAATGATTTCATCTCCTTTATTACTAGGATGTGCGCCGTCGATTTGGTGTTCCGTTGTATTCCAGTCATCGCTTCCTGTACGAACACAGGTCACAGGAGATTGCGTAGAATTAAGTTCGGTTGCGAGTGCGCGGTATTTTTCGTTTACAATCTCTAGATTCGGTTGATATAATTCACCAATGAATATGGTAGCTGCAGGATTCTTACTGCGAATCGTTTGTATCAAAGTACGCATTTTATTTGCTTTTGCATTGGCATAGTCTTCTGCTGTCATTTTAGCCTCATCTGGTTCGTTGTTTGTGCCAAGCATAATGATTGCAGCATCAAATCGGATGGTCCCTAATTCGTCTTGCAAGACAGTGTTCATTGCAGAAATTGTAATGCCATATTGTGCGATATGTTTGTTATTAAAAGTTTGTCCTTTCAGTGTTTTGAAAACACAGTCTTTGTTAAAGTTACCTGATCGCGAGCCGACAAACTCGACTTTGGCGCTATTTGCCACAAATTTCATCCACAATGGATACCGATAGGAAGTGAAGGTTTTGCCATTTTCATTTGGCTGCCCGTTCCCATGTGTGATGGAGTCGCCAATACAAACTAGTTTTAACACTGGTGGTGTTTGAATACATGGAGAAGACGTCGGCGTCGGCGTTGGCGTTGCAGGAATAATCGGTGTCGATGTCACGGTTGGAGACATGCTTGGCGTTGGTGACGAAGTCAAGACGGGTGTTATGGATGGCAATAATGTTGGCGTAGCAGAAGGAGACGACGAAGGGGTTGCGGTTGGGACAGGGGTGTTTGCGTTGTTTGACAGGAATGGTGCTAATACAGGATAAATTGTATTGGCTAACTTTTGATCACCCGTAACGTTGGTGTGTGCCCAATCATTCGTGCATGAATTTGCCGCAGCAGGATCATCAACCCATCCGGAAGGTACTGGGACCGCGATAACAGGGGAGGTCACGGTGTTCATTTCCGTCGCTAACGCACCATAATTTGATTGCAAATCCGTTAGGCCAGATTGATATGGTTTGCCTAAAAGAACTTTGATCTTTGGATTCGTCAAACGCAGTTTCTCAATCAAGGTTTTCATATATGCCGTTTTCTGCGTTGCAGTCTCAGAACCATTTGTGCCTAGATAGATGATTGCAATGTCAGGGGTAATGATTTGCAACGGTTCTGTCAATACATCACGCACCGCTTGCGTTGTCCATCCCCAATAACCTTCTTGTTTGTTGGAAAACGTAAATCCGTTGTAACTTGCGTAATTCGGAGTAGTATTGAATCCAGTCGTACGCGTCCCAACGAACTCGAACTTTTTGTTTTGGTCAATTAATATTTTCCATAATGAATAGCGGTAAGAAAGCTCTTGCAATACCGAGCCAAATCCAGCAGTTCCTTGCGTAATCGAGTCTCCAATACACATGATTTTAGGGGGTGCATTTGGGTCTGGTGTCGGTGTTGGAGTCGGTACCGGAGAAGGGGTTGGGACTGGCGTTGGAGTAGGAATTGGGGTTGGTACAGTGGAAAGCTCTTTTAATGAGATTTCATCAATTTGGAAACCTGTTTGATGAGATTGAACGTTCAAAAAGAAATGCCCGTTTGCATCGCGCACGCCATCTCCAGCTCCTGCTGGTGCAGTGAAGTCATAGTTATACTTTTTCCACGTTATCAGACTTAAAGAAGTGATGGTAGGTAAGACGTCGTATTCCACGGCAACCCCAGTCCAGATGCTAATCTTCATCGTTAATGGTTTTGAACCGCGCATCCAAAAAGAAAGTCGATAATTCTTGCCACCTGATAAATAGCCGGTTTGTTCTTGGATTCCAAAAACATTCCACGCGGCTGGAACATCAAGATAATTCGCGGTATTATTGGCGCCGCCAACAGTCACTGTCCCAACTTGATACGCAGAACCAAATCCCCAGCTTTCAGGTGGGGGAGAGCCAACTGGCAACGTGTCAAACGTCAAATCTTTGCTAGTGAAAATTTCATTTCCAACTGGATATCCAGCGGCCTGAGGAAGGACAGCAGTACCTGAAAATACAGAAAATAAAATTAAAAGAGATAAGATCACACGAAATAATTTGTTTTTTACCAAAATGAACGCCTCGTTTCAAAAGTATTTTTATTACTACCGATTATACTTCTTATTAAATCGAAAAGATGTATTAAAACTATGAAAAAAATGATATCTCTATTGACATGCGAAGGAGGGCGAATTATACTGTGTAAAGTAAATTCACTTGTCAGGAGAAACGTATGGACAATCATGCAAAAGTCTTGTTACTTGATTTTTACGGCGGTTTACTCACAGCCAAGCAATATGAGTGCATGGACCTTCACTGTAATGAAGATTTAAGTTTTGCAGAAATTGCAGAACAACTCTCCATCTCACGACAAGGGGTGTTTGACTTAGTAAAACGCGCACAAGATATTCTTTTGAAAACGGAGCAAAAGCTTGCATTCATTAAAAAATTCAATGCGAGGCTCCTTGCCGCAGAACGCGTGATGACTGTTCTTAATCAGATGAAAGCGGATCAGCAAGGCAAATATGTAATCAGTCAAGAAGTTATGCATGCAATCAAGAATGAGGTCAATCAAATGATTGACGGGGGAACAGGAGAAGAACTGTAATGGCTTTATTTGAGGGACTATCAAGCAAGTTGCAAAATGTGTTGAATAAAATAAAAGGCATGTCGCGCGTGACCGAAAAGGACATTAAAGAAATCATGCGTGAGGTCAAACTTTCTCTACTAGAAGCGGACGTCAGTTTTAAAGTTGTGAAGGAATTTATCGCAAACGTTTCTGAACGAGCTGTGGGCGCCGATGTGTTAGAAAGTCTATCACCCGGTCAACAGGTCATAAAAATCGTCCATGACGAACTCGTTCAGCTCCTAGGCGGAACACAAAGCAACTTAACCGTTTCCCCGAAACCTCCTACCATATATATGTTAGTAGGTCTACAAGGTTCTGGTAAAACGACGACCGCCGGGAAACTTGCAAACGTTTTACGTAAGAAAGGGAAAAAGCCTTTGCTCGTTGCCTGTGACGTTTACAGACCTGCCGCCATTGACCAATTGAAGGTCATTGGTGCCCAGTTGAGCATTCCTGTATTCACAATTGATGGAAGTAAGAAACCGGTTGAAATTGCGAAAAAAGCGATTGAACATGCAGAATATATGTTTTACGATACAATACTGATCGATACCGCCGGCCGACTCCAAATTGATGAAGAGATGATGAACGAGCTTGTTGAAATTAAGCGCGTTGTGAAACCACAAGAGATTCTTTTAATCGTTGATGCAATGACAGGACAGGTTGCAGTTGACGTTGCGGAGGCATTTAAAGAAAAAATTGGCGTAGATGGACTGATCCTTACAAAGTTGGATGGCGATACGCGTGGTGGCGCCGCATTATCTGTCAAAAAAGTAACGGGTACTTCAATTAAATACGCGTGTACTGGCGAAAAGCTAAATGAAATCGAACCATTCTATCCGGATCGTATGGCTTCTAGAATCCTGGGGATGGGCGATGTGCTCAGTTTGATTGAAAAGGCACAAGAGGCGTTTGACGATAAACAAGCTGACGAAATGGAGCGGAAGTTTCGAAAGAATGATTTCAATTTAGAAGATTTCTTAGAGCAAATGCGTCAAATGAAAAAACTCGGCCCTTTGAGTTCGATTATGCAGATGATTCCTGGCTTGAGCAAAGCAAAGTTGACCGACGACGATATGGCAAAAGGCGAAGGGGAACTTGCGAAAACTGAAGCAATTATCTGTTCAATGACAATAAAGGAAAGAAGAAATCCTGACATTCTAAACTATACAAGAAGAATCCGCATTGCAAAGGGAAGCGGGACGTCGGTTCAAGACTTGAATAAGTTAATTAAGAATTTTGAAGAAATGAAAAAAATGATGAAGAATATGAAAAACTTTAAAGGTCTCACGAATTAAGAGTCTTTTTAGATAAAATCAAATTATTTGGAGGTGAAAGGCATGGCAGTAAAAATCAGATTAAAAAGAATTGGTGCAAAAAAAGCTCCTTTCTACAGAGTTGTTGTAGCGGATTCTAGATTTCCTCGTGATGGAAGATTTATTGAAGAAATCGGAACTTACAATCCATTGACAAATCCATCAGAAATCAAGATTGATGGCGAGAAAGTGAAGAAGTGGATTGCAAACGGTGCACAACCTACAGACACGGTTAAGAAGCTTCTCAAACAAGCAAGTGTTGTCGATTAATGGTTGGAGGTGTCTCATGAAAGAATTATTGGAAGTCGTAGCGAAGGCGCTGGTTTCAAAGCCAGAAGCTGTAAGAGTAAAAGAAACCATGAATGGCGACACGATTGTTTTGGAATTGAATGTCGCCGAGGATGAGATGGGGAAAGTCATTGGGAAGCAGGGACGCATTGCGAAATCAATTCGAACCCTTGTCAAGGCGGCTGCACTCAGGCAAGAGAAGAAAGTGATTGTAGAAATTCGTTGATTGAATGGCGTAGGCAACTGCGCCTTTTTCAATTTGAAAGGGGTCAAAATGGAACTCGTTGAGGTCGGAAAAATCATCAACACGCATGGTTTGAAGGGTGAAGTGAAAGTATTGCCTTTTTCTGATGATCCTACGCGATTTAAGATGTACCAAAACGTGATGATCAGAAGTTCGTTTGGTGATTTTGACTATCCCATTTCATCTGTAAAAATCATCAAAAAAACGGCTGTTTTAGGACTCGTCGGGTTAAACGATATTGAGGCTGCTGAAAAATTGAAAGGAAGCCGGGTCTTTGTTTTGGAAAATGAAGTACCAGTATTGCCAGAAGATGCTTTTTACGTAAAAGATCTAATCGGTTGTGTTGTGAAGGACGAAATGATTGGTTTGCTTGGCGTTTTACAAGATGTGATCTTTACTGGCAGCAATGATGTTTACGTTGTAAACCGGGAGGAAAAGCGGGATTTATTAATTCCTGCTTTAAAATCTGTCATATTAGATATTAATCTTCTCGAACGTGTGATTACAACGCATTTACCGGCTGGACTTTTTGAAATTTACGAGGATTAAAGGAGTATCATGAAATTTGACGTATTAACACTTTTTCCGAATATGTTCGAACACGTCCTTGGAGAAAGCATGATCGGACGTGCGCGCGAAAAGAAATTATTAGATGTTTCTTTAATCAATATTAGAGATTTTTCTTTGAATAAGCATAAAAAGGTTGACGACGCTCCCTATGGCGGTGGAACGGGTATGGTGATGGCAGCACAACCAATTTATGATGCCTGGAAAAGTACATTTGTCGAACCTGAGCGACCATTTACAATATATCTGACCCCCCAAGGCCAAGTATTAAATCAAAAGATGGCCCATGATTTATTATCTAAAGAACACATTGTATTGATTTGTGGTCATTATGAGGGTGTCGATGAACGTTTGATCGAAGAAATCGTTGATTTAGAAATTTCTATCGGTGACTATGTGTTGACGGGAGGCGAAATCGCTGCTATGGCCGTCATTGATTGTGTTGGGCGACTTGTGCCTGGTGTTTTGCCAACGGCGGAAGCATATATCGAAGAGTCTCATACAAACGGACTCTTAGAGTACCCTCAATATACTCGTCCAGAAATATTTATGGGACGCGCGGTTCCAGAGGTTCTTTTATCAGGGCACCATGCAAACATCGAGGAATGGCGTTTAGAACAATCAAAATCACGCACAAAGTTAAAGCGTCCAGACATGTTAGT
>JBAXOJ010000005.1:0-33038 GCA_037133315.1 Clostridia bacterium
ACGCGATTCCACCGATTTCTTTGGGGAAACGCATCCTTAGAACAGAGACCGCGGGAATGGTTGTGTTGTCAATTCTGATGTATGAACTTGAAAATGGATGGAATTGACTTCGTTTCGCCCAAAATTATCCATTTTTTAGAATACTTTCGCTCCTACAAAAAAAGGAGATAACGGGTTATCACCTTTTTCTCTGAGACGCATAATATTCTAACTTTCCTTCGATTTTTTCGTTTTTAGCGTTAGAAAACCGAAAAAACCCTTCAATTTGACCATTTTTTTGCCAAATCTCATTGATTTGAGGCGAAAATGGGTTCCATTTTAGAATATTTTCGCTCCTACACGAATAGGAGATAACGCGTTATCCACATTTTACAGAATGAATGGTTTTAGATAACAAATCCCCCGAAAAAGGAATCGCGGCTGGCATATTTACGCATCCGTCGAAAAGTGGTATCATTTACAAGGTAAGTAATGGATAAAAAGATGGATTGAGAGCTGGAATTGAAAGTTGAGAGTTGGAAGGAGCATGCAGATGCCACACAGTATGACGGGGTACGGAAAAGGTGAAATCAACCTGGACGGCAAGGAATTTGTACTTGAAATCAAGTCGGTCAATTCCAGGTATTGCGATATGTATATCAAATTGCCGAGAAACATCATGGCATTTGAGGAAAAGATCCGCGCCGTCGTTGGGAAGCGCGTTTCGCGCGGCAAGCTTGATATTATGGTCAACTTCGCAGATCGGAGCGAAGGGTCGAAGGAAGTCATCTTGGACAAACCGTTGGCGACAGCCTATGTCAAGGCATTGGAGGAGATTCGGGATACGTATTCACTTAGAGATGACATTTCGGCCTCGCTGATTGCGCGGTTCCCTGATGTGCTTTCCGTAGAGAAGAACGAGGATGATATGGACGCGTTGTGGGCGATGCTTGCGCAGGCGTTGGACCAGGCGCTGAAGGGACTCAATGAAATGCGGGCGCGCGAAGGCAAAGAGCTCAAAAAAGATTTGTTGCTGCGCGGGAAAAAAGTGATTACATTATTAGGTGAGATTGTTGGCAGAGCGCCGATCGTCACGCAGGAGTATAAGGTGAAGTTGGAAGCACGGATTTGTGAACTTGTCGAGAATCGGGCGATCGTGGATGAGGGTCGACTTGCACTCGAGGTGGCGATGTTTGCAGATAAATGCGCAATTGATGAAGAAGTGGTGCGCCTCGAGTCCCATATGTTGCAGATGACGGAGATTCTTGATTTGAAAGAGCCGGTCGGCAGGAAACTGGATTTTTTGGTGCAGGAAATGAATCGCGAAGCAAACACCATCGGGTCGAAATCCAACGACACCGTGATCACAAGGAACATGCTCGAAATCAAATCGGAAATCGAAAAAATTCGCGAGCAAGTGCAAAATATCGAGTAATGGAGGGCGTTTTATGAAACTCATCAACGTCGGATTTGGGAATATGGTATCGCTCAATCGCATCGTCAGCATCATCAGCCCTGACTCATCGCCTGTCAAACGACTCGTGCAAGAGAGCAAGGAAAAGGGCATCCTGATTGATGCCACGCAAGGCAGAAAGACCCGCGCCGTGGTGATAACGGACAGCGGATATGTAGTTTTATCGTCAATCTTGCCGGAAACCATTGCAAATAGAGTGGAAAACGGCGATAATAGTATTTCTGACAGATATGAAGAGGAGGAAAAGTAATATGATGATCGAACCCCCTATCAACCAGCTTTTAAAAAAGGCTGATAGTAGATACTCGCTCGTAGTGGCCATCGCGCGCAGAGCAAGACAATTGACAGACGAGGCTACCATCGCAAACAAGCTTGAAAAATCAGCGGAGTTTCCGAAGCCAGTCATTAGTTTTGACGCAAAAAAAGCTGTGACAATCGCGATTCAAGAAATCTATGAAGACAAAATCGACTGCATGCGCGGCGATGTTGTTTTAAGACAAGTTTAAGAAACGGGTGGGCTTATGTTAAACGGTAAGCGGATTTTGCTCGGTGTGTGTGGCGGTATCGCGGCATATAAAGTGGCGGATCTGGCAAGCAAGTTGACTAAGTTGAATGCGGACGTTCACGTGGTGATGACAGACAACGCCACGGAATTTGTCGCGCCATTAACCTTTCGCTCGATTACTGGAAACAAAGTCACGACCGAGATGTTTGATGAGCCGGAGGACTGGAATGTCAAACACGTATCCCTTTCGCAAAGCGCGGACTTAGTGGTAATTGCGCCTGCTACCGCAAACATCATCGGAAAGCTCGCAAACGGCATTGCGGATGACTTTTTGACTACGGCTGTCATGGCAACCAAAGCGCAGGTCATGCTTTGTCCGTCGATGAATTCGAATATGTATTTGAATCCAATTACGCAGAAGAACATTGAAACCTTGCGAGAAATTGGATACTGGGTCGTACAACCAGACAAAGGCGAACTGGCCTGTGGGGATGTTGGCATCGGCAGACTGCCTGAGCCGGCTGTGCTATCGCAAAAAATCCTCGAATATTTCACGCATGCGCATGATCTTTCAGGAAAGACAGTCATTGTGACCGCTGGACCGACGCAGGAAGCACTAGATCCGGTGCGTTTTATCTCTAATCACTCCTCGGGCAAGATGGGCTATGCGATTGCAGAAGCAGCAGAACGCCGCGGAGCTAAGGTCATCTTGGTATCTGGACCTGTCTCGATTGCACCGCCAGACCACGTGGAACTCATTCGCGTGACGACAGCAAAAGAAATGCTAGACGCGGTCAGGGCGCGCTATGCGGAAGCGAATGTTGTTTTCTTTATTGCCGCGGCGGCGGATTATCGCACGCCAGTTGTGGCCGAAAATAAGATGAAAAAACTGGCGGACAACTTTGATTTGGTGCTTGTTAAGAACGAAGATATTGCTCTCGAGATAGGCAAAATGAAACAGCCTGGAAGGGTACATGTTGGCGCTTGCGCCGAAACGAAAGACCTGGAAAAGAGCGCGCTGGAAAAGTTGAAGAGTAAGAATTTCGACATCATCATGGCAAACGACGTCGGGCAAAAGGGTGCGGGCTTTGGCGTTGACACCAATATCGTGACCATTTTTGACACGCATGGGGCGAAGTTGGAGCTGGATGAAATGCCGAAAATCGAGGTTGCGCATAAGTTGCTCAACCACGTTATATCATTTGGAATATAAATATTTACATAAAGGGTGGATTTGAACATGGCAGTAGAAAAGACGATGGAGCGCATTGTGTCGCTCGCGAGAACAAGAGGATTTGTGTATCCTGGATCCGACATTTATGGGGGTCTTGCAAACGCCTGGGATTACGGGCCGTTGGGCGTGGAGCTCAAGAACAATGTGAAAAAGGCTTGGTGGAGAAAATTCATTCAGGAAAGTCCATATAATGTTGGTGTGGACTGCGCGATTTTAATGAATCGGCAGGTTTGGGTCGCTTCGGGGCATGTTGGGGGATTCAGTGATCCGCTCATCGATTGCAAAGAATGCAAGACGCGGCATAGGGCGGACCAGCTCATCGAGACGTGGTGCGGCGCGAATGGCGTAACGGAAGTGATCGAAGGACTTGGGGACGCTGATTTGACGGCGCTCATCGAAAAACATCACATTCCATGCCCAGACTGTGGCAAGCAAAATTTTACGACCATTCGCAAGTTTAATTTGATGTTTAAGACCTATCAAGGCGTCACAGACGATTCGCAAGCTGAGATTTTCTTGCGACCTGAGACGGCGCAAGGGATTTTTGTGAATTTTAAGAATGTCCAACGTACGACACGCAAGAAGATTCCTTTCGGGATTGGACAGATTGGCAAGTCGTTTCGCAACGAAATCACGCCGGGGAATTTTACCTTTCGCACGCGCGAGTTTGAGCAGATGGAACTGGAATTCTTCTGCGAGCCAGGCACTGATTTGGAGTGGTTTGATTACTGGAAGAACTTTTGCCATGAGTGGCTGTTGTCGCTGGGCGTGAAGCCGGACGAGGTGCGTTTGCGCGACCACGATCCCGAGGAGCTGTCCCATTATTCTAATGCGACCACAGACATTGAGTTTTTGTTCCCGTTTGGATGGGGCGAGCTTTGGGGTATTGCGTCACGGACGGATTTCGATTTAAAGAGTCATATGGAACATTCAAAGGAGGATTTGTCCTTCTTTGATCCTGCGACCAATCAAAAATATGTGCCGTATTGCATCGAGCCTTCTTTGGGTGCGGACCGCGTGACGTTGGCGTTTTTGTGCGGCGCCTATGACGAAGAAGAGATTGCGGAAGGCGATATCAGAACAGTCCTTCGTTTTCATCCGGCGCTCGCGCCAACAAAGATCGCAGTTCTACCGCTTTCGAAGAAGTTGACCGAAGAGGCGGAGAAGGTTTACACAGGATTACAGAAGAAGTACATGTGCGAATTTGATGAGGCAGGCAGCATCGGCAAACGGTACAGACGACAAGATGAAATTGGGACACCGTATTGCATCACATTTGACTTTGATACGTTGGAGGATCAGTCTGTGACCATCCGCGAACGCGATTCCATGGCGCAGATTCGCATCAAGATTGCAGAGCTGGATGCGTACTTTGCGGATAAATTCGAATTTTGACGGCTTTTGGCGGCGCAAAACTTGCGGTTGCGTGTCTTTGTCCGACGCTTTGGTAGGGTTTCGGGCGAGCAAGTCCCTGTGCGGGACTTGCCAGCCAAGAATCCTACCAGGGAAGAGACTTGGTCCCTGATTTTCCTACCAAATTGCTTGTGGTTGTTCGAAATCGTTCGATTTCGTTCCTTTCTCAGGCACTTTTCATTGAAAAGGATGTCTTATCGCAAACAAAAATGCTAAAGGTAAATGCAATTGTCTAAAAAACACCTTTTGACATCGCTTAAAATCTATTTTTGGTAGGGTTTCGGGCGAGCAAGTCCCGCATAGGGACTTGCTCGTCTAGAACCCTACCAAGCTCGAAAAAATGATTAAGAATTGTCTTGAACATTCATAAAAAATGTTATAGAATATGCACATAAATAATTTGTCTCAATTTATTGAATGAGAATGGAAAGAAGGTTGGATTTATGAAAGTTTCAAATTTTAGACGTGGAAAATCCTTATTTGCTATTGTAGTTGTTGTAATAATGGTATTTACGCTATTCAATTTATCTGGAATGATTAATTTTGGTACCGTTCAAAATCCTTTTGTGTATGCAGCTGGGGAAACCCCTTCACCAGATCCAAGTGTGACGCCTGACGTGACGGCATCACCGACACCTGATCCATCAACACCGAGTCCTGTTGTGACGGCCTCTCCGACACCTGACACTGCGACACCGAGTCCTGTAGTGACGACCTCTCCAACACCTGACACTTCGTCGCCGAGTCCAATTGTGACGGCCTCTCCAACACCTGACACTTCGACACCGACGGCTTCGCCGACTCCTGATCCTGCAGTAACCCCAACGCCGACGCCTGATCCTGCAGCAACCCCAACGCCGACTCCGGATCCTGCAGTTACGCCTACTCCAACGCCGACTCCGGATCCTGCAGTTACGCCAACCCCGACCCCTGAGCCAACCGTTTCTCCTACACCTACTTTAGAGCCTACTCCTTCGCCAACCGTAACACCGACGCCAGAACCCGATTTAGATAAAGATGGAATTCCTGACTCGATTGATTCTGATATCGATGGAGATGGCTTCAAGAATGATGTAGATGCATTCCCGTATGATCCAGATGAATGGCTTGACACGGATCGCGATAAACTTGGGAACAACGTGGATTTAGATGATGATAATGATGGATTTACGGACGTTGAAGAAATCGCTGCTGGAACTGACCCATTAGATCCAGATAGTTTTCCAGTCAGTGAAGAGAGCATTCCACAGACCTCAGATGATATCCAAGGAAACATCTATCAAATGTTGTTTGCATTCCTTGCAATGTCTGGACTCGTAATATTAAAAAGAAGAATTAAGGTTGAAGCAAAATAAAAGATGAAAAAGAAAATTTGGAATATCATTTTTTGGGTCATTATGATTGCGCTCGCTGCTGTGTTTGCATTTAACGGCACACAGTTTTTGCAGAAATATTTTGACTATTCGAATGCTGAAAAAGAGTATTCTGCTTTGAAACAATATGGCCCAGTCTTTACAAACCCGCCGAAGGTGACGGCAAATCCGAATCATACGGGTGAGCCAAATCAAATTCAGACAGCAGGGCTCAATGTGGTTGCATTAAAAAAGATCAATCCTGAATTCGTTGGTTGGATTACGATTCCCGGCACCAATATCGACTATCCGATGGTGCAAACGAACGACAATACGTTTTATTTACAGCACAGTTTTAAGAAAGAGCGCAACTCTACAGGGGCAATCTTTTTGGACTATCGCATGTCGGGTGATTTTCTAGCGAGAAACACAATCATATATGGTCATCACATGCGAAATGACACGATGTTTGCGCAGTTAAATCTCTTTAAGAATCAATATTTTTCGCAGTTACATCCATCTGTGTTCATTGACACTGCGGGGAAGCGCATGCGATATGAATACTTTGCAAGTTATTTGTTGCCAGGAAACAAAGACGTTTTAAAAGCGGATTTCTTAGATGATGCAAGTTTTTCGAGTTATCTCAAACAAATTCAAAGCATTGCGAGCTATCATCCAAACGTAAAAGTCACTGCGAAGGATCGCATTTTAACGCTTGTCACGTGCACGTACGAATATGAAGATGCGCGATTTGTCGCCCATTTTCGTTTGGTTCCAAATTGACTTCGCACTCATTTTCTGTTATGATTTTGTTGCGATTTTGAACGATTAATAATTAAAATATAATATTCAGGAGGAAAGACAAATGTCAAAGTATGTTTATTTGTTTCAAGAAGGTAATGGCAAGATGAAAGAGTTGCTCGGTGGAAAAGGTGCGAATCTTTGTGAGATGACTGGTTTAGGATTACCAGTACCTAGAGGATTTACCGTGACGACTGAGGCATGCACAAGGTATTACGCTGACGGAGAAAAGATTGAAAAAGATATTGAAGATGAGATTTATGCGATGCTTGCAAAGACAGAAGAGACGGTTGGAAAGAAACTTGGAGACGCAGCCAATCCATTTTTGGTTTCGGTTCGTTCCGGCGCGAGAGCGTCGATGCCTGGCATGATGGATACCATTTTGAACCTAGGTTTGAATGATTCGGTTGTCGAGGGACTTGCTACGTTGACCAATAATCCGCGTTTTGCATATGACAGTTATAGACGTTTTATCCAGATGTTTAGCGATGTGGTTATGGATGTTGAAAAGCCGCATTTTGAGAAGATTCTTGACGCTGTGAAGCACGAGAAAGGTGTTGAATTCGACACCGAGTTGGATGCCAATGACTTAAAGGAAGTTGTAAAAAGATACAAAGCATTATTCCTGCAAGAAAAGGGGTTTGAATTCCCACAGGATCCGAAATCACAGATGATTGAGGCTATCAAGGCTGTGTTCCGTTCATGGAACAACCCGCGTGCCAATATTTATCGCAGATTAAATGACATTCCAAGCGATTGGGGTACTGCCGTAAACATTCAGGAAATGGTGTACGGAAATATGGGCGATGATTCTGGAACAGGCGTTGCGTTTACAAGAAACCCATCAACGGGCGAAAAATTGATTTATGGTGAATTTTTGATGAATGCACAAGGCGAAGACGTGGTAGCCGGAATCAGAACACCGAAATCACTGGATCAACTCAAGGATATCAATGAACCTGCTTACAATGAATTTATGAGAATTTCGAATTTACTTGAAAATCATTATAAAGACATGCAAGATATGGAGTTTACCATTGAAAAGGGAAAACTGTTTATGCTGCAAACTAGAAACGGCAAGAGAACGGCTGCTGCAGCTTTGAAAATCGCGGTGGACCTTGTTGCAGAAGGTATGGTTTCCAAGGAAGAAGCGGTATTGAAGGTGGATCCAAAGCAGTTAGACGCGTTGCTCCATCCTTGTTTTGAACCACAATACATCAAGACTGCGAAGACGATTGCAAAAGGGCTGCCGGCGTCTCCTGGTGCTGCGACGGGTAAAGTGTATTTCACCGCAGAAGATGCAGTAAAAGCATTTGAAAACGGAGAAAAGATGTTGATTCTCGTCAGACTTGAAACTTCGCCTGAAGATATTGAAGGCATGCATGTTTCAAACGGCATTTTGACCGGACGCGGAGGCATGACTTCTCACGCGGCTGTCGTAGCGCGTGGCATGGGTACTTGCTGTGTTGCAGGATGTGGAGAAATTAAGATTCACGAAGAAGAAAAGTACTTCCTTGATGCAAATGGAAAGAAATTTGTGGAAGGTGATTGGATTTCATTAGATGGAACATCTGGCTTGGTGTATGGCGAACGTTTGCCAACCATTGAACCTGAAGTTTCTGGCGATTTTGAAAAATTGATGGTTTGGGCGGACGAAATGAGAACACTCAAAGTCAGAGCAAACGCTGATACGCCGACTGATGCCGCCCAAGCGCGCGCATTTGGCGCCGAAGGAATTGGCCTTTGCCGCACGGAGCATATGTTCTTTGATGCGGAAAGACTGCCATCGATGCGTGAAATGATCGTTGCAAGAACGGTTGAGCAAAGGAAAGTCGCATTGAGCAAATTACTACCGATGCAACGTGCAGATTTTGAAGGTCTCTTTATCGAAATGAAAGGATTCCCAGTCACCATTCGTCTTTTGGATCCACCGTTGCATGAATTTTTGCCACAAGCGGACGCGGATATCGCAGCGCTTGCAAAAGATATGGGCTTGACGTTTGAGGAACTCAAAGGAATCGTTGCAGATTTGCATGAATTCAACCCAATGATGGGACACCGTGGTTGCAGACTAGCAGTCACTTATCCAGAAATCGCGGAGATGCAGGCAAAGGCAATCATTCAAGCAGCTATCAATGTGAACAAAAAAGGCATGACCGTAGTGCCTGAAATCATGATTCCATTGGTTGGCGAAGTGAAGGAATTAAAATATGTGAAAGACATCGTCGTGAAAGCAGCGGATGAAGAAATTGCTGCTGCTGGCGTGAAACTGGAATATATGGTTGGTACTATGATTGAAATCCCAAGAGCTGCGATTACAGCGGACGAAATTGCAACAGAAGCGGAGTTCTTCTCCTTCGGTACGAATGACTTAACACAGATGACGTTTGGCTTTAGCCGCGACGATGCTGCACGCTTCTTGAGTGATTACTATGAGAAGAAAATTTATGAACAAGACCCGTTTGCAAGACTGGATCAAAAAGGCGTAGGCAAACTGGTTGAAATGGCTGCGAAACTTGGAAAGCAGACGCGTCCAAACATCAAACTTGGAATTTGCGGAGAGCACGGCGGAGATCCTTCGTCAATCGAGTTCTGCCACAACGCTGGGTTGAATTATGTTTCTTGTTCACCGTTTAGAGTGCCAATCGCAAGACTTGCAGCAGCACAAGCGGCAATCAGCGGTGGTAAAGGGAACTTAGGCCAGAAATAATCTGGTCAAAAAATTGGAGGAACATTTTTGAATAAAAAACCAAAGACTTTAAAAGTCATCCCATTGGGTGGCTTGCACGAAATCGGAAAAAATATCACGGTGTTTGAATACGGTGGAGATATTATCATTGTAGATTGTGGTATGGCGTTTCCTGGCGATGATTTATTGGGCATAGACTATGTCATCCCTGACTTTACCTATCTGAAGAACAATAAGGAAAAGATCAGAGGAATCGTCATTACACATGGACACGAGGACCATATCGGCAGTCTGCCGTATTTGTTGAAGGAAATCAATGTTCCGATTTATGCAACCTGCTTGACCCTCGGGCTCATCAAGGGGAAACTGGAAGAACATAAACTACTTAAGAACGCACAGCTCAATACGATCAAAGCGGGAGAGCTATTTACTTTGGGGCTCTTTCGTGTGGAAGCAATTCGCGTCACACATAGTATCCCGGACTGTCTCGCGTTGGCGATTTACTCCCCAGTTGGGACAGTGCTCCACACAGGCGATTTTAAGGTGGATTACACGCCGATTCAAGGCGAGGCAATGGACATGGCACGTCTGGCGGAATTAGGGAAGAAAGGCGTGCTTATGCTCATGTGCGACAGCACGAATGTCGAGCGTGCGGGGTATACCATTTCCGAGCGCAGCATTGGTGCCACGTTTGATTCCATCTTCATGAACGCGACGGGAAGAATCTTGGTAGCTTCGTTTGCGTCGAACGTACATCGCATTCAGCAAGCCTTTGATGCGGCAATCAAAGTAGGCCGCAAGGTCGCGCTTTGTGGTCGCAGTATGGAAAACGTAGTTGGCATCGCAATTGAACTTGGTTATTTGCGCGTACCGGAAGATTTATTGGTCGACATCAATAAAATCAAAAAGTATACCAATGATCAAATTGTGATTGTTACCACTGGTAGCCAAGGCGAGCCGATGGCGGCACTTTCTAGGATTGCAGTGGGAGAACACAGAAATGTTCAAATCACACCAGGGGATACGGTTGTCATTTCGGCTTCACCGATTCCTGGCAATGAAAAGACGGTTTCGAACGTTATCAATAATCTTATGGCACGCGGAGCAGAAGTCATTTATAACGATTTGATGGATGTGCACGTTTCCGGGCATGCTTGCCAGGAAGAATTGAAACTCATTCAATGTTTGATTAAACCAAAATACTTTATGCCAGTTCACGGGGAGTATCGTCATTTATTGCATCACGGCGTATTGGCAGTGGGCACCGGAGTTGAAATGGAAAATGTGTTTATCCTAGACAACGGAGATGTACTTGAAATCTCTCCTACTTATGGCAAAGTGACAGGAACCGTCCCAGCTGGTCGGGTTCTCATTGATGGGCTTGGAGTCGGCGATGTGGGCAATTTAGTCCTAAAAGACAGAAAACACCTTTCGGAAGATGGCTTGATTATTGTGACTCTCACCATGCAAAAAGGTTCTAATAAACTTTTGTCTGAGCCCGATTTGACTTCACGTGGCTTTGTTTACGTCAAAGACTCAGAGGATTTAATGGTATTGGCAAAGGGAGCCGTTCGTTCTACAATCTCTGCTTACAATCGCAAGGGGAAAGACGACAAAAACATTTTGCGCAATATGATTCGCGATGATTTGAAAGATTTTGTGTATGCAAAGACAAAGCGCAGACCAATGATTATTCCTGTGATTACAGAAGTTTAAGATTTTGATACGATGATAGGGTTATTGAGAAATTCCTGCCCAGCGTGTTTGAACGATGATTGCGCTGGATAGAGTAAGACGTACAAATCAGTAGAAAGCATTTCAGTGCGAGCCAGTGCCGAGATGCTTTCTTGTTTGTGTGAAACAAGTGGTTTGAGTTTCATGGAAATCTCTAATGTCGTCGAATTATTCATCGCTTTCAACAAAGTGCTTGCGGATTCCTTCATCCCTAAGACTCGAACATAGGTAGGACCAGAATCGATAAAACAGTCTAGCATATTACAATCAATCCCCAAATAAATTGCGAGAAGGCTACGTGCGATGCGTGTGCGCGGGTAGCGCTTGGTTGCGATTGCAGCAACGGCCTCTTCAAAAGTAGTTGCTTGCGCAAACGCCTTTCGCATTCTTGCTTCTAGCCCTTCCGTGATGCCAGGGTAATTTGCAAGAAGCGCGTTTTCCGTGGAACGAATTTTATAGCGCAGCGATTCAAACATCGCACGCTGGGAAACAGGTCCGCGACCTTCTGAAATCTCGCGCATTAAGAGTGCGTACGTTGCTTCAGAGACATGCGATGAAATAGATTGGAACCCTTTGGTTTCTAGGATGCTGTTTCGAATCGATGTTGCGCTCGCAAAGGCTGTCGATAAGGTCGTTTCATTGTAACCTGCGCCAATGCGTTTGACCGTAACCGGTTTGATCTTAGAATTGAGAGCCGTTAATGCTTTGATGTATTCTATGCCAAGGATATTATTCGGCGCATTCACAATTTCTCTGTATGCCGCAGGCAAGGCGTTTGCGCGAGCGGCAGGATAGGAAAGCCCTACAGCAAGATTTTCTTTTAAAGAGGATTTGTATGAAGGGGTCTCTTCCAAAAGGATTTTGGCGATTTCTTGCAAAGGTTCAATCGAACCGAGTTCGCTGCCAAAGCACAAGTAATCCACGACACCAGTTGCATCGAGCAATTGGGCTGCACCATGCGCAAAATATGCTGCACTCGAGGTGGCAAACGGGACAGGCAGTTCAAGCACCAAGTCAACACCGCCAAGAAGTGCCATTTCGGCGCGCGTCCATTTGTTGACAATCGCAGGTTCCCCGCGTTGAACAAAATTTCCACTCATGACTACGACAATAAAATCGGCTTGCGTGATTTCGCGTGCCATTTTGATCTGATACGCGTGCCCGAAGTGGAATGGATTGTATTCGCAAATAATCGCCGTCACTGTCATTTCATCACCGAGACTAGTATAACATGAATTTACAAGCATTTTATATTGTGTTACTATCATTCAAAGAGCATTCATAGATTGGACGGGTAGAAATGAAACAAGTGCAAGTGGTGATTTTGATATTAATAGCAATCACAATCTTCTTTTCCTCGATTTCATTGGCGAAAATCAGCGAAACGAAAGAGATCCCTTTTTCCTGGTATTCTGAGATAGCCAATGCGTTTGTATCGGATGAACGCAATACGAGTGGGGATGAGTGGCTTGTTCCGTTGAATGAAAAATTGATGAAAGCGACGTTTTTGCGCGATCAGAAATCTTATTTGCGTGACGTTGACCCAGAAATCAAAAAACGTTTTCCCGTTGAACGCATCGACTTCAATCAGTATTTGGTTCTCCAAGTGATGCTCACAGTACCAAGTCCGCAGGGTTATCGCATTAAGGTGAGTGAAATATTGCAGGTGTCGAATAAAATCTACATCCGTGTCAGTTTGAATAGTGTCAAAAATGAGATTAAATTGGATGATAAAATGGATTATAAAATCTATGATTTGATTCAGATTAGGAAATCGGATTTTGGATCTATTCCAGAATTAATCTATACGTTCAAAGACCAGTACGGCATTCGTTTAAACGCAATCAAATAATTCGATGCACTTGATATTGACGTTTTGATGCATTATCATTAGAATTACTATTGGTTGATCATTTTACTAGGAGGATCGCAATGAAAATTACATTAGAAACGGTTGACTATGTTGCCAATCTAGCACGTTTGAGTCTCACTGAGGAGCAAAAGCAAAAAATGCTAGATGATTTGGATAAAATTTTAGTTTATGTAGATAAATTAAACGAAATCGACACTTCAGGCGTAGCACCGACCGCACATATTTTGCCTGTCAAAAACGTGTTCCGCGAGGACGAAACAGAACCATCCTATGACCGTACCGTCATTTTAGCAAATGCACCAGTGCAAGAAGACGGTTGCTTTAAAGTACCGAAAATTGTTGATTGAACAAGACACAGGAGGAAGATCACTTGGATTTATTTCAATATACAGCTCATGAATTAAGAGATAAGATGCGCAAGAAAGAATTCAGCGCCATGGAACTGACGAAGTCGCATTTTGACCGTATTGCCGCAGTGGATGATCGGATCAAAGCATACTTAAAAATTTGCGAAGACGAAGCCATGTCGACGGCACAAACGGTGCAAACGGCGATTGATGCCGGTACGCCTCAACCTGACCTTGCAGGAATTCCTTTCGCGTTGAAAGACAATATGTGTACAAAAGGCATCGAGACTACATGCGCTTCTAAAATGCTGGAAAACTTCATTCCGCCTTATGACGCGACGGTGGTCGAAAAGCTCAAACAAAACAGCACCATCATGCTTGGAAAAGTCAATATGGATGAATTTGCGATGGGTGGTTCAACGGAGCACTCTCATTTTCAAAAGACAACCAATCCATGGGATATTTCCCGTGTGCCAGGCGGTTCGAGCGGTGGCGCAGCAGCGTCGGTTGCTGCGGGTGAAGCGGTATTTTCACTTGGTTCGGACACCGGTGGTTCGATTCGTCAACCTGCGATGTTTTGTGGCGTTGTCGGCATGAAGCCTACGTATGGAGCAGTTTCAAGATATGGATTGATTGCGTTCGCGTCTTCGCTGGATCAAATCGGCCCGATGACAAAAGACGTCACGGACTGTGCGCTTGTCATGAATGCAATTTGTGGATATGACAAAATGGATTCCACTTCCGTCAACACGCAGTATCCGGATTATACAAAATATCTGGTCAACGATATCAAAGGGATGAAAATCGGCGTCCCAAAGGAGTTCATTCACAGCGAAGGTTTGAAACCCGATATTCGAGCATCCGTTCTAACGGCGTTGGAAGAGATGAAAAAGCTTGGAGCAACGGTGGAAGAGTTCGATTTCCCAATCAATGAATACGCCATTCCAGCCTACTATATTATTGCGTGCGCAGAAGCAAGTTCGAATCTTGCACGATATGACGGCATCAAATATGGGTATAAGGCCAATCAGTTTGAAGATCTTTTGGATTTATACAAACAAACCCGTAGTGAGGGCTTTGGCCCAGAAGTGCAGAGAAGAATTATGCTTGGTACGTATGCGTTGAGCTCCGGCTATTATGATGCGTACTATAAAAAAGCGCTTCAAGTGCGTAGCATAATCCACAGTCAGTACATGGATGCGTTTTCAAAGTACGATCTGATTGCGGGTCCTGTTTCTCCATCTGGCGCGTTCAAATTTGGGGAAAAGACGGAGAATCCACTTGAAATGTATCTGGTTGATATGTTCACGGTAGCCGTGAACATCGCCGGCCTTCCTGGCGTCTCGGTTCCGTGCGGATTTGATGCCAATGGCATGCCAAACGGCATTCAACTGATTGGGAAACCGTTTGATGAAGGCACCATCCTTAGAGCTGGATTTACATATGAACAGAATCATGAATGGCACAAAATGCGTGCAAAACTATAGGATCGGGCAGGGTGAAAATCATGGAATATGAAGTAGTGATCGGGCTGGAAGTCCATTCGGAGCTGGCAACGAAATCAAAAATATATTGTACTTGCACGACCGCGTTTGGCGGGGAACCAAACACCCACTGTTGTCCCATTTGTATTGGTATGCCTGGTGTATTGCCTGTGTTGAATAAACAAGTCGTAGAGTTTGCAGCTAAGGCGGGCATCGCAACCAATTGCACAATCTCGCGCTTCAGCAAACAAGACCGGAAAAATTATTTTTATCCGGACCTTCCAAAAGCATATCAGACATCTCAATTTGATTTGCCTCTTTGCATTGGAGGGCACTTGGACATTCAATTCGAAGATGGCACAACCAAACGGATCGGCATCACGCGCATTCATATCGAAGAAGATGCAGGCAAATTGATGCACGACAAGTGGGGAACGGGTTCGCTTGTGGACTACAATCGTTGTGGAGTCCCATTAATTGAAATTGTTTCGGAACCGGATATGCGTTCTGCAGAAGAAGTGAAGTTGTACTTGGAACAACTCAAGTCGATTCTGGAATACACTGAGGTTTCGGATTGTCGTATGGAGGAAGGCTCGCTCCGCGCGGATGTCAATCTTTCCATTCGACCCTTTGGACAAGAGAAACTTGGGACTCGAACGGAAATGAAGAACTTGAATTCGTTTAAATCGATTATGCGTGCTATTGAGCATGAGACAGAGCGTCAAATTGCACTGCTTGCAGCAGGGGACGAAGTCGTGCAAGAGACGCGAAGATGGGATGATGACAAAGGATTCAGCTTTAGCATGCGTTCCAAAGAAGAAGCGCACGATTATCGTTACTTTCCTGAGCCGGATTTGGCACCAATTGAGATTGACGAAGTGTGGCTAAAGCAGATTAAAGAAAGCCTTCCAGAGCTACGTGAGCAGCGTTTGAAGCGTTATGTTGAGGCATTTGGAATACCGGAATACGATGCTTCCATTATTACGTCTTCCAAACATCTTGCCGATGTCTTTGAGGAAGCGGTTGCTCAAAAATGCTCCCCAAAAGCAGCGAGTAACTGGATTATGGGCGAAATTTTACGTTATCTCAATGACAACAGCATCGCACTCAATGATATCTCGATTTCAGGGACTGATTTGGCTGATTTGATTTTTCTCGTTGAAAATAGTAAGATAAGTATGAACATTGCAAAGCGCGTTTTAAAAATGATGTTTGAATCAGGCGAAAGCCCTGCTGCAATCGTCAAAAGAGAAGGATTGGAAATTGTAGATAATGCTGACGAAATTCTTTCCATAGTAAAACGTGCGATTCAAAATAATCCGCAATCCGTTGCCGATTACAAAGCTGGAAAAGACAAGGCGATGGGGTTCTTAGTTGGGCAAGTCATGAAAGAGTCAAAAGGAAAAGCAAACCCTGCAATGGTGAATAAAGCAATAAAGGAAGAGCTTGATAAACTTTGATTTAGGATGTGATCTGATGAATGAGAAGTTAATTTATGTTGTAGATGATGAGCAAAACATTAGAGATTTAATACGAGAGTATCTCATCAATTCTGGGTATCGCGTGGAAACGTTTGATAACGGAGAAGATGTGCTCGAAGCCTTCAAACGCAATCCGGCAGATATGTTGATTCTTGATATCATGATGCCTGAAATGGATGGGTTGACCGTTTGTAAAGAAGTTCGAAAAATCTGCAATGTGCCGATTATTATGGTTTCTGCGAAAGATGATGAAATTGACAAGATTATTGGGCTTGAAATTGGCGGTGACGACTATATTGCAAAACCTTTTTCGCCTAGAGAGCTTGTCTCGCGTGTCAAATCCGTCTTCCGAAGAGTGGATGAAAAAGCGTCCACACCGTTAGAAAAGAATAAATTGAAGATTGCCGATATATCGATTTTCCTTGATGAAAGAAAAGTCGTATCCAATCTCACTGAAATTGAATTTACGTCAAAAGAATACAGTCTGTTTTTATTCTTGTGTGAGAATAAGAACAAAGTCTTTAATCGCGAACAACTGATTTCTAGCATTTGGGGCTATGAATTCATCGGTGACACGCGTGCTGTGGATGATTTGGTGAAACGGATTCGTAAAAAATTGACCGAAGCCGCTTCAGAGATTGAAATCAAGACGGTCTGGGGATACGGCTACAAAATCGTCGATAACGAATAGTAATCTTACTTATAAGGGAGGCGTATTTCAATACATGCGCCTCCTTTTTTCATATTATAGGCAATGATTGTACCTGCGTGTCGTTCGACAATTGCTTTCGCGATGGAAAGACCAAGGCCAGTGACCCCTTTGACTCCCTTATAGAAACGATCAAACACGTTTTCTAAATCCTCGCTTTTGAAGCCTGGTCCATCATCTGAAATGATAATAAGAAATTCTTTTTCTTCCTTTTTTACTGAGAGAACGATTTCACTTTTTGCATATCGAATCGCGTTACCTAGCACATTGATGAATACCTGTATCAATTTATCTTCGTCACATTTAATCGTGCCAGAAGGAATCTGGTTGACAATAATTATTTTATTATCATAGACTGCGGCACCATGGATTTTTTCAACCGCTTCTTGGATAACTCTAGAGATTGAAACACTCTTGAATAAATAGAAATCATCCAATGTTTCTAACTTCGAAAGTAAAAGCAAGTCATCGACAATCTTCTTGAGACGTTTGCTTTCGTCAATGATAATGTCGAGTGCAGGACTATCTTTATCAAAAATGCCGTCTTTGAGACCCTCCGCATACCCTTGGATTGACATGAGCGGTGTTTTAAGTTCGTGAGAGGAATTTTGTAAGAATCGTTTTTGTGCCTCGTCATATTCATGTAAGGAACTTGCCATTTTGTTGATGGAATCGGCTAGTGCACCAAGTTCATCTTTTGTTGATATTTTCACGCGCGTATTGAAGTTTCGTTTCGCAATGAGTCCAGCGCTTTTTGTCAATTTTATGATCGGTGCAGACAAACGCTTTGCGAATAGAAAACCAGTAATAATAATTAAGAGTAGGGATACTGCAAAAGAGACTAAAATTGCCTGTTGCATATCGTTAGTCAAGTCGTTTACGGGCGCGGATTGAATATACAATACCATGTATCCCCCCACCAAATCAGATGACATTTTTTTCGTCAATGGAACAATCCGAATATTATACTCAGAATCATTGATGAACTTCGAGATATTGACGACCGTCTTTGAAGGTACATTCACAATCACATTTTCTTTCAACTTTGACTTATAGAAATCTACATTTTCAGGGTCGTCGGAGCTAAAGTAGAGTTCTAAAATTGACTTTGTATAAAATACATATTGACTAGATACATTATTGATGTTTCGATTGATGCGGTCGACAAAGAAACGTTTATATTGTGAACTGACTGTTATATCTGTTAATTCTACCTGACGATTGGCACTCTTCGATAAGAAATCCGTTAAAATCTTCTGATCCCGATCAAGGATGTATTGCGCTTGTCTGCGTAAATATTGACTCGCTGTATTGGAATACATGACAACCGTAGATGTAATAGAAATAAGTAATATGAGAATATATAACCCCATAATTCTGAAAACAATTGATTTTCTCAAAAAGTTCACCTCAAGCATAATTATAGCATTATTTTTGATTTGGTAAACAAAAAGATTGAAACTTTTGCCTGTTTAATAATATAATGAATGCGCAAGAAGAAAGAGGGGGAACGGAATGTCAATATTTAGCATCCTATTTAACAACGCAAAAGTGACTGCAAAGAATGTGACACACAAGACAGGTGAAATGATTGAGGGCGCAAAACTAAGTTTCGCCGTTTCAACTGAAGAAGATAAAATCGAAAAGACTTATGCATCAATTGGCAAGAAAATATATGAAGAACACTGTGCGGGTCAAAGTTTCGATGAAGATATCAACAGTTATTGTGAAGAGGTAGATAGTGAGGAAGCAAAAATCCGCCTATTGAATCGGACCATTGCAGAGCTGAAACAAACGACGATTTGTAAGTCCTGCAACGCAACTGTAAAGAAAGATGCATTGTTTTGCCCAAAATGTGGAATTAGAATTTAACAGGAGAACGAAATGAATTTAGAAACTGCAATCGAAATAATTCTGCCACTTGATCAAAATGCAATGCATCTTACGAAACTGCGCTTAGATAGTTTGACAAAGCCTTTGAATAGTCTTGGCAAACTTGAGCAGAACGTCATTCAACTTGCTGGTATCCAGCAAACTTCTCAACCGGATATCAGAAAGCGTGCAGTGGTTGTTATGTGTGCAGACAATGGCGTGGTTGCAGAAGGCATCAGTTCATGTCCAAAAGAAGTGACGGCGACGGTGACGCGAAATTTTCTAAAAGGCTTTACTGGCGTAAACATTTTCGCAAACATAACGAAATCAGACTTGGTCATCTGTGATATTGGGGTTGATGAAGATCTTTCTGATGTGCCTGGAATTCTAAATCGTAAAATTCGTTGTGGTACGGATAATATCATGATAGGTCCTGCCATGACACGGGATGAGGCAATTCGTGCGATTGAAGTGGGGATAGATCTTGTTGATATGCTTTACAAAGATGGATACCAACTCATTGGTACGGGGGAGATGGGTATTGGCAATACGACAACGAGCGCTGCGATTTCTACTGTTTTGACCGAATGCGATCCCGGATTAATGACAGGGCGAGGGGCTGGTCTTTCGAATCAAGCGCTTTCTCATAAGACGAATGTGGTAAAAAAAGCAATCGATCAAAATGCCCCTTATTCAGATCCGATTGATGTTTTGTCAAAATTAGGTGGATTTGATATTGCGGGGCTTGCCGGGTGTTTTATTGGCGCGGCGGTACATCGCCTGCCTTGTGTCGTGGACGGGTATATTTCGGCCGTTGCTGCCCTTGTAGCAGTACGCATCTGTCCGCAGGTGAGGGATTATATTTTTGTATCACATCAGTCGAAGGAACCGGGTATGATTAAAGTATTAGCAGCGCTTGAGATGGAAGCGTCGTTGCATTTAGAAATGTGTCTTGGAGAGGGTACTGGTGCGGCGCTCAGTTTTTTACTACTGGATGCGGCATTGGAAGCTTACTATAAAATGGGAACTTTTGATGATGCAAAGATCGAACAGTATACACCACAGGTTTGAGGAGGATTTATTTGGATGGGGAAGCTAACAATATTTAATGGGGAAAATTTTTTTGTAGAGTTTAACGGGCAGAAAAACTTACTAGAAGTCATCCGGGACAATGATTTTGCGATAGAAGCAACCTGTGGTGGAAATGGCACTTGTGGAAAATGTCTTGTTATCGTAGATGGACAACCTGTCAAGGCTTGCAAAACGCAAGCGATGGAAGGGATTCACGTGGTGTTGCCAAAAAAGAAATCGATCGAACACATTTTAACGCGAACTGGGAAATTAGAAATACCAATATCGAAAATTTTCCCTTCGTTAGATGGCGACATAGGACTCGCGGTTGATATCGGGACAACCACGATTGCTGCCTATTTATACGATCTTTCAACAGGAGAACGCATCGGGATTGCTTCTGCAATCAATCCCCAGAAAGCATTTGGTGCGGATGTCATTTCTCGCATTGATTATACGATGAAAGGCGTTGTTGAACGAGAAAAAATGCAGACCGAAATTGTTACATGCGTGCAAACATTAATTGAAAAGTTTTCGGAACAAATTTCGGTCATTCTGTTCACAGGGAATACTACCATGATGCATTTTCTCCTGAATCTCGATGCGCGTGGTATTGCGGTGGCACCATTCACTCCTGAATCAACGGACATGCATATTTTTGATCCAAACGAAATTGGTCTTGTACTTCCGGCTGCGAAAGCGGTAGTACTGCCGTCGGTTTCTGCATATGTTGGCGCGGACACCGTTTCTGCAATCATCGCAACCGGGATCTACGAAGCCGATTCAGCACAACTACTGGTGGATATCGGTACGAATGGAGAAATCGCGTTGCGCGCTGGAGAAACTGTTTGGGCTTGCTCCACAGCGGCTGGACCTGCGTTTGAAGGCGCAAACATCACGTACGGAATGCCCGCAGTGGATGGAGCAATCAGCAAGGCATGGATTGAGGAAGACCAGTTGCTCTTTCAAGTGATTGGCGATTCGGAACCAAAGGGCATGTGTGGTTCTGGCGTCTTGGACTTGATTGCTGTTTTACTGGAACAAGAAGTCATTGATTTTTCGGGTCGCATCGTGGATGATGACGAAGTGCCAGCGGACTGGATGGCAAAAAGAATTGTCAAACACAACAATGCCAATGCGTTCCAAGTGTTCGGAGACATTTTGGTGACACAAAAAGATGTACGTGAGATTCAAAATGCGAAAGCGGCAATATGTGCAGGAATCATGATTCTTGTGGAGCGCGCAGGCATCCAACTCTCAGATATTACACATACTTTTCTCGCGGGTGGATTCGGTAACTTTATGGACAAGTTTTCTGCAACTAAAATCGGCCTGATTCCTCTGATTTTGGAAGATTCCATCGTGACGGCTGGGAACGCCGCTGGCCAGGGCGCATCTATGGCATTGCTTAATAAAGATTTTTTAGAATTGTCAAACCAACTTGCAAAATCCGTCAAATACATTGAACTTTCATTCGATCCTGGTTTTTCCGACTGTTATATGGAAAACATGATGTTTGGAGATGAGTAAGAATTGGAAAGTCATTTCAAGAAAAAAATGAGGAAAGAAATGTTGGCGAAACGCCTCTTTTTTGCAAAACAAGAAGCAGATGTCTGCGCCACTTTGATTCGGAAAAGAATTGAGATTTTTCAAGATTATCGAAACGCAAAAACCGTGATGTGTTATCTTCCTCTGCGTGGGGAGGTGGATACGGTTGATTTGATTGAACAATTCATCCAGGAAGGCAAACAAGTACTTTTACCTGTTTTGCTGGAAGGAGAGATTCAGCCGTGTGTATTTACATCATTTCAACAACTTCAAACTGGTCCGTTTGATGTCTTTGAACCGATTGAAAAAAACCTCGTCTCGCCTGAGGAGATTGATTTCATCTGTGTGCCGGGACTCGCATTTAATCAAGGAAGATATCGACTTGGATATGGTGGAGGATACTACGACAGATTTCTACCGCGGTTGAGAGCGAATTGCTTTAAAGTGGGGCTCGCATATGATTTTCAAATTGTTGATTTAATGCCTGTCGAAGCACATGATATCAAACTTGACATGATTATCACGGAAAATCAATTTATCGGAGAACGTCAATACTAAGACAATAGTTTATTGATCATTTTATATCCATTTTCTTCGTGCATCCCTGTGCTTGCCGCGTTTGCTTCTGAGTAGGTCATGTTTGTAGGGGGACGCGACTCGTTCACTGCGCCATCAACCGCAGTTGCGATCAGATACGGCACGGGTTCTGAAGTGTGGGTCCTCAAAGAAATCGGGGTCGGGTGGTCGGGCATCACAAGAATGCGAATGGGACCAAGTTCCTTCGATGCTTCAATGATAGGGCCGACGATTTTTTCGTCAATGAGCTCGATTGATTTTACTTTGTTCTCAATTTCGTTGCGATGGCCGCACTCATCGGGAGCTTCTACGTGGAGATAGACAAAATCATACCCATCTCGAAACGCTTGAATTGCCGCTTGCGCTTTCCCGGTAAAGTTCGTGTGGATATTGCCTGTCGCACCTTCCACTTCACAATTCTTCATTCCCGCACATTTGCCAATGCCTTTTAAGAGGTCGACGGCAGAAATGACGGCCCCGCGAATCCCGAATTTTTTTTCAAACAAATCGAGGCTTGGTCGTTTGCCTTCGCCCCAAAGCCAAATGCTATTAGCAGGACGGAGTCCATCTTTCACACGTTGGATGTTGAGCGGGTGGGTAGAAAGCAGGTCATAGCTCTTTTTCATGAGCGTAAGGATATCTGCATTTACTTCTCCTTGAGGAAGGAAACTGGCAATCTGTTGATCGAGAATGTCATGTGGTGGAACCAGTTTCAACTCCAACAATCCTTCTGCCCAGATGACGCAATGTCGATAACTGATGCCTGGATAGAATTTATATTGTGGGGTTCCAAGTTTTTCTTGTAAAAAATCGATTAGAACTTTCGCATCTTCAGAACAGATTTCGTCTGCACTGTAGTCAATCATGGTTGCGTTTTCGTATCCGTCGCGTACATCCAAAGTCACTAGGTTGCAACGTAACGCGACGTCCGTGTCGCTCATGTCAATATTCATACTCATTGCTTCGAGCGGCGAACGACCCGTGTAGAAGATGTTCGGGTCGTACCCGATGGCGGCCAAGTTGGCGACGTCGCTGCCTGGGGCAAGACCAGAGGGCACCGTTGTGACAAGGCCCATTTCACTGTAGGCTGCGAGGGCGTCGATATGGGGCTTGTAGGCCGCTTCTAATGGTGTTTTATTGTCTAACTGAGGAATCGGATAATCGGACATGCCGTCACCGAGAATGATGATATATTTCATAGGGCCTCCTGTGTATTAATCTAGTATCAATATATCACATTTTTCATTTGTAAAATACCCTGAAGTGTTGTAAAATTTATATGTATTTATTTGATGTGAGGAGTTATTAAAATGAAAAAGAGAATTGCTTTGTGTTTCATCCTTATATTTGCTTTGCTTGTAACGTCGATGCCTTATACTGCAACGGCAAAGGCAACCTTGAAGTCCAGAATTTTAAAGCAAACCAGCGGTAAGTCAGGCACTTTTAGTGTGGGGGTTTTGAATTTAAGAACTGGTGAAAGTGTCTACATCAACGATGTGAAAGTCCGAGCAGCGAGCGTCATCAAGGTTTTTGTGATGATGGCTGCCTACCGGAAGGTGAAAGCGGGCGGTTTGAAGTTAAATAAGATTATCAAATTGAGAGATCGCACCATCGAGCGCGTCGGTGGCACAGGTATTTTGCAAGGCAAGCCGACGGGTTACAAAATTTCCGTTGCAAAGCTCATCGAATATATGATTATGTATAGTGATAATCGTGCTGCAAATATAATGACAGATATGCTCGGCTTTAAATATATTAATGAAACCATCAAAAAATATGGGTATACTGCAGACACTCAACTAGGGTATTATTTTTGTTTGACTCCTGTTCCAGCTGGGAAATCAAATACGATTCGTGTGAAAGATTTGAATTTGTTGTTTAAAAGACTCTATAAGAAAATCTGCATTTCGCCAGTTTATGATAATCAAATGATACAAATTATGAAAAAGACAATCAACAGAACAAAACTTTGTGCTTTGTTACCAAAAGGGACGACTGTTGCACATAAGACCGGAAGCATCACGAATCATGAGCATGACGCCGGCATCATTTTTTCTAAAGGCGGCGATTTTGCGATTTCTGTTTTGGCGCAAGCGCCAAACGGAGGCAATACGATTAGAGTAATCTCAAAGATTGCACTAGAGGCATATAACTATTATAACGGGAAATAAGGAGAAAATGTTTGATTATTGATCAGTTTACTAGAACAAATCTTGTGCTTGGATCCGAAGGAATGCATCAACTCAAGAACACCACCGTTGCCGTCTTTGGCCTTGGTGGTGTTGGTTCGTATGCCGCAGAGGCATTAGTGCGAGCTGGGGTTGGAAACATGGTGATTGTGGATGGGGATACCGTTTGTATTTCCAATGTCAATCGTCAACTACCAGCACTGCATAGCACGATTGGGAAACCGAAAACTGAAGTGGTTGCTGCGCGTCTTTTAGATATTAACCCGTCACTTCAACTCACAGTGCACTTTGACTGGTTTTCAGAGACGAATTATGAAATATTCTTTCAACAGAAAATTGATTACATCATTGATGCCATTGATTCTGTGAAAGCAAAAACCTTTCTCATCGAAACCGCGGTTGCGAAAGGGATAAAAATTTTCAGCAGTATGGGCACAGGGAACAAACTGGATGCTTCCAAATTGACGGTCACTGACATCTCAAAAACAAACACTTGTCCTTTGGCGAAAGTCATTCGAAAGAACTTGAAAGCAAGTGGAATTGAGCACTTGACTGTTGTCTACTCGACTGAATTACCAAAAACGCCTGATTTTGTTGCCTATACTGGGTGTGTGAAACAAGATTCTTGCCCGACATGGAACCCGGAAAGTTGCCTCAAAAAGAAACGACCTCCAGCAAGTGTTTCGTTTGTGCCGTCCGTCGCGGGTTTACTGCTTGCGCAACTCGTCGTGCGGGAGGTGTGCGGCATTGTTTGAGAAAAGAATTACTATTTTTGCTGGACACTTTGGAAGTGGAAAGACTGAAGTGGCAGTCAATTTTGCACTTCATATGAAAACGATACACCTACAAGTTGCGATTCTTGACTTTGATATCGTCAATCCGTTTTTTCGCACTGCTGATGCAAAACAAACATTAGAGGCCCAAGGGATTTCAGTATTTCTTCCAGAAAACGCAAATAAGAATGTGGAGGCCTCCAACTTTCCTTTAGAAGTAAATACGGTGTTTGCAAATAAAGAGCTTTTTGCCATCTTCGATGTGGGTGGAGACGACTTAGGGGCGAAGGCCATTTCAAGATTTCGCGATAAATTTCTGAAGGAGTCCTTTGACTTGTTTTTTGTCGTCAACGCGAGAAGACCTATGACGGATTCGGTTGAAAAAATTGTTGCAATGTGCAGAGAGATTGAAGATAGCGCAGGCATCAAACCAACTGGTCTGATCAACAACACCAACCTATTGCAATATACGACAAAAGAAGTGATTGAGGAGGGGCATTTATTATTACTATCCGCATTGCAACAAGTCGGTTGTCCCATCGCTTTCGCTACGGGGATGGAACCAGCGCTCTCAGAAGCAAATCTAGGCGGAATTGAAAAATTTGTATTAAATAAGAATATTCATTTACCATGGAACAAATAATATTGTATAATCATTGAGGAATAGGAGAGGATATAAAATGGCTTTGGTAACTTTTGATAAAGAACGATGTAAAGGGTGCGAACTATGTACGACGGTTTGTCCAAAGAAAATAGTGATTATGAATGAAGAGGAAATCAATAAAAAGGGCTTTTATACCGCTGGGGTGAAAGAGATGTCATTGTGCATCGGTTGTGGGTTTTGTGCCATGATTTGTCCAGACTGTGTCATCGAAGTTGAAAAATAGGAGGGACTACCCATGTCAAAAAAAGTATTAATGAAAGGCAATGAAGTCATTGCAGAAGCAGCAATTCGAGCGGGATGCCGATATTATTTTGGATATCCGATTACACCACAAACAGAAATTGCACATTATATGGCAAAAAGAATGCCAGAGTCGGGTGGCGTGTTTTTACAAGCGGAAAGCGAGATTGCTGCAATCAATATGGTTTATGGTGCTGCAAGCACAGGAGCACGTGTGATGACCTCGTCGTCTAGTCCTGGAATCAGTTTAAAGCAAGAAGGATTTTCCTACCTTGCTGGGGCGGAATTACCCTGTGTTGTCGTGAATATCGTGCGTTGCGGTCCTGGCTTAGGCGGTATTTTACCTGCCCAAAGTGATTATTTTCAGACTGTTAAAGGTGGCGGACACGGAGATTACAAGATGGTCGCGTTTGCCCCTGAGAGTGTGCAAGAATTATATGAATTAACCGTGGAAGCCTTTAATGTCGCAGATCGCTATCGCATCACAGTGATGGTACAAGGTGACGGGATCCTAGGTCAAATGATGGAAGCGGTCGAGTTTCAAGATCAAGAGAAAATTGAACTACCAGAGAAGCCTTGGGCCACGACGGGGACAGAAATGAAACGCCCCCATAACGTGATTACTTCCATTTATATCGATCCAGAAGTGCTCGAACAACACAACCTAAAACTTCAGGCAAAGTATCGCTTAATCGAGGATTGCGAAGTGAAAGTGGAAGAGTTCAATTGCGAGGGAGCCGAACTGATTCTAGTCGCGTATGGTTCTGTCGCGAGAATTGCGAAAAGCGTCATTAAACTAGCAGAAAAAGAGGGGATCAAAGTGGGACTCATTCGACCGATTACCCTGTGGCCATACCCTTCGAAAGTTTTTGACAAGTACGTAGATCAAGTACATTCATTCCTCACGGTAGAACTGAGTGCTGGTCAAATGGTTGAAGATGTGCGCCTCGCGGTGAACGGCAGAAAACCAGTTCATTTTTATGGTCGTATGGGTGGCATGGTGCCGACAAATCAAGAAATCATTGCGAAAATTAAAGAGATTTTAGGAGGGGTTGCAAAATGAAAAAAGTATTTCAAAAGCCACATGCTTTAGTTGATATCCCTCAGCATTACTGCCCTGGTTGTACGCATGGGATTGTACATCGACTCATCGCGGAAGTGATCGATGAGCTCGGTATTGAAGGTAGCACGATCGGCGTTTCTCCGGTTGGCTGTACGTACAATAATTATGAATATTTTAACTGTGATATGGTGCAGGCGGCACATGGCAGAGCACCTGCCGTCGCGACCGGCGTCAAACGCGTATTCCCAGACAAGACGGTATTTACTTATCAAGGAGACGGTGACCTTGCTGCCATTGGGACGGCTGAAATCGTTCACGTGGCTGCACGTGGCGAAAAGATCACAACCATCTTTGTCAACAACGCTATCTACGGCATGACCTCAGGTCAAATGGCACCGACGACACTTTTAGGGCAGGTGACGACCACTTCTCCGTTTGGTAGAAATGTCGCCCAACACGGCAATCCAATCAAGGTTTGCGAGCTCCTCGCAACACTGGATGGGGCTGTTTATGTCGAGCGCGTTGCTGTCAACAACATAAAAAACATCATCAGTACAAAAAAAGCAATTAAAAAGGCTTTTCAAGTGCAACTAGCGGGTCTTGGTTTTTCGATTGTCGAGGTGTTATCAACCTGTCCAACCAATTGGGGACTTGATGCCATTGCTTCTTTAAAATGGCTGGAAGAAAATATGATGCCAAAATATCAACTCGGCAATTACAAAGGAAAGGACTTGGAGGTGTGAATTCATGGTGAAAAATGACGTTACTTTAAATGAAGTAATCATCGCTGGATTTGGAGGTCAAGGAATCCTTTCGATGGGCAGATTGATTGCATATGCTGGATTGCTTGAAGATAAAAATGTTTCCTGGTTGCCTTCCTACGGTCCGGAAATGCGAGGTGGCACAGCAAATTGCGCCGTTGTGGTTTCGGATGAACTGGTGAGTTCTCCGATTCTGAATGCTTGTAATGCTCTCATCGTGATGAACGGACCTTCCTTAGATAAATTCGAGTCTTTTGTTGTTCCTGGCGGGGTCATCATTGTGGATAGTTCATTGGTGACACGCATACCAACTCGAACCGATGTAAAATTCATACAAATCCCAGCGACACAGTTGGCAAACGAAGCAGGGAATAAAACGTATGCTGGAATTCTTCTATTGGGCGCCCTTATAGGACAAACGAACCTAGTGACACTAGATTCGTTTGAAAAGGCTTTGAAAGATGTATTGCCAAAAAAGAAGCATTTTATGATTCCAGAAGAAATGGAAATGCTCAAGAAGGGCATGTCCTTTCAGGAAATGAAAGCGTGAGAATCGTCGAAGGAAGGTGCACCTTTGAAAATATCTAGAAATAGTTTATTGGTTTTTTTGCCAATTTTGATTTTGGGCATATTTCTTGGTGTCCAATTTCGCACGATTCAAGAAAAGGAAGCCAGCAATACGTTTAACAAAATCCAAGAGAAACGCAAGCAAACAATGCAACGAATTTCTAGCGAAACGAAACTCTCTGAGCAATTAAAATCCGAAATCAAAAAGATTGAAAAGGATAACATTTCACTCTATGCAGCCTATTCCCGGTTAGATAAAAATGGCGAATTCAGAAAATTGAACAATCAACTAGCGCGCTCTCTCTTTTTAGCTGGGATGACAGATGTACACGGAAAAGGAATTATTGTGACCATTGATGATGCAAGTATTCCTTTGAAAGATCGAGAGAACTCGAATTCCAACGATTTTGTGATTCATCAACAAGACATAGTTGCTATCATCAACGAACTCCGAAAAGGTGGCGCAGAGGCAATCTCAATCAATGGAGAAAGAGTTGTTTCTTCAAGTGCTCAGATCTGTGCTGGGCCAACCATCATTATCAACCATAAAAAATATATCACTCCGTTTGAAATCAAAGCAATTGGAGATCCTCAATTGTTATTTGATACTTTAGTGAACAGCCCGAAATATGTCGAGTTGAAAGAATTTTCGTTACCTATTAGTATCAAAACTTTTGAAGATATCCAAGTAAACCGGTTTTTATTGAATAAAGGAAATGGGGAGGAATAGAAATGATCCAATGGAAGAAGATATTTAGTTTCGATAGTTTGGCAATTGCGCTTGTCTGTGTGATTATCAGTACCGTTGTCGTTTGGCAGTTTCGAAGCGTGCAGGTAAATGAGGATCGTTCGCAAGTGGAGAACCTTAAAATGACTGAACTTCAGGACGAGTTGATCAATCAAAAAAATAATAATGAGAAACTCAATAATCGTTTGGAAGAATTAAAAAAAGAAAATGATTCTATTAAAAACAAGGAAAGTGCTAATAATCAGCTAGTGCAAGATTTAAAAAGAGCGTCTCAACTCGCTGGGCTCTCAAGTGTGAAAGGGCAAGGCGTCCAAATCGTTTTAACAAACAAACCTGATTTGGCTGTGGGCGAGGCGGAAATCCTCGAGGTATTGAACGAGTTGAGAGCGTCCGGCGCGGAAGCACTTGAGGTGAATGGACAGAGAATGACTGCGACCTCAGAAGTCAGACAGGCTGGGAACTACATGATGGTGAATAGCCAGCAAACGAGTTCACCTTTTGTAATTAAGGCAATCGGTAATGCAAATGATTTATTTCGTGCAATCACAATGGTCGGCGGTGTGAAAGAAAACCAGGAGTATTTCATCGGTTTTTCCATTTCAAAAAGTGAGGATATTTTGATTTCTGCTGTGAAAGATAACGGGATTGTCTTGAAGGATCAGTATATGAAAGAAGTGAAACCGTAATGAGTTCTTTTTTAGTGGAATAAAGTGTAAAAATATGTTATGATGAATCACTTGAAGAGGTGAGTGCGGTGAGTTTTGAGGATAAAATTGAAGTCAGTGTACCCGTTGAAAACGTTGATGTCTTGATGAATATTTTCGGTAACATGGATGAGAATATTAAGTTAATTTCAGAAAAATTTCATGTCATTATTATTGCACGTGATAATGAAATTAAAATTTCTGGACTTTCAGCCAACGCAACGAAAGCGCAACAGGTTTTGAAAAGAATCATTGATATAGCATCTCTAGGTGAAGTTGTTACAAAGCAAAACGTCACGTATTTAGTCAACTTAGCAACCGAAAATCAGCTCGAACTTTCGAATGGATTAGCAGATGGGATTGTTTGTTTGACAGCACGCGGGCGTCAAATTAAGTCAAAAACCATTGGCCAACGACAATACGTGGATGCGATTCGCAAACATGACATCACGTTTGGAATTGGCCCCGCAGGCACTGGGAAGACTTTTTTAGCAGTTGCACTTGCAGTGAATGCGTTCAGGAATAAAGAGGTTTCAAGAATTGTTTTGACAAGACCTGCTGTAGAAGCGGGCGAAAAACTCGGGTTTCTTCCAGGCGATTTGCAGGAGAAAGTGGATCCCTATTTGCGGCCGTTGTATGATTCACTCCATGAAATCATGGGAGCCGAAACGTTTGCAAAAAACTTTGAAAAAGGATTGATTGAAGTAGCGCCACTTGCATATATGCGTGGGAGAACGTTGGAAGATGCATTTATCATTTTGGACGAGGCACAAAATACAACACCTGAGCAAATGAAAATGTTTTTAACACGGCTTGGGAATGGCTCGAAGGCTGTTGTCAATGGTGATGTGACACAAATTGATCTACCACATGACAAGAAGTCAGGATTGAAAGAAGTGGTTCACATTTTGGAGGGCGTAAAGGGAATCAATTTTACGATATTGACGGACCAAGACGTTGTACGCCATGAACTTGTTCAAAGAATTATCAAGGCATACGAAAAATATGGCAATACTTAAAAAACTGTTCATAGAGAGGAACAAGAGATGTTACTATTTGAAAACAAACAAGATAAAGTTGAAATATTGGATGACCATATAGCTACCATTGAGATGGTTGTTGAACATTGCGTGAAAGATTTTTCTAAAAAATGCAATCACAAAATTGCTGTTTCTGTCATAATTGTAGATAATGAAGAAATGCGTCTCATCAATATGCAAAACAGAAACATTGACCGACCGACCGACGTGCTTTCATTTCCGATGTTCGAGATTGATCCTTTTTCAGAAGAATTTCCGGATATAGAACTTGACCTTGATACGGGATATGTGTTGCTTGGTGATATTGCCGTCTCTGCCGAACTGACACATCAGCAAGCACTAGAATATGGACATTCCTTTCATAGGGAGATGGGGTTCTTAATCTCACATGGTGTTTTTCATATGCTTGGTTATGATCACGTAAGTCCAGAAGAAGAGAAACGAATGATGTCTTTGCAAGAGGAAGTATTAAGTTTGTTAGGATTGATTCGCTAACTGTGCGAATAATACGGGAGGAATAATAATGGAATTTAGATCTGGTTTCGTTGCAATCGCAGGGCGTCCTAATGTTGGGAAAAGTACCTTGCTCAATCAAATATGCGGGGAAAAGGTTGCAATCACTTCCAGCAAACCACAGACAACGAGAAATGTAATCAAGGCATTTCTGACGAATGAAAGATTTCAGATGATTTTTTTAGATACCCCAGGTCTTCATGCACCGAAGACAAAGCTTGGGGAATTCATGGTAAACACTGCCTCAAATACTTTGAAAGAAGTTGATGCAGTGGTGTTGATGATTGAAGCGACAGACGGAAATCCTGGGGCAGGGAACTTATTCGCACTCGACTTAATTAAAGAAATCAAAATTCCTGTGTTTCTTGTCATCAATAAGATTGATTTGATTCAAAAAGACAATTTACTTTCCGTAATCAGCATTTACAAAGAACTTTACGATTTCAAAGCAATCATTCCTATTTCTGCGAGCAAACGGCAAGGGATTGATGTTTTGATTGAGGCGCTTGAAAAAGAACTCCCGATTGGACCAAAATTCTTTCCTGATGATACTTTTACGGATCAACCAGAGCGCGACATCGCTGCTGAACTCATTCGAGAAAAGATTCTCACCTCTACAAATGATGAAGTGCCACACGGAACAGGGGTTGAAATCATGGTCTTTAAGGAACGACCAAATGGAATGATTGAAATCCAGGCAACGATTTTTTGTGAAAAAGAATCACATAAAGGCATATTGATAGGAAAAAATGGCGCGATGTTAAAGAAAATCGGCACATTAGCAAGAAAGGATATGGAATCTTTATTAGGTACAAAAGTATTTCTGCAACTCTGGGTTAAAGTGAAACCAGATTGGCGCAATAAAGACACCATGTTAAAAACTTTAGGGTACAAATAAATGTCTTATATTAAACTCAAAGGAATTGTCACAGGTGGCAGCGATATTGGCGACGCAGATCGTATGATGACGATTCTTACTGCTGAGGAAGGATTGATTCGAGCCTCTGCAAAAGGAGTCAGACGGTTAAAAAATAAGCTTGCTGGCGCAACACAACTCTTCTGTTACGGCGAGTTTATTATTTATCCAGGAAGAGATACGTATTCTATTTATAATTGTGACATCATTGAGTCCTTCCCAGATTTATCGAAGAGTCCTGAAAAATTTACGTATGCGGTTCATCTAATCAAAATCGCTAACGATGTGATCCAAGAGGGTCAGGGCGCGGAGGATATTCTTAACCTGCTTTTGAATTCTTTATACGTCATTAGCAAAGGAGACAAAAATCCTTTACTGGTCATTCGCATATTCGAATTACGCATCCTGTGTTTATCAGGATTTGCACCATCTTATGCATGCTGTGGTGCCTGCGGAAAAACTGCCGAATCTTTTAGTGTCTCGGCGAATGGAGTAGTATGTAAGAATTGCGCTCAGATTTTGCATGATGCAATCGAAATGAAAGCGGGGACCAAAGCAGCGATGGCGCATATTTGTTCTTGCGAAAAGTCAAAGCTATTTAGTTTTGATGTATCGGAAGCAGTTCAAAAAGATCTCAATGAATTTGTACCAGCCTATATGACGAAATGTTTGGAAAAAAAATACGATACTTTAGATTTTTTAGAATTGATAAAGTGAA
>JBAXOJ010000006.1:0-31777 GCA_037133315.1 Clostridia bacterium
CTCGCGAAAATCACAGAGGCGCTGCCGCGCAAGATGTTGCGGGTGACGCTGGCAATTCCCTTTACGGACGGAGCGATTCATTCCTTCGTGCATACGCACGGCAACGTCATCTCAGAAGAATACACCGACATGGGGTACGAAATTGTGGCGGAGATGCCATTTGATAAACACGCGACAATTATTCCATTTTTGAAGTAGGCGCGCCATGAAAACAAGCTTTCACACCATAAAAACGCAGACTTCGGCCACCTTGACGGAAAAGAAATCCGTCTTTTTGGCGCACTCGTTTCTCGTGCAAACGGAACACGACGCCGCGCTGGCCATCCAAGAATGCAAGAAAAAATACTGGGATGCGACCCACAACGTCTATGCGTACTATCTCGGCGCGCAAAGTCAGTCGCTGCAGGACTCGCCGCAACGCGAGCAGCCGCTGCAGAAATTCTCGGACGACGGTGAACCCTCGGGCACCGCGGGCCTACCGGTCCTGGAAACCATCCGCAAACGCGACCTGGAAAACGTCCTCCTCGTCGTCACCCGCTATTTTGGCGGTGTCCCACTGCGCGCACCAGGCCTCGTCCGCGCCTACGGCAAAGCCGCATCCCTCTGTCTGGATGCGTCCGCCGTGACCACCATGACCTTGTGTCAAGAGCTCATCTGCACATGCGCGTACCCGCAACTGGAGAAAATTCAGCAATGCCTCGCACCGCGGTCCCTCAAGCAAACCGCGATCGACTACGCAGAAGACGTCGTACTGACGCTCCAAGTCCCCGTCGATGAGGTCGCCTCGCTTTGCGCCGCACTGACGGATGTGACAAATGGCCAAATCCTAATTAATATCCACGGCAAAAATTCTGACCCTCTCGCTGCCCCACGTCTCTCGTGGCACGAGCTTTAATCTTTTATAAGTTCCACTGAGTTCGATTTTTACAAGTCTTTGATAATTGTTCGCCTCGCGAAACACTTCAATCCACGTCCCGTCCCCTGTGTCGCCTAAAATTTCGAAGGCGCGCACGAGCGTTTTCGGCACAAACACCGCCTGGTCGTGCAAAAAGATATTACACGCCATCGGAAACGTCTTGTGCGCTTGTCGCACGCCACTGAGCGTCGCGCGTGCGAAATCGCTGTCAAACACAATTCTTAGGCTTTGCACGTTGGTCGCTGTGTCAAATTCCACAACAATTTCACCGCCCGGAGCACCCTCCCACGCATGATCCACGCCATCCAACGTCCGATTGATCCCGTTGGTCAACTTGGTCGCATCGCCTTGCGACGCCGTGATGTGCGCGCGCCGCGTCAAGGCCGAAACGCGTCGCTGCTGAAACGGCAGATAGCAGTCGTCCTCCATCAGCATCTGCTGGAGGACCTCCACCTGCACACCGCGCGGGTCGCAAGTTGCGCCGCCCGTGGCGGGGCCCATGGCGCCGTTCGTAGCGCCGTTCGTGGCGCCGTTCGTGGCGCCGTTCGTGGCGCCGTTCGTGGCGCCGCAGGCAAGGTGTGCAGCCGTGCCCAGCGCCTGCCCGAGGATTGCACACGTTGCCATCACGCGCGTCGCCGACATCGCGGCATGCGTCGCGCTGATGTTGCGCCCCGCGAACATCAAGTTCTCGATATTCTTCGAATAAATGCTCCGATATGGAATGCCAAACGGCGACGGCGCCTTGTGGTGAATGGTTGGATACCCCGGATGCAGGAACCCTTCCGGATGATGATCGTCCATGCTCCATCCGCCGTAGGCAATCAGGTCATCGAATTTTCCCTGTGCGATGACGTCGTTTTGCGTCAGCATGTAGTCGCCCACATAGCGCCGACTCTCTCGTTTCCCTGGCAGAAAGCCAATCCACTCAATGTCCCAGTTTGCCGCGTCGAGAGTCCCGCTATTCTTTATAAAATCCCAGACTCCAAACGCCATTTTTAAGAGCGCGTCGCGGAGTGTTTCTGTGTCGGCAATGGAATCGTCGCACCCACCAAGCTCCATCCACCAAAAATTATCGTTGGTCCACGACGCCCGATTTTCAAAATCAATGCGAAATGGAAAACTCTCTTTCGTGTATTTGTTTGCCCACTTTGGCGGCGTAAACGTCACCTCGTGCGCCAGTTCTCGCGCTTGCAACAGGCAGGTCTGCCCCATGGTGCAGTTGTCACTTTCGATTGGCGCAATCGATTCTCCAAATTCATCCCTGCTTTCGCGCCCGATGCGCACCTCAGCCCCGGTCAATGGCGCCAACACGCTATCGCCTGAGCAGTCCGCAAAGATTTGTGCGCGCACGTGGTGCCAAGTTTGGGTGGTCGTCTGCCAGCCCTTCACCGCAGTGATACGCCCGTCCGCCATCTCCGCCGCGCAGCACGAGCAATTCAGCAACAATGTGATATTTTCTTCAAAACGCACTTTCTCATATAATATGCTATCCCAAATTGAAAAATTCAAATTCGGATTGCGATAATAGTTTTCTAACGCAATTTCTTCAAGGAGTCCACTCTCGCGGTTGTCAGCCCCATGCGCTCCGCGTACCCACATCCGAATTTCGCTGGAAGCATTGCCCCCTAGTACAGGCCTGTCCTGCATGAGCAGCACCTTTGTTCCGCGCCGCGCCGCCGCGATTGCCGCAAACATCCCAGCCAAGCCGCCACCCACGACGCACAATGCTACCGTATGCTCAATGGTCACAAATTCTTGTATTTGATTGTTGATTTTCATACAAAACGCCTCCATTTGCCATTATATCAGACGTTTTTCTGAATTGCACCAAAGTATTTCAACTTTTTTTACTATATGTATTGACTTTTCACTTTCCGATGATACAATATGTTGTAAGGTACTACATGTTGTATCACGGAGTACATTCTATCTACACCATGAAGTCCCGACATCCCCTTCTACTTGAGATGAACCGCTTCTTTTAAACAACACGAAAGATAAATCTTTTCCCAAAGATAATATACACGCATAGTACAGAAACTGCGTACTTTCTCCTTTGTTGCGCAGTTTCTTTTTTTATTCCGCAGACCAGCTGCGTGGCGCGGCGCAGGCGCAGGCGCAGGCGCGACATTTAACCTTTTCTACAAAATTTAAATCAGAAACTTATAAATTCGCGCAATAGAATGATCCTAAAGCGCCTACTACATGCCCTTTTTAACCGCCTCAAAAAATAAATGAATTAAACTTATAAGAAATCACCTATTTCTTATAAGTTTCACCCTAATAAAAATCAAAAAGGTTAAAATCGCTGATTTTATGGCCTAAACTGGCTACAAGCCGCCTTATTTTATAAGTTTCCGCGCGGGATATTCTCAAATAGGTTAAGCGCCCACTATTTCCCGCACCTACGCCATCGGCCTGCCCCTACCTTTTGCCTTTGCGCCCTTGTCCCATCGCTTTATTAACAAAATATCGAATGTTCCATGATTCCTTGTATAAAATTCCATGAAAATTTATCGTTTCTCGATAAGCCGATATGATTATTAACAAAAAACCACTCAGATGTAAAATCCTTGTATGAATAATCACCTTAAAGGCTTGAATTTTATACAAGGATTTTTTATTCTAAGTTTTTTTGTTAAAAACTCTTAATTTGAGCGAGTTTGGCATTAGATATGAGCAGCTTTTATACAAGGAATTCATATTGGGCGTGAAATTTGTTAAAATACGCGCCACTCGCACCTACGCCAGCGGCATGCCCCTACCTTTTGCCTTTGCGCCCTTGTCCCTTTGCGCGCGGCGCGCATGAGCACTATTTCCCCGTATGACCGAATCCGCCGCCACGGTTTGACCCGATATCATCAATATTTTGCGTCAATTCAAAGGTCGCATCCAAATAGTGTGCAAACAACATCTGCGCGATGCGGTCACCTTTTGCGATGTAAATGGTGCCATATGGATTGTTATAGGAATCCAGAAAGATCTTTTGCCCAAGGCTTTCGACCTGGCGATAGTCTTTCTGGAGCTGTTTGCGAAATCCCTCGTCTTTATAAGCTCGATATGCCAGGTTGCTAAGATCAAAAGTGTTCTCGACTATGACGCCTACCAAGTCGCGATAATCGCTGTCGATGGTGCCTGGTGCGTTTGCCATGCGCAAAGAAGTCTTGAGCGACAATCCACTCCGTGGCCGCACTTGCGCCTCGACCCCAGGTTCAATCGCGATGAGAAAATCCAGTGGCATGATTTTTGTCTCGCCAGGCCTCAACACCATATCGATTGGTGCATACAAATCATACCCCGCCGAATGCTCACTCTGGCGCACAGGTTGCTTCCCGCCGTCCACAATTTTAATAAATACTTTTGTCTCCTCTTGCATCTTCCATTCCTCCTCATTTCTTTTTCGAACTGATTCCTACCTCGATGCGCGTAATTAGTTGATTGAGCTTCGATTCGCTTTCATCGCAAACTTCAATTCGAAAACTGTCGATATTCTTCATCTGCGCAATGGCAGCGATGGTGTCCTTGCTTTCGGCGTCCAAGACGATGGAACCGCAGCCGTTTTGCACGCGCAAGAGACGGAACCTTCTGCCACGACCGTCCACAATCTCGCAGACTTTGTGTTGCGCAGCACAGTGTGACTTTGCGGTCTCGTCGCAAGCGCCCCCATGGACAAAGCACTGCGCGGAAGTCATCAAAGTGAACCTTGCGTATGCAACT
The DNA here is from genome assembly GCA_037133315.1 of Clostridia bacterium. Lineage (GTDB taxonomy): Bacteria > Bacillota > Clostridia > JBAXOJ01 > JBAXOJ01 > JBAXOJ01. Next base: position 4,634 of record JBAXOJ010000006.1, read on the forward strand.
GCCTCTAGGTCTTCCCCCGCCAAGAGTGCGATTTGCGCAGGCTCCAACTCGGGCGATACGGTCACCGGCACTGGCGCAATGGCCGCCGCTGTAAAACTGTTGTACACTGGAAATCCAAAGTTCAATCTGAATTTTAACGCGGGATACGCCTGCATATACTGCAAATCTCCGATGCCCCCAAGCAAAAGCCCCTTGATTCCGTTGGCGACCGCCTGCGCCACCATTTGGTCCATCGCTGCGCGCGAAGCCTGTTTGGTCCCCGCTGGCAGCCATGCATGCAGCTCATAGTTCACGTCGCTAGGCAATTCCTGTTGCGCACACGCTCGAATTGGGAAATACACCCGCGCCACGTTTTTATTTTTGATTGCAAAGAGATTCGCCTCATTGGCAAACAAAACCGAAATCGTCTGTTCCGTGGCCGTCTTGCTTTGGGGCGGCGTCGTCTCCACGACGTCGTATTCGCGCTTATACTGCGCGATTCGCTGCGCATGCAATCCCTCAAATGCCGCACGACGCAGGGCGCTGAGTTCACTCAATGGAAAATATACGCCATCTTCCAGATTCACATCGATGTTTTGAAAGAAAAATGGTGCATCGCCCGTTTTCTGCAACTGCGCCGCGATGCGTTCTTTCGTCAACACGACTTTTTGCGATGGTTCTCCCAGCGTAGTGGATGTAACGTCGCTTTGATTCCCGTCAAAGTCATAGACCGAAAGGCGCGCAGGTTTGCCGTTCTCAAGGGTGATTGCACCGGAGACTTTGACTTTTCGCGGCGCCTCTTTGACCTCTCGCAACAATCCCTCGCGCAGGCTTTTCGAAGAGGTCTGATACACGGGATAGCCCGCTCCAAACGCACCCTTGACGACCCCAATGGAGACGATGTCCCCTGGCGCCGTGACCTTGATGTGCGCGTTTTCTTTTTTCAAGATTGAAACGACTCCGCCGGGCGAAGTCGCCTGGCCGTTCCAGATTTCAATCCCATCGCCAATCTGGATGCTCCGCGCAAGTTTCACCTCGGCCAGTTGGGTTTGATCCGACGCGCTTTGGGTCGTCCCAAGCAAAAGCCCCCAGTTCTTCGCCTTCTCCACACTCATGAGCGAGCGACGGGGCCCTTCAGTGAGCCAGCCGTTGCTGTATCCGCCTCGGTTGAACACTTGCATCAACATCTCGAGATCCTGTGCTTCGACATGATAATTCGGCTCGTGTTGCAACGCAAGATCGAGGTACTTCCGATAAATTTTGGTCGTTGCCGCCACATAATCTGGGGACTTCATCCGACCCTCGATTTTCAGGGACTTGACCCCGAGTGCCACGAGCGCGGGAAGCTCCGCAAGCCCGCACAAATCCTTCGGACTGAGGAGATGATTATTTGAAATGATTTTTCGATCGATTTCGAGTTGATACGGTAACCGACACGGCTGCGCACAAGACCCGCGATTTCCGCTTCGACCACCCAACATGCTGCTCATCAGGCATTGCCCTGAATAGCAAATACAAAGCGCCCCATGCACAAACACCTCAAGCTCCAAATCCGTCGACGACGCCACGTCCTGAATCTCAGTCAGGGTGAGTTCCCTCGCCAACACAACGCGCGATGCGCCAATTTTCTGCGCAAACGCAACCCCCGCAGCATCGCAAATGCTCATCTGCGTACTCGCGTGCAAGCGTACCTCAGGAAAATGCGTTCGCAAAAGCCCCGCAAGCCCAACGTCTTGCACGATAAACGCATCCACGCCAGCATTTGCAGCGAACCTTGCGGTTTCCAAAGCAAGATTCATTTCGTCGTTTCGAATCAATGTGTTTAGGGTTAAATAAACAAAGACGTCTTTGGAGTGAGCGTAGTCCACAGCCCGTTCAAAGTCGTCTTTATCAAAATTGTCAGATTTTAATCGCGCATTGAAGTTTGTCATGCCCATATAGACTGCATCCGCACCGCTTTCCACCGCGGCCTGCAACGCCTCAATGTCGCCCACCGGCGCGAGCAGTTCAGTCGTTCGCCTGTTGCTCTGCATCCTGCTTTGGCTCATGCCCATCATTTTCCTTCTCTTTCTCTTTGTCTTTTCCTTTTCCTTTTCCAAACTTGTCGGAAACAAAGGAATAAATATTTGTTAGAATTGCGAAAACCCACTTCAAATCAACCACTTTGCTCAGCACATTCGTATTGATACTATTAACGGTCGTTGCGGTTGCATCGATGGCACCAGATATGTTAATCACGGCAGGTTTTGCGGCCTCCAAAATCTCATTGACGTCCGAAACTGTCGTATCGACTTTCTTTAACGTTTGCGGGAGCAACTTGGCCATTTCATTGATTTCTTTCTCATTTTGCTTAAATATTTTGTCAACGCGCCGCAATGAGCCAATGACATAAATCAAACAAACAATGACGAGAATCAATACAATCAATCCAAAAAAGCTAAGCACCATAGTTGTCAGGTCTTGCAAGGTCAATACGGTGTTCATAGTATCCCTCCATTCAATGTAAATCGACGGCGTTTTCTAATAGTAATTCTTTCACGAGATTTTTAGTTTCAACAAAATCACTCTTGTGTACACAAGCCAACTCAGACACCAGAATTTTGATTGCCGAGGTGAGCATCTTGCGTTCTCTTGCAGAAAGTCCCTTATGTTTTTCGCGGTCAGATAAATCCCTCACGACGTATGCCACCTCAATGACATCACCAGTGCGCAGTCGGTCCATGTTTTCCTTGTAACGCTTATTCCAATTTGGATTGGTGCATGCGCAAGGTTTTGAAAGTACGTGCTTCACTTCATCCGCCTTTTCTAAGCAAATCACATTTCTCACGCCGAGCACAACCGCTTGAGATCTTGGAACCATGATGACTTCATTGCGAAAAAGCAGTTCCACGATATAATACTCATTCGTCGTACCTACAAATTCACGCGTCTCAATGGAAGCAATTACCCCTGCACCATACAATGGATGTACAATATTCTCGCCTACTACAAACATGACTCTCCTCCTGCTGGACCTGCCAGCCAATAAACATTAAAGCAGTTTGAGCATCTCCGAGATGTTGGAAATTGATTTCATTTTCAAATTCTCAGGCACAACACTTTTTAATGCTTTTGCATTTCCCTTCGGAATCACACACGTCTCAAATCCTAATCTGGCCGCCTCGGCAATGCGCTTTTCGATCTGCCCAACCGCTCTCACTTCACCCGTCAATCCCACTTCACCAATAAACACTGTCTTACTGTCGACCGCCTTATTCTTGAAGCTGGATGCGACTGCCATCACAACCCCTAAATCACACGCTGGTTCATCCAACGCCAATCCACCTACTACGTTAATATATACATCAAATGCACCTACCGACATGCCACCCATCTTATCGAGCACCGCTAACAGCATGTTCATTCGATTATAATCGACCCCTCTTGCCGTCCTCCGTGGGATTGCGAGACCCGAATTTGTCACCAAGGCCTGTACCTCAACCAACAACGATCGCGATCCCTCCATACTTGAAACAACAACAGTTCCCGGCACGCCTTGCGGTCTTTCTCCAAGAAACAACAAGGATGGATTATCCACTTGGATCAAACCCTTTTCCGTCATCTCAAACACGCCAATTTCATTCGTCGCACCAAAGCGATTCTTGACTGCACGCAACACGCGGTAATTCAGATAGCGATCCCCTTCAAAGTATAGTACCGTATCTACCATGTGTTCCAATACTCTCGGGCCTGCAATCGCGCCTTCTTTCGTCACATGTCCCACCAGAAAAACCGTAATCCCTTCAGACTTGGCAATGCGCATGAGCCTTGCAGTCACTTCGCGCACTTGGCTGACCGACCCTGATGCGGATTCAAGCGACTCGCTAAACATCGTCTGAATCGAATCAATGATGACTGCCGCTGGCCGAATCGATAAAATCGCCTCTTCCGCCACTTCGAAACACGTCTCTGCTAACATCAACATCTTCGAAGACCTTGATTCCGTCAGTGCCTCCAGTCGAATGGCTCTGTGTTTGACCTGCACTGCAGACTCTTCGCCCGACACATATAGGATATCATCTGCGTCGGCCATATGACCGCAAAGTTGCATAATCAAAGTAGACTTTCCGATTCCCGGTTCTCCGCCAACAAGCACGAGTGAACCTGGGACGATTCCGCCACCGAGCACCCGATCTAGTTCATTGATGCCGGATGCAACTCGAATATCATGCGAAGAATCAATTTTGCCAAATTCAACGATGGCAGACCTACCTTGACTTCCTCTCTTCTGAGAACCTGATGATTCATTTTTTGAAGCACTTATTTTCTGTTCAAAAAAAGTGTTCCATGCGTTACATGCAGGACATTTCCCCAGCCAGCCTGCGCTCTCGTAGCCACAATCATTACAAACAAACACTGACTTTGATTTTGCCATGTAGTATCCGCCTTCCCAAAAACCCTTGCATTAATTTTAACACTCATTTGACGATAGTACAAATTTTTTTCGCAAATTAGTAAAAATTATGTGAAAGTATTCTATTTTCTAAAAATATGTGATAAAATAAGATTCAAATCGAATTTGCAAACCCTGCAGCGTTGGAGATGTAACCTTGCAGGGTTTGTTTTTTTATAGCATGTCTTTGACATTAATTGCGCGTGTATGTTCCGTATGGACCCATGCCGTTTCTTTTCTGTGGCGCCATCCCAAGAATATTGGCACGAGCCAGGTGTAAGAGAAAAACGGAAAAATCATCAGGTATAAGAATATTTTCGGTGTCATTTTCTTCTCAACAATTAGAATGATGCCAAAAAGCGCCATCATCACTTCCATAATTACCAAAGTAAATCCAAAGCCAATCAAATATTGAAGATTGAAGATGCTCATCGTGAGTGTATACAAGATCGAAATCAACGAGATCGACCAAATCACAAACAAGCAATACGGTTGAATCAAATAAAAATCAGTGTCAAAAGCGATGAAGTTTTTCTCCTTGAAAGTCTTTTTCATTAAACGCCCAAAGAAGCGTGTCAGGCAATCAGAATGTCCTTGCATCCAACGGGTTCTTTGTTTGATCGACTGTTTTAATGTGATGGGTTTCTCATCGTAAAAGATGGCGTCGTGATTCCACGCAACTTTTGTGCCGCTCTCCACCATTTTCAACTGAAATTCGAGGTCCTCAGTGAGGCAATAGGAATCCCAACCAATCGCTTTCAATAATTCAGCGCGCACGACAAATCCAGTTCCGCCAATGGTGCAACTAAGTCCGAGTTGAAATCGCGAGAGTTGAAACAATCGATTCGTAAGCCAATATGAAATGGAGTAACAGCCTGATATCCAAGAATCTTCTGGGTTTTTGCAGCCTAAATACCCCTGCACCACTTTATGTCCAAGATGCAATGACTTGTTCATTTGAAGGAAATAATTGATATCCACCAAATTATCCGCGTCAAGCAAACAAATCGCGTCGTAAACGATGCCACAATCCCAGACCTTTTGAAACACCCAGTTCAACGCATGTCCTTTGCCCTTTTTCAAATTGTCAAACCGTTCAAATACCGTAGCGCCCTTCGCACGCGCAATTTCCGCCGTTGCGTCAGAACAATTATCGGCTACAATATAGATATCAATGAGCTCTTTTGGATAGTCCGCATTGTTCAATGCATCTAGCGTGCTGCCAATCACGAGCTTTTCGTTATGCGCAGCAATTACCACAGCAAATTTCGTAGTAACGGGAAACGTACGTGGATCCACCGACTTCTTTCGAAAGCCGCCGAGTACCGTAATCGTAAGAAAATATACCGTCGAGATGGTACTAATCGTAAGACCTATCATCATTAATATTGTAAAAATTATTTCAAACATGCATCAAAATCCCTTTTCCTATTATTCACTTCGTATGTCGTTGACATCCACTGCGCGTGTGTGTTCCGTGTGTGCCCATTCTGTGTGTTTTCTGCGCACCCATCCAAGATAAATCGGTCCAAGCCAGGTGAATAAATAGAACGGGAAGATAATCAAATACAACAGTATTTTCTTCGTCAGTTTCTTTTCTATGAATAACGATATGCCATAGACGAGCATTAATACTTCCATACTTAGAAGCGCCTTAATCGCCGTGAACAAGTAGTCCAGACTAACAAAACTCATGACAGACCAATAGGCAATCGAAATAATTGTGATGATCCAGACAATCGAAAGCAAATAGGGCTGTATCAAATAGAATGAAGTATCTAAAGCCACCGGATCTTTTTCTTTGAATCCTTTTTTGATTAAGTTCCCGAGGAAGACAGAAACGCAGGCAGTATGTCCTTGCATCCAGCGCGTCCTTTGTTTAAAAGACTGGGCTAATGTAATTGGGTTTTCATCATAGAAAATGGCATCATGGTTCCAGGCAACTTTAATCCCACGCTCCACTATTTTCAGTTGAAATTCGAGATCCTCCGTCAAACAATGAGAATCCCAGCCCAACTCCTTCATCAAGTCCGCATTCACCACAAATCCAGTACCACTGATGCTACAACTCAAACCCATTTGGTAGCGCGATAATTGAAAATATCGATTATTCAGCCAATAAGTGATTGCATAACAACCAGATACAATCGAGTCTTCTGGGTTTTTACAATCCCGATACCCTTGTATGACAGTGTGCCCTAGGTTTAATGACTTGTTCATTTCACTGAAATAATTCTTATCCATCAGATTGTCTGCATCCAGGATGCAAACGGCTTCATACGGAATCTTCTTACTCCAAATAATTTCAAAAATCCATGTCAATGCATATCCTTTTCCTTTTTTGACATTGTCAAAACGCTCATACACATATACACCTTTTTCACGCGCAATTTCTGCGGTGTTGTCCGAACAATTATCTGCTACGACATAGATATCAATTAATTCGCGGGGATAGTCCATCCGAATGAGAGAATCAAGAGTGTTCCCGATGACAAATTTTTCGTTATGCGCAGCAATCACAACCACAAAACGATGCGGATGCGGATTTTCCTTATGATTCGGATCTTTCTTTCGAAACCAACCAGTCAAAGCGATGGCAAGATAATAAATCGAGGTGATTCCACTCAACACATACCCGAATATCGTAACTGCACTAATTATTGTATCTATCATTCATCAATGTCCCCAAAAAAATATTTTCAACCCGTCTATAATATACTAAAAACGGGTTTCCCGCAAGAGTGACGCATGGGGCAATCTCCAATTCGTTACATCACAGTAATGACCCCGTCCACTAAGTCAACCACGATTTTATCCCCTGGTTTGAACTTTTGTTCCAATAAAGCCTCCGCAAGTCTGTCCTCTACTTCGCTTTGGATTGCTCTTCTCAGCGGTCTCGCCCCAAACAACGGGTCAAATCCTTTTTTCGCCAGCCATTCTTTCGCTTGGTCTGTCACCTCAATGGTATACCCTTCTTGCTGAATTCTCTTTTCTAGGCTACGCAACATGACCGTAACGATTTTTTTGATGTCCTCCGTGCTCAATGGATGGAACACAATGATTTCGTCAATGCGGTTCAAGAACTCTGGTCTAAACAACTGTTTGAGTTCACCCATCACCACGCCCTTCATGGTGTCATAGGACTTTTCCGTATCGTCCTTCGAGAGTGCAAAGCCAATCTTTTTCGGTTCTGTGATCAATTTCGCACCGATATTAGAAGTCATGATGACGATGGTGTTTCTAAAGTCCACTTTGCGTCCCTGCGCATCAGTTAGTATGCCGTCTTCAAGGATTTGCAGCAGAATATTAAAGACATCCGGATGCGCCTTTTCTATTTCATCGAACAAGATGACCGAATATGGCTTTCTGCGCACTTTTTCTGTCAATTGCCCGCCTTCTTCATAGCCCACATATCCTGGAGGTGAACCGACAAGTTTCGACACCGTGTGCTTTTCCATATACTCCGACATGTCAATTCGAATCATCGCATTGTCATCGCCAAACATGGCTTCCGCCAACGCCTTCGCAAGCTCCGTCTTCCCGACGCCAGTTGGGCCAAGGAAAATGAATGAGCCCAGTGGACGATTCGGATCCTTGAGGCCAACACGGCCTCTACGGATGGCTTTCGAAACTGCCGTGACGCCTTCTTCCTGTCCGATGACTCTTTCATGCAGAATGAGTTCAAGCATTTTCAATCGCTCCGTCTCTTCTTCTGCAAGACGTTTGACTGGGATTCCAGTCCAACTCGCCACGATATCCGCGATGTCTGCTTCGGTCACGACATCGGTCTTTTTTACATTCTTTTGTTCCCATCCTTTTTTTGCAGCCTCATATGCTTCAGAAATTTCTTTTTCCTGATTTTTTAACTCCCCAGCGCGCTCAAAATCCTGCATGGAAGCCGCTTCTTCCTTGTCACGTTTGACTTCAATCAGTTTTTGTTCCAGCTCTTTCACATCTTTGGGCACCATGTAACCAGCCAATTTCACTCTGGAAGCCGCTTCATCCAGTAAATCAATGGCTTTATCCGGCAGGAAGCGGTCCTGAATGTATCGACTAGACAATTTGACAGCCGCTTCCACTGCATCGTCCGTAATTGTCACTTTGTGATGTCCTTCATATTTGTCGCGCAACCCCTTTAAGATTTCGATGCTTTCTTCCAGGGTCGGTTCTCCCACAAGGACAGGTTGGAAGCGTCGTTCCAACGCAGAATCTTTTTCAATGTATTTCCGATACTCGTTTAACGTGGTTGCACCGATCATTTGCATATCGCCACGCGAAAGTGCCGGTTTCAAGATGTTTGCGGCGTCCATAGACCCCTCTGCAGCGCCTGCACCAATGATGGTGTGGATTTCATCAATAAATAGAATGATGTTGCCATCCACCCGGACCTCATTCATGACATTCTTGAGACGTTCTTCGAATTCTCCACGATATTTTGTACCCGCAATCATCGAAGACATATCCAGGGTGAAAATCTTTTTGTTTCGAAGAATCTCGGGAATGTTGCCATTGGCGATGTTTTGCGCAAGTCCCTCAGCAATTGCCGTCTTCCCGACACCTGGTTCGCCGACGAGGCAAGGATTATTCTTTGTCCGACGACTTAATATTTGAATGACACGCTCGATTTCTTTGTCGCGACCGATAATTGGGTCAATCTGCCCTTTTGCAGCCATTTCAGTCAAGTCTCGCCCAAACTGATATAGGTTCTTCAACTTTTCGGGCACGTCCTCACCTTTTGTGCGAGCATTTACAGCATACCCTTCATCATCGTCGTCTGCTATGCCTCTACTTTCATCGAAATCAGGTTCCTCATCCATTCTGGAACTGTTGATTTTGGTAAACAAAGAATTGCCGACATGGTTCGCATCCCCGCTTAATTCATCTATGATCTGATAGGCAATGGACTCTCCTTCATCGATGATGGCCAACAAAAGGTGTTCAGGACTGATGTGGGTCACATTAAGATCGATTGAGATTTGATTCGCTTTGTCCAACACCCCCTTGACGCGTGGTGTCAAACGCAGCTGATTGGCGGGTGTAGTCTTTCCATATCCAATTTGTGTGACAACGGCTTCGACAATTTTCTCGCGTGTCACATTGTTTTCCGCAAGCGTCTTCGCAGCAAGCCCGTCGACATCTGCCGAAATTGCAATGAGTAAATGCTCCGTCCCAAGGATTTCGTGTTTTAATTTTACTGCGGCCTCGGAAGCTACTTCGAATACTTTTTTGGTTCTACCTGAAAATTTGTCAGCCATGATCATTCTCTCCTTTTTTGTTCAATTCTGTCTCTTACGACATCCGCTCTCACAATATCTCTTTCTTCTGGGGGCAACGTACGTCCCGCTAGTTTTTGAATGGTCGCCGGTTGTACAACAATTTGCAATTCATCCAACATCTCTTTCGTGACCGAAGAAATCAACCCCATGTCGACCCCCGTTCGAAGATCTGAAAGTAACTGCAACGCTTCCTTTGTCTTTAATCGCCGTGCGTTTGCCAACACCCCAAACGCGCGATACACTTCATCCTCTATGCCCATGCGATCTTCCTTGAGCATGGATTTTCTTAATAATAATTCCCAGTCTACGATTTGATTCGCGATTCGTTCCACGGTAGTCACGAGTTCTTCCTCCGTATGACCCAGCGTCACCTGATTCGAAATCTGAATCATATGCCCGAGCGCTTCTGAATTCTCCCCGTACATACCCCTGACCGCAATGCCGAGTTTATTGCACGATTCCATCGTCTTGCTCAAATTTCCGGTTCGAATAATCGCCGGCAAATGCAACATAATGGACACGCGCATACCCGTTCCTGTATTGGTTGGACAGGACGTCAAATAGCCGAATTTCGGATTGCATGAGTAGCCCAGCACTTCAAGTTTTTTATCGATTTCAACCGCGATGTCATATGCTGCACGCGTCTGCTGTCCTTGCAAAATCACTTGGATACGAATGTGATCTTCTTCATTTATCATGATGCTAATCGTCTGGTCCTTGCTTAACAGCAACCCCCCAGTCGCCTTATTCTCAAGCAATTTTGGACTAATCAAATGGTTTTCAACCAATGCAATACAATCAATGTCTGTCAATTCAGACAATCGGATTAATGTAAAGCCACCGCCCATTTTTAATTTCTTGATGGCACCACTAACCTTTTGAATAATTTGTTCCCCTTGTACCGGCGACATCATTTCAGAAAACGGAAATTCATTCAAATTTCTCGCGAAACGTACACGCGTACTAATGGTTACATTATTGATCATGGGTATCCCCTCCTCGCTTTTCCAATGCGATGATTTGATCCCGCAAGGTCGCTGCAAGTGGATAATCTTCTTCTTTCACGGCCTTAGCCAACTGCAGTTTTAAATCTGCAAGGACCTCTTCCACGCGTGGTTTTTTCTCTTTGGTTTTAGCAGGTGATGATGTGGCTGGCTTTTTCATCTGTTTTTTCGGGCTTCCAGGAATTCTTCCTTGATGCGAGGCGCTGCCATGCAACCGCTTAAACATAAGTTCCAGTTTATCATTGAACTCACCGTAACAGTTCGAACAACCAAATTTCCCGCCCGCGATAAATTTCTCATAAGTCAAACCACAGTGATCACACTTCGGCGCCTTTTTTGCTTCGGGCAAGCCCATTGCCGTCTGCAATCCATCGATTCCACCGAGTAATGTGGGCCACCCAAAATCACTCGAAGAAGTCCCACCAAGATCCTTATAACAGGACTGACATAAATGAATCTGCGTGCGTTTTCCATTAATATTTCGTTGCACATGAATTGCCGCAGGATTTTGCGAACATCTCTGACATAACATAAGAATCATCCTTTCATAGTCTTTTGAAAATCTCGAAACCGCAGAAAGCAAATATTCCAAGGTTTCTCTATTTCTTGTTCCCCACCATTTTCGTTGCAGTTCATCAAATCTTCCCCGCAAAGAAAGTTGATTATTCCTGTTTGGCGGAATGCTTTCTGCTTACTGCGTCAAGTCTTCGCTAGCGTATCGCATACGCCTACGCTTGACTTTCCTTGTCTTTCGAGTTTTTAAAAGACTCACTAGACTCACTAGACTCACTTTTGAGACGCTTCGGGTACGCGTTTGTTTTGATTGCGTTTGTCCAAAAAGCGGAACAAAGCAAAGACATACGTGGTCGCAAATGCAAAGAATAGTGTATTAAAGATCCATTGCAGTACCACTCCGCCGATGTCGAAAGGTTCTTTCAGCGAATTGACCAATTGACTGAATAAGAAATTGCATAGGCAGAAAAATATGCCGATGAAAATGATGCGTAAAAGAATACCCAAGAAATTGCCATCCACCAATTTTTTCGAGTATTGAAATGGCTTCGCTTCCACAGCATAAACTGCTGGATACCAAAACGACACGTAAATGACATAATAAAGGGTGGTGAAAAATAACACCAATATCGTGACGATGGTTAAAAGTATACCCCACTCATGAAATCCATCCGTTTTCAAAAACGTCACAGCAGGCACAGCTGCCACAGAAGCCACGACAAACGTACAAATGGTCAGGAGCAAAAATATAAAGTTGATTTTCCACATTCTTAAAAAATATTTCTTTATCCCTTCGATGAAAGAATGTTTGTTGCTCTTTTTTTTATCCATCGCATAATAGACTGCATTGAAATAGCCAGAAAAGCCGAGGGCAAGAATCGCACCAAGTACAATCGAAAACAATAGCATGCCACCGATTGTCATCAAAAGTATCTTCGGATCCTGCAGATACTCCATCAAATTCACCATGCCTAAGACGTATGTATAAAAACTATCCAATAGCGTCAACGCCGTGCCGTCCGTTCCAATCTGTCCAGCGGTTGCAAGAAAATCACTGATCGGTTTGATAAAATTTGAAGAAAATACCGTAAACAAGCCAATGATGGCTCCTAAAAACAATATGATGACTGGCCTTCTAAAAATTGCTAGGATACTTCGCACCACTAATTTCATCGGTTACCCTTCTTTCTTTTCGTTTTGTAAATTGACTAACTCATCATAACACATATTTCCACCATAAATGTCTAAAGCACTGCCAATAGTATAATCAATTTTATGATTTCCCAAATCGTCAATCTGCCTGACATCGTCTAAAGAACGTATTCCTCCGGCATATGTAATCGGAAGCGTAGTCAGCGTTGCGAGCACCTGCACCAAATCAGCATCGATGCCTTCTTTTTTCCCTTCCACATCAACTGCGTGGACGAGGAGTTCATCACAGTAATCGGAAAGAAGGCAGACATTTTTCGGATTCATCTCAAAATCAGTCCATTTAGACCAGCGGTCTGTCTTCACGAAATACTTTCCGTCTCGCTTCGCACAACTCAAATCAAGAACCAGTCGTAGTTTTCCTACTTCATCCGATATTTCTTCCAAACGCCCCTGATCCAAGGACCCTTCATAGAATACATAGGACGTCACAATGACATGAGACGCACCCGCATCTAAAAATACGTTCGCGTTGCGCGGGGTAATCCCGCCGCCGACCTGCATCCCATTTGGCCAAGCCGAAAGCGCCTCTATCGCTGCCTTTTCGTTGCCTGCACCCAACATAATTACGTGCCCACCAGTGAGTCCGTCGTGCCGAAACTTTTCAGCAAACCAAGCAGGTGTCTGGTCAGAAATAAAATTCTCAACCATACCGCCTTGACCAAGAGTGGACCCGACGATTTGTTTCACTTTTCCGTCATGGATATCAATACAAGGTCTGAATTTCATAGCATCCTCTTTTCAGCGACTCAGCTGCGTTCTGCGATGGTGACGTCCGTGTATTTGTTGACTTCGTCAATCCATTCGTGCCCAGGGCATACGCCTGTGTCGACGCACAATTTGTCCCAAACAGCAGCAAATGGCATGGACTTCAGTTCATCGAGAATCGCCAGTCTTTCACCCAATTTTCCTTTGATTTCAAGGTCTTTCAACATCTCTGTTGGCTCCAGCATCGCAATCATGGCTGCTTTTTGGACCGCTCTAGATGAGGTCGCCCATGCAAGCAAACGATTCACACTCGGGTCAAAGAAGTCCAGTCCGACGACCGCACGGTCAAACGCATTGCAACGCTTTACTTCCTGTAACAGCGCGAGCACTTCATCCGTTAACAACGGCGCATGGTCGCTGTCCCATCTTACCCCACGGCTGATGTGAAACACCACTTTATCCAAGTACAAAAAGATGGAAGAAAGTTTGTCTGAGACGCTTTCCGTTTGATGAAAATGTCCCATGTCTAAAGTCATCGCGATGTTGTTTTTCACGGCATATCCCATGTAAAACTCATGTGAACCAGACGTAAAGGACTCCGCACCAATGCCGAACAACTTACTCTCAAGTGAGTCAATGGTGTTTTTCGGGTCGTACTTGATTGCGAAAATTTCATCTAAAGACTTTTTCAATTGTTGTCTGTAGAGCATCCGATTGACTGGCACTTCCTTGGAACCATCTGGAATCCAAAGGTTGTTTGCGCAAGTCTTTCCCGTTTGCTCGCCAATCCAATTTGCAATGTGCCTGCAAAGCTTCGCGTGCTGGACCCAAAAAGCGCGGATGTTTTCGTCAGGAGAAGAAAGGGTGTAACCGGAAGCCGACATCTCATGCCCAAAAAACGTATGATTAAAATCAATCCCGATATCCAATTTGTTCGCCCAGTCGACCCAATTTTGAAAGTGAGCCGTCGTGATATCATTTCTGCCAACGGGTGAACCATCGGCCGACTCAGAATACATCGCATGGATGTTGATGCTCTTTTTGCCTGGCATTTGCTTGAGCACAACTTCGATATCCGCTCTGAGCTGCGCCGGCGTCTTTGACTTTCCAGGGAAATTCCCAGTTGCCACGAGCCCGCCCGAATTGATGGAATCGCCCTTTTCAAAACCAGAGCAGTCATCGCCTTGCCAACAATGCAACGACAAATTGAACTGCTTCATGTCTTCTATGACCGCATCCGTATCCACTCCAAAGCCTGCATACGCACGCTTCGCCAACAAATAACTCGCCTCTACTGCTGTCCTGTCTACTGTACCAAATTTCATAATAAATCCTCCAAAAATTTTATAGTTTCCAATCAATTATAAATAGTGCAAAAACGTTTCATAAGCAGCATCCCATGCTGCCCCATCCTGCGGTAAATAAGTTTCGGTTTCGACAGTGCGCAACAACACTTGCCGCGCCTCCGCAAGGCCTTTCACTTCCCCTTTTGCAATCAACTGCGCCATCAGGTTTCCAATCGCCGTGCCTTCCGCAGGGCCAGCAATCACAGGCCTGCCGATTGCGTTTGCGGTAAACAAGCAAGTGGATATGCTGCGACAGCCCCCACCAACCATATTTAACACATCGATCTTTGCGCCTTTGAGCTTTTCTAATCCTTCGAGCGCATATCTATATTTTAATGCTAAACTCTCTTTTACACAACGTAAAATTTCAGCTTTCGTCTGCGGCACATACTGCCCGGTCTCGCGGCAGAAATCTGCAATCTTTTTCGGCATGCCACCTGGTTTAATGAAGCGTGTGTCATCCGGGTCAATGAAACACAGAAACGGCTTCGCGTCCAAAATCAACTGTTCCATTTCGTCATAACTCGGTTTGAATCCCTCTTTTTCATAAGAACGCATGCACTCCGTCAAAATCCATAGCCCCATTATGTTTTTAAGGACGCGGCACGTACCGTCTAGCCCGCCTTCATTTGTGTAATTCATATCGAACGAGGTTTGGTTGACAATCGGTTCCTTGGTCTCAATCCCCATCAACGACCATGTACCACAACTCAAATACGCATAATTTTCACTCGTCGCAGGCACCGCCGCCACTGCACTCGCCGTGTCATGTCCGCCGACGATGGCCACTGGAATCGACCCCACATTCAACTCTCGCATAATTGGTGCTGACAGCCCGCCAAGCAAGGTCCCTGGCTCCACAATCTCTCCAAGCAGTCGTTTTGGAATCTGCAATTTCTCTAGCACGTCAAATGCCCAGTTCCGCGTGAATGGATTCAACATCTGACCTGTCGATGCAATCGAAAACTCCGTCGCCGCTTTTCCTGTTAGAAAATAATTCAGTAGGTCTGGCGTAAACAGCATTTGCTCTGCCTGTTCCAGCATCCAAGGCCGCTCTTGCATCTGCGCAACCAACTGAAAGATGGTATTGAACTGCATAAACTGAATCCCCGTCGCTGCATACAAATCAAACTTCGGAATCACCTGAAACACCTGCTCCATGATCTCATCCGTTCGTTCATCACGATAATGATACGGCAACCCGAGCAATTCGCCCGACCGATCCAACAACCCGTAGTCCACACCCCACGTATCAATTCCCATGCAATCCGGCAACTGGTCTTTTGAAAGCTTCTGAATGCCTGTCTTCAGTTCCTGAAACAAAGCCGGAAAGTCCCAATAGAAACCCTTCCCAATAAAACACGGGTTATTTGCAAAACGGTAATCCTCACCAAAGCGAAGTTTGTCTCCGTCATACTCCGCAATCATTCCTCTTCCGCTCGTCGCGCCATAGTCAAATGCCAACAATCTTAGCATACGTATTCCTCCAACCCAAATCCTTTTCAACCTTTATAAGATATTACCACTTTCGCGCCTTGGAGTAAATACGAAAGTGACTTGAGTTTCCCAAAAAAACGCGATACAATTGCCAAAGCAAGATAAAAAATTGGAGTGCATTTCTTTGAAATTAAAAGTCCTACTCGTCACTGATCTACATTATGTGAGCGACCCTTCCTTCGAGAATCATTGTCCCACGCGCGATTCCAAGCAATCCCTTGCGCTTTTCAAAGGGGTGCTTGAGAGACATCGCAGTGATGACATAGACTTGGTGCTCTTGCTTGGCGATTTGGTTGATGACGGCAACGCTGCATGCGCGTTAGGCGATGCGCGCGCGATCGCAGAAGCAGTCAAAGATGCGGGCATTGCCTGTATTGTTGCGGCAGGCAATCACGATACGTTTCCTGCGGAAATTTTGACGCTATTTGACGACTTCGAAGGGCTTCACACCATCAAAGGATATCAGTTTATCAATTTCAACGACACCTATCTTGCCGACAACACTTGCACGCGAGACACCTCTAAGCAGAAACGGTTTTTGGGCGAAGTGAATCCTGCGCTGCCCCTCATCGTGTTGCAACACAACCTCGTTTACCCTGAAGTGAACGAATCTTATCCCTACGGCTTTCTCAATTCAAATGAAATCCTCGAAGCATATGAGCAGGCGGGCGTCTTGCTTTCTATCAGCGGACATTTTCATCCAGGCATTGCGCCAAAACAGTTTCGTGGAATCCATTTTGTCACGTGCCCCGCACTTTGCGAACGCCCATATCAATACGCAATCCTGACGTTTGACGAAAGTCGACAAATTCACTTGAATCTTCACACAATTTGCATATAATAAATAGGAAACGGTTTTACGAGGAGTTTTTACTATGAAAAAGTTATGTATCGGCATCATCGGTGCAGGCATGATCGCCTCCCAACACACAAAAAATGCAATCAAAGACGGGCGCGCGGAAGTCAAATGGATTTGCGACATGGTTGAGCCACTCATGAAAGAAAAGATGGCACAATTCTCGATTCCAAACGGCACCTGCGACTACAAAGAAATCCTGCAGGACCCAGAAGTGGATGCGGTGATTATTTGCACCCCGCCATTTACCCATAAGCGCTTTCTGTTTGAGATTCTGGACGCGGGCAAACACGTCCTCATTGAAAAGCCGCTCTGCATCTCCCCAGACGACCTGCCCGAAATGATTGAAAAAGTACAGCAAATCGCTTTGCAACACCCACACCTCGTCGCTTTGGAAGCGTCCGCGCGCTATTCTTTGCTAAGTAAAAAGTTCGCGCACATCAAAGGCATGATCCAAGACGGCAAACTCGGCGAAATCTACTACATCCACCACACAAACGTGTCCCAACAAAGTCGCCCTGGTATCGAGTACAATCCTGGTGCCCACTGGTTTTTGGACAAAGCAAAGGCAGGCGGCGGCCCGTTGTTTGACTGGGGCGAATATGATTTCGCATTTCATCTGGGCCTACTTCCAGCGGAACCGAACCTCGTCAAATGGGACGTCCAACGCATCAACGGCATCGACCGTGTCCCGCACGGGGCCCCTGTATTTGACGTGGAGGAACACAGCATCGCAATGCTTGAATTTGACAGCGGCTTGAAGTATTACTATGAAATCGCCATGAACGCGCACATGGAAACACGTTGCGAATCGCGCATCTACGGCACCAAAGGCGGCATCAAGTTGTATTATACGCCTTGGGAAAGCGACGAACTCGAGTTTTTCTATGTCGACGACGATGGCAAGGGCAAGGCTCAAAAAGAAATCATCAAGCTCAATCTTGAAAACGAACCAAGCCAGGAGTTCGAAATTACGCGCCACTTCATCGATTGTTGTGTGGACGGTGTTGCACCGTTGATGCCCGTTTCGCTGGTCGCGAAACATCTTGACATCGTGTTCAAACTGTCAAATACGCCATTAAAGTATATTTAGGAGGATTCAAATGCCAATTGATTTTTCACCCGCTCGCTGGGACAAAACGCTAAAAAACTACGACGCTTGGTGGGACGGCACCCTGGAGCGCCCGCTCGTGCCTGTCATTCTGACCGGTAAGGATGCTGGCCGTCCAGAGCCTTCGACCCCATACCTCTCCCAATCCACGTGCCACGATCTTTCGATTTCGGCGGAGGATTTGATTGATCGCATCGACCATAACCTAAGCACCTTCGAATTTCTAGGCGATGCCTTTCCAACCTATGGGCTTTCGAGCTTTGGTCCTGGCCTGGTTGCCGCGTTTTTGGGCGCGCGCCTTGATAATTCCACGGGCGGCGTGTGGTTTCACCCCACGAAGGAAATCGAGGATTTGCCAATCGCCGACCTGCATTTCGAGTACGACGAAAACAATGTCTGGCTCAATCGCATCAAAGACATCTGCCGCGCAGGCATGAAACGTTGGCAAGGCCAAGTCAACATCACGATGCCCGATATGGGCGGGACATTAGATGTCTTGTCGTCGTTTCGCCCTGGCGAAAAACTGCTTCTGGACCTCTACGATGAGCCGGAAGACGTGAAGCGCCTGACCTGGGAAATTCATGATTTGTGGCATCGCTTCTACAACGAAATCAACGATGTGCTCAAGCCCTACAACCCTGGCTATTGCGACTGGTCGCAAATTCTGAGCAGTACGCCAAGCTATGTGTTGCAGAGTGACTTCAGTTATATGATTGGGCCTGAGATGTTTGCGGAATTCACGCTGCCCGAGCTCACTGCTTCCAGCAAACGCCTGAGCCGCTCCATGTATCATTTGGACGGCGTCGGCCAGCTCCCGCATTTGGATCAGGTGCTCGCGATTCCCTCCTTGGGCGCAGTCCAGTGGGTTCCGGGCGATGGCATGCCCGAGCAATTCGCATGGCCAGAAGTCCAAGCGCGCATCGCACAGGCGCACAAGAACACCCAAGTATGGTGCGGCATCGACCGCATCGCCGACGTCATCGCCCAACGCGGCGGCGCCGCAGGCGGTATCCAACACACGCCGATTTGGGACGAAATCAAAAACAAAGCCGAGTTTCAGCGGAAACTCGCTTCCTTTGGGATAGAATAAAGACCAAAAATGTGTCTCTTGGTAGGCTTTTTCGCCGGCAAGTCCCTACGCGGGACTTGCCGAGCTTTTTCCCTACCAACGACGGGACTAGGTCGCCAATTATCCTACCAGCGACGTCATTCTCAATCAAAATCGCAAGATTTTGCTCCTTCCAATCGACTTTTTCACGAATTTTGATGTATTATCCAAAACACAAAGGCAAAAGGTAGATGCATTTGTCTAAAAACCCTACTTTCCCGTCGGCAAAATGAGTATCTTGGTATGATTCTAGGCGAGCAAGTCCCGCGTAGGGACTTGCTCGCCAAAAACCCTACCAGGCCGTTGCCGCAAGAGGTTTCCAACCGGCTACTTCACCACAACCGTCCCAGTCATGGAAGGATGCACGCCGCAATGATAATTGTATGTGCCAGCCGTAGCAAATTTAAAAGAATATGTTGCACCTTGTTCGAGGGAGTCACTCGTGACGTTAAGTTGATCAATCGCGACCGTATGTGCCGCGGTATCGTTGTTTGTCCAAGTTACCGTGTCCCCAACTTTGATGGTAACGGAAGCAGGCACAAATGTGAAATTCTCAATTGATACAGTAGCGCCCGACTGCGTCGGAACATTTGACGGCCCAGCCGTCGGCAACGTATTGGTCTTATTATTTGGTGCGCTGCATGCTACTAACGTAGCGATGAATAACACCGCAATCATAAAAAACAGAATTCTTTTCTTCAAAGGAATCGCCTCTTTTCTCGGCATCTAGCCGATTTTAATCCATCCAAACCAAATGCCCAGCCCGCCAATTGCATGAATCACGCCGAGCGCAAGAATGACGAAGGCGGTCCATTTGTGGCATTTAAAAGGCATTTTGATGACCTTCAGTCCACCCAAAATCTGAATCACAATCAATAGGAATAGCAACATTCCTCCCCAAATCGGGATTGGTAAACCTAAAATCAAAGGTAACGACATTTCCCTCACTCCTCTATTCAAATAATTTGATATTAGTAGCATACCACATTTTTTCATTTTTGCCACCAATATTTCCATTTAAACGCATAAGTTTTGTAAGAATGATTATGTGTAAGATTTAGGTACCGTTGGTCACTCAGCGGGAACAACGACCCCCAAATCATACACATAGGTTCTTAAAAAAGCACACTATAAGCCTTATTGGGCAACTATAGTGCGCTTTTTGGAAATAATTTCTACCTTTTTCTTTTGAAAATCTGACGATTTTGATTTATTTCTGAAGTATGTGTAAGATTTAGGGGGGGTTACTCCCGCTATGTGTAAGAAAATGGGGTCGTTGTTCCCTGCGAGCAAAAACTCGCATCGCTGACGCCTATTATTTCGAGAGTCGCACGGTTTGGCCCGCGGCGATTGCGACGCTTTCGTTGTCGACGGAAATCCAGACGGTGCACGCCGACGGATTGAAAACCACGTCGCGGTTGACCGAGAAACGCAGGCTGCGCATCGCGGTCACATAATCAAACACCTCGATGTTGGTAGCATACCACACTGCCTCGTTGTTGCCGACGGTTTTGCAGAAATTCTCGATAAGGTCCCAGTTCTTGTCGTTGTCGAATTCATAGCTGTGGCCCCAGACGTAGAGGAGCGAAGGGCGTTCCCAGTTCGCTTCGCCCAGGAAACGCTGCGCCAATTCTTCCGTCGCGCCTTTGTGATGGCAGGTGGCTTCCCATTCCAGGAAGCGTTGCGGTAGTTGAAATCCATTAGTCGTGTGCACGGTGCGTGCGTACTCGATTCCCACCGTTTGGAGAATCTCCAAAACCCGCTCGCTGTATGTTCCGTAAGGATAAGACATGCCCCGCACAGGATAGCCCGCGGCTTGCTCCAAGTTGCGGCGATCCTCGAGCATTTCATACACAACCTCCGCCTGCGAAAGCGTCTCCAAAAATGGATGCGTCAGCGCGTGAGCCGAAATCTCATGTCCACGATAGACTTCCGCGAATTTTGTAATGGGAATGCGATTGAAATTGTCGGTACCGGTCGCCAGTCCAGAGTTGAGGTGAAACGACCCTTTGATGCCGTATTGATTAAAAATCTCGATGAGGCGCACATCCTGCCCAACGCCGTCGTCATAACTCATGGTCAGTGCTTTGTGTTTGCCACCAGGAAAGCGATTCAGCCGAATTTTCATAAGATTCCGTCCTTTTCAATAAATGATGGTCACAACTTCATTTTCCGCAAGCGAATTTTTCACATCGATGATTCTCTGATTCTCAGATCCTCGAAAGCGCAGCATCAAACTGCGTTTCGCCAACACGAAGGGGCCGTCTACGAGCACATCCGACTGTTCCAATAGCGCCCGCCAGCCAGGGTGTACATCCTGCTCCGCAGTGATTGTTTCAAAGGTGTAGCCTGAGTATGTGATGACGTTCAGACCCTTTTCCTTCGCGGCCGTAGCGATTGCAGCGCACTGAGGTGCTTGCTGAAACGGTTCCCCGCCACTCAAAGTAATCCCATCCAGCAGCGGATTTTTATCGAGCATCTCTATGATTTTCTCAATTTTCATCCACGTGCCACCCGCCGGATCATGCGATTCAGGGTTGTGACATCCAGTACAATCGTGTGAACACCCTTGCACAAAGACCGTGAGACGAATCCCAGGCCCGTCTACAATTGATTCCTCTACTATTCCCGCAATTTTAATCTTGTCCATTTTCGTCTCCTTCCACATTGAAAGTACTTAATGGTTGCAGCTGAAGTGTTTGACGCGATCCCGCTCTTCTGCGCGTTTTGCGTCGTTGAAGCGATCGAGTGTGCCCACCAGATAGCCCGTGATTCTTCTGATTCTCTCGAAGCGATGGGTTTCTTCGGCGCGCCCACATTTCGGGCAGTTATCGCCAATGATGCCGGTATAACCGCAGGCAGGATCGCGGTCCACAGGATGGTTAATCGAACCATACCCGATGCCCGCTTCCTTCATGGTGCGAACGATTTTTTCAAACGCATCCAGGTTCTGCGACACATCCCCGTCCAACTCCACGTAACTGATGTGGCCCGCGTTTGTCAATTCATGATACGGCGCCTCGATTTTAATTTTATCGTACGCATTAATTTTATAATACACAGGTACATGGAAGCTGTTGGTATAGTAGTCACGGTCTGTGACCCCTTTGATTTCGCCAAACTCTGCACGGTCCATCTTGACAAAACGCCCCGCGGTGCCCTCTGCCGGTGTTGCAATCAAAGTGAAGTTCAATTTATACTGCTGGCTCGCATCATCCATGCGTTTTCTCATGTGTGTGATGATTTCACTGCCGAGTTTTTGCGCCGCTTCCGTCTCACCGTGATGGCTTTCAATCAGTGATTGCAGTGCTTCCGCCAAACCGATAAAGCCCATCGAGAGAGTTCCGTGTTTGATGACTTCGCGAATTTCATCGTCCCAGCCAAGTTTTTCGGAATCAAGCCAGATGCCTTGACCCATCAGGAACGGGAAGTTTTTGACCTTCTTGCGCGCCTGAATTTCAAAGCGCTCGATAAGTTGTTCAATGACGAGATCGATTCTTTCATCTAAAATGGTGAAGAATTGTGACACATCCTGCTTCGCGATCAGTGCAATTTTCGGGAGGTTCACCGTGGTGAAACTCAAATTTCCTCTGCCATAAATGACTTCACGTTCTGGGTCGTTGATGTTTCCGATGACGCGCGTCCTACAGCCCATGTAAGCGATTTCCGTTTCGGGCTTGCCCGGAACATAGTACTTCAGATTGAATGGTGCATCCAGGAAGGAGAAATTCGGAAACAAACGTTTCGCGCTCACGCGACATGCCAGCTTGAATAAATCGTAATTGGGCTCCCCCGGATTATAGTTCACGCCCTCTTTGACTTTGAAAATATGGATTGGAAAGATTGGCGTCTCGCCGTTGCCAAGCCCTGCTTCCGTCGCGAGCAACAGGTTTTTGATGACCATGCGCCCCTCATCGGAAGTATCCATGCCGTAATTGATGGAGCTGAACGGAATCTGCGCACCCGCTCTGCTGTGCATGGTGTTGAGGTTGTGCACAAAGGCTTCCATTGCTTGAAACGTCTTTTTGTCCGTCTCAAGAACCGCCTTTTTCGACGCAAACGCCTGTGCTTTTGCAATGATCGCAGGATCGTCAATGATGGCGGCCAGTCTCTCGGCCTCAACCGCACAATAGTCTTCGATGGCACGTATGGTCGGGATGATTTGATCCACTGTCTCTAATGTCGCAAGCACGTCCTTGACCTGCTCGTCGATTTCTGCATCGTCGATCAGAAGTTCCAGCGTCTTTCTCAAATTCTGTCGGTACAGCTTCGCAAACGATTTGCCTACGCCTTTCGCCATTGCGTAGTCAAAATTCGGGATGCTCTGCCCGCCGTGCTGGTCGTTTTGGTTGGACTGAATGGCGATACACGCCAACGCCGAATAGGTGTTGATGTCGTTTGGCTCCCGGAGAAACCCGTGCCCCGTGCTGAATCCGCCTTCGAACAATTTGTCGATGTCAATCTGGCAGCACGTCGTCGTGAGCGTCAAAAAATCCATATCATGAATATGGATATCGCCCTTTTTATGTGCGCGCGCGTGCTCGTTCTTGAGAATAAACATCTCGTAAAACTGCTTCGCGCCCTCGGAACCATACTTGAGCATGGTGCCCATGGCCGTATCCCCGTCGATGTTTGCATTCTCGCGCTTCAAATCGTTGTCCTGCGATTCCTTAAACGTCAAATCCTCAAACACCTTCATGAGCCGCGTATTCATCTCACGGTTTCTGGTGCGCTCGGCGCGATAAAGGATATAAATCTTTGCAGTGGAAGCATAGCCTTCTTCAATCAAGATTTTTTCGACTGCATCTTGAACTTCTTCAACCTCGGGTGTCAGTTTTCCAAACTTTTCATCAATGTACTCAGCCACTTTTTCAGCCAGTTCCATCGACAGATGAACGTCGCTACCGCCCACCTTTTGCGCCGCTTTATAGATCGCATTTGCGATTTTTTCTATATTAAAAGGCACCTCTCTACCGTCTCTTTTTTTAATCTTCGTAATCATTTTATCCGCCGTCCTTTCAACACTTCTTATCATTCGCACACTACATTTTGTGGTTTCAATTCGTTATTGAAATACTATCACACACTATATATAGAGTCAACACCTTTTTTCGATTTTTTTTACATTCTTTTCACATAATCCAATCATTGCGGCAAAATAGGCATGAAAATGCATGTCTTTTGTCAATTCTGGGTGAAACGAGGTCACAAGAAGTTGGCCCTGCTGCGCCGCAACAATTCTTCCGTCTAAAGAACACAGGACTTCCACCTCTGGGGCGGCCTCCTCAATCCATGGTGCGCGAATAAAAACGAGCGGAATTTTTTCTGCACTCACTTTTGGTATTAGTGCTTCGGTTCGAAAACTGTCAATTTGTCTGCCAAACGCATTGCGTTTGACACGAATATCCATCACGGCAAGATGTGGTTCTTCTCCTACGACTTCCTTTGCTAGGAGAATCATTCCGGCGCACGTGCCCCAGACAGGCATACCTTTTTTGATGCGCGCAAGAAGCGGATCGAATAACCCAAAGATTTTTAGGAGCTTCCCGATCACGGTACTTTCGCCGCCCGGCAGGATGAGGCCATCAATTGTGGACAAGGCTTCGACCGTCCTCACCTCAACCGCCTCGACGCCTTCGATTTTGCGCAACTTGCGCATGTGCTCAATGACGGATCCTTGGAGTGATAAAACACCAATTTTCAATGCTACCAACCCCTACCTGCGAGCAAATCCTGTGGCGCAATTTCTTTGATATCTAGACTTTTCATCGGTTCGCCAACATCCGCGCTAACCTGAGCCAAAATGGTAGGATCATTGAAAAATGTCGTCGCTTTAACTATGGCCTTCGCCATTTTCATCGGATCCGATGATTTGAAAATACCAGAACCCACAAACACCCCTTCGCTTCCAAGTTGCATCATCAAAGCAGCATCCGCTGGTGTTGCAATACCACCCGCTGCAAAGTTGACGACTGGCAGTTTGCCTGTTTCGGCTACCTGCACAACCAAATCATAGGGTGCACCAATTTCTTTCGCGTAACTCATTAATTCTTCTTTCGGCATGTTTGCGACGAGTCGTATTTCAGCCCTCATTGTGCGCATATGTCGCACGGCCTCGACAACATTGCCTGTGCCTGCCTCGCCTTTCGTGCGAATCATGGCCGCACCTTCGCCAATCCGACGCAACGCCTCCCCAAGATTTCGCGCACCGCAAACGAATGGCACTTTGAAGTCATCCTTAAAGATGTGATACGCCTCATCAGCCGGCGTCAACACTTCGCTCTCGTCAATATAATCAATGGCAAGACTCTCTAAAATCTGTGCCTCGACAAAGTGCCCAATGCGGACTTTCGCCATCACGGGGATCGTCACAGCCGCTTGGATGGCCTGAATCATTTTCGGATCGCTCATGCGCGCAACTCCGCCATCTCTTCGAATATCAGATGGTACGCGCTCCAATGCCATCACGGCTACCGCGCCCGCTTCTTGCGCAATCAACGCTTCCTTTGCATTTGTCACATCCATAATCACGCCGCCCTTGAGCATCTGCGCGAGGTTTTTGTTTAATTCTTTTTGATTTGCATTCATTTTAATTCCTCCATTTGACTTCGGTTTCTTATTTTAGTATCATTGTAACCACAAACTGATATTATATAAATAGTCAGAATTCAATTCATTAATAAGGTCAGATTTGGAGGTGCAAAGGCTTGAAAACATTCACATTTGAGATTATGCCCAAGAAGGGTTACCCCTTATATCGACAGCTTTATGACTTTATCGCGCAGGAGATAAAGTCTGGTAGTTTTCCGGCCGATGAAAAGTTACCTTCCAAACGCACCCTGTCCAATCACTTGAAAATCAGCCAAATTACCATTGAGACCGCATATGAGCAGTTGATTGCCGAAGGATACGTCTATTCCAAACCAAAGACTGGCTACTACGTCAGCCAGCTGGACCAGTTTTTGCTTGCGCCCAAAGAGCAGCGCGCCACGAAGGACGCGAAAGCGCCTTTAGTGACGCGCCAGCGGGAAAACCAGCGAGAGGCCCCGCCGAAAAACCAGCGGGAGGCCTACCGGTTTGACTTTCGGACCAACGAAGTGGACACGCGGTACTTCCCTTTTGCGACCTGGGCGAAATTGTCGAAGGAGTCTTTGCATTCGCAAAACAAGGAGCTTTTGAAAACAGCGCTGCCGCAGGGGGATTTGGCTTTGCGGGAAAGCATCGCGCAGTATCTGCACGAGTTTCGGGGTGTGCATTGTCATGCGGATCAGTTGGTCGTCGGTGCCGGAACGGAGTATCTGCTTGGGCTTTTGGCGCAGATTCTTGGGCGCGCGGCGGTCTTTGCGGTGGAGAATCCGGGATACCGCAAAACATACAAAGTACTTGATTCTGCTGGGCTGCCGGTGCGTTTTGTGGCGCTGGATGACGAGGGGATTCAAATCAGTGGTCCGCATGGGCTGGAGCAATCGGGCGCAAACATCGCCTACGTGACGCCGTCACACCACTTCCCGCTCGGGATTGTCATGCCGATAAATAGGCGTTTGCAGCTTTTGCATTGGGCGGCCGCGGCGCCGGACCGTTATGTCATCGAGGATGATTACGACAGCGAATTTCGCTATGCGGGTGCGCCGATTCCTGCGTTGCAGGGTTTGGATGGCGGCGGTAAGGTCATTTATATCAGTACGTTTTCGAAATGCTTGGCGCCTTCGCTGCGCATTAGTTATATGGTCTTGCCTGCTGGCCTTTTGGCGCACTACCAGAAGGATTTCACCTTTTACGCTTCGACGGTCTCGCGCTTTGAGCAACAAACTCTATTTAAATTCATCAGCGGCGGCCACTTCGAACGCCATCTCAACCGCATGCGCAACATCTACCGCGCCCGCAGAGACCTGCTCATCGCGCAGCTGCACGCCATCGATCCGCTGGGCCAGATCCGAATCTCTGGCGACCAGGCCGGCACGCACGTGCTCCTGACCGTCCGCAACGGTTTCTCTGAACGCCAGCTGATCGCTGCGGCCGCAAAACGCGGTGTCAAGGTCTATGGACTTTCCGACTATTATTTCATCAATCCTGCCACCGCGCCCGCAAGCACGGTCGTGCTGGGG
>JBAXOJ010000007.1:0-31186 GCA_037133315.1 Clostridia bacterium
TCCTAATACATAAACTGTATAATCTTTATTCAATGAATTGATGGCTTCAGAATATATGAATTCCGTAGGCAATTCATAGAGGTTATTATTTTTACTCAACACCTCATAATCACCATTAAATCGATCGATTGTTTTTGTTTTATACTTCTTTATTAGTCCATCAATTTCTTGTTGATTGGATCTATATTTCAAAATAATCAACTCCGTGTAATCAATCCATCCAGAGTCTTCAAACAGAAATTTAACGTTTTGAGCAAAATCGGGAATCGTGTTTGGAAAATGGTTCAACCCAACATTATTCGGAAATCGCTCGCGTTTCAAGGCCCCTTGATAATAGGAGGGATCGGAGACCTTCCCCATGAGATCGTATCTGAACAGATAAAAAAGCGAGAGAATCAGAAACAACCCAATATAAAGTCCAATTAATACCTTAAGCCATTTCTGCATTTTGAAAGGTTCCCTTCCCAAACAGTACTTTTGCTCATTATATCACATCGGTTTGCTTTCTTGGTATGATTGTTCTTTTCCCTCCCCTTATGTTAAAATGAGTAGGAAATTCTTACTGGAGGCGTGCCCTTGAAATTCTTAAAACTATTCAACCGATTTATATTCCCGATTCTGATGGGCGTGCTGGCTTACATCGTATTTGACTTCATGGGAGTATTCGTTTACGCGTTGCTGTTCCTGGGGTTCCAAGTTTGGAAGCGGCGCGAAAAGTTGTACGCCTATTTCGGGCGCATTGCACACATCAAAGGGAATCATGCCAAGTCGGCAAAATGGTACCTTCGCGCACACAAGACGAACCAGAAAGACGTCCTCATCGCAAACGACGCGGCGTACACTGCTCTGCGGCTTGGTGACTTAGAAAATGCGCGCAAGATTCTTGAAACCGTTGATATGAGCGCCTTGACAGGCGAAGCGAAAGTCAAAGCGACCAACAACCTGTCCATCTTGTACTGGAAATCGGGTGACTTGCCGCGTGCCATTGAGGCGCTTGAACACCTGTACGCGCAGAATGAAAAGTCTACGTCACTTTATGGGAACTTGACCTATTATTATATTTTAAACGGCGACCTCGAGAAGGCCCTGCAACTCGCGACGGAGGCGATTGCCTACAATGCCAAAGACATCGTCATCATCGAAAACATTGGGCGCATCCTGCATCTGTTGGGTCGACTTGACGAGGCGCGACTGTACTTCGAAAAGCTCGCAGCGCTAGCGCCGTCGTATCCGGAGGCTTGGTACCACTTGGCGTTGTACTATGAGGATTGCGGTCAAAAAGAAAAGGCGCTCGGCGCCATCAAAAAAGGGTTGCTTTGTAATTTTTCATTTCTCAGTAATGTCACAAAAGAGCAGTTTGACGCAAAGTTGAAAACACTCGCCACGGCTGCGTTTCCTGCGGAGGCGGACTCACAAAATTGAGGACTTCCTGCGTCACAGGGTGTGCGAAGGAGAGTTGGTTGGACCAAAGCGCGAGCTGTTGACCGACACGGCCGTCGCCGTATTTTTGGTCGCCGTACAGCGGTAACCCGGCGTGCGCCATCTGCGCTCGGATTTGGTGCGGTCTGCCCGTTTCCAGGGACACGCGAACTAAAGAGAGTGGCGATGCGCATTGCAAACACTCATATTCCAGGGCTGCAAACTTTGCATCACCTTTTTTAATGTCATACACGGCAACTTTGTTTGTCGTGGAATCTTTTTCAATGTAGCCTTCCAGGCGCGTTACCCCGTCGCCAACTGGACAGATGCCCGAGACGACCGCGAGGTATTTCTTCACGATTTTCTTAGAACGCATCTGCTCCGACAATCGCGACGCGGCTTTCGAGGTGCGCGCAAAGACCATCAACCCGCCAGCAGGGCGATCCAAGCGATGGACGAGTCCAATATAGACGTCGCCAGGTTTCTCGTATTTCTCTTTGATGTATTGTTTGACCATGGAAAGCATGTCAACATCGCCCGAGACATCGGCTTGCGATGGTACGTTGACGGGCTTGTTCACAACGACGATGTGATTGTCTTCATAGACGATGTCAATTATCAAATCATTCATTTTGACTCCATTTTTGGCTCCGATTTGCTCCATCGACCTGTCGCGCCGCAAGGCAAGACGATTTTGCTCTCGACCACTGGAATGCCAAGTTCTTCGGCCTGTACTGCGCCATTAGGATGGAGCGCCCCAACCGTTGAATGTAGGATGTTAGACAGAACGAGGGGTTGCAAGCCGGTCGTGTAGGAATTGATCACAAAGAACAACGGATCGTCGCTCAAGACTTCCGTACATGCATCCACCAGGGCAAAAAGCTGCTCTTCGAGTTTCCACATCTCCCCGCTCGGGCCGCGCCCAAAAGAAGGCGGATCCATGATGATGCCGTCGTATTGATTGCCGCGATTTTTCTCGCGTTGGACGAACTTCATGACGTCATCGACGATGAAACGCACCGGCTTGTCAGCCAGCTCAGAAAGCGCGAGGTTCTCTTTGGCACGTTGGACCATGCCCTTCGCGGCGTCGACGTGACAGACGTTTGCGCCAGCAGCCGCACATGCGACCGTTGCAGCGCCCGTATAGGCAAATAGATTTAAGACATTGATTTTTTCGCGCGACTGCCGTGCCGCGGTGATTTTTTCGTACATCCAGCTCCAGTTTGCGGCTTGCTCTGGGAAAATGCCTGTGTGTTTGAAGCCAGTCGGCTCGACATGGAACCGAAGTAATGCCTCGTGTCCAGGTGCCGTTAAATCATATGAAATGGTCCAACTGGTCGGTAGCTTGGAGTACTTTTCCCAGTTGCCGCCGCCTTTGTTGCTGCGATAGTAGCGCGCATCGACATCCTCCCACGTCTTTATAGGTTTTGATCGTGGCCAAATCACCTGTGGATCGGGTCGCCGTAAGACGCGTCCGTTCCAAGATTCCAGCTTTTCACCGTCGCCTGTATCAAGAATCAAATAATCTTTCCATCCAGAAGCAAGTATCAACTCAAATTTCCTCCGTTTATCGGTAGAGTACTCAGTTCGCGGCCGCCGTCGCCGATTTCCGAGACATAAAATTCCGGGGCAATGCCCGTCACGCGCTGATATGCGTCTCCGACCGTTTGAATAAAATGCGCCACGGCATCGTCTGCAACAATACTCACGGTGCATCCGCCAAAGCCGGCGCCTGTCATCCGAGAGCCAAGTACGCCTTCGATTTTGCGCGCCTCATCGACCATCGTATCAAGCTCTAATCCCGTCACCTCGTAGAGGTCTCTGAGGGAATCGTGCGAGCCGTTCATGAGCTGACCAAATGCCTGCAAATCGCCGATTTCCAGGGCGCGGATTGAGCGCAATACGCGATCATCTTCAGAGACGATGTGTGCACAGCGTTTTCTTACGGTCTCATCCGTGATGAGAAATTGATGTGCATCAAATTGCTCGATAGACACATCGCCAAGACAGTCAATTTCGTTGAGGGCGGTCTTCAGAATTGCCAGCCCGACCTCGCATTCGCCGCGGCGTTCGTTGTATTTCGAAGTCGCGAGACTGCGTTTTACCTTAGTGTTGGAAACTACGATTTTATATCCGTCCATCACGATCGGCACATAATCAAAAGATAGGTCCTTGCAATTCAGGAAAATCGCATGATTCTTCTTCCCCATCGCAGAGGCAAATTGGTCCATGATGCCACATTTGACGCCGATAAAATTGTGCTCTGCCAGTTGCGAAAGACGCGCGACGCGGACCATGTCAAAGGGCTGATCCGAAGCCAGGGAAAGAAAAGCCACAGCCGTCGCGACTTCGATGGCCGCAGACGAAGAAAGCCCGCCGCCGTGTGGTACGGTGTCATGAAACAGCAGTTCGCAACCCGCGAGCGGATATCCCTCTTTCAATAATTCCTTGACCACACCAATCTGATAACTACCCCAATGCAGGTCTTTGAACTGGTCCAAGGCGTCCTGATTGGCAAAATCGAATGTGACAAAATCAGGTAGATCCGTCACGGCCATTTTGACGAGGGTGTCTGGGCGCTTGCGCGCAACAATGGTCGTCCCGACCGTCAATGCCGCTGGGAAGACAAAGCCCCCGTTGTAATCGGTGTGTTCGCCAATCAAGTTGACGCGGCCCGGGGCTTGAAACACGCGTAACGCAGATGTTTCGCCGCCGAAAATCGTAATAAATTGTTCCTTTAATGCTTGCTTAGTCGTCATAGTTCTCTTCCTCATTTTCTGGATCTTTGATTAACTCGGGATGCCGGATGTCTTTATAAATAAAAAATAAAAATCGAATGCTAATGAATTGCAAGATTGCAAAGAGAAATGCTTGCACAGAGGCCGTGAGAAATGGACGGTTGAAGGTCTCAAAGACGGCGTTCATAACGGAGATGATTAAGGATGATAAAATGGAAAAGAACACGACGATGAAAATCAGTTGGATAAACCGTTTGCGATAAATCGCAAACGCCGATACAAAGGCAGCGCCGAATTTCACCGAAATGGACTTGCGGTCAAACAACGAGAAAACGAAGAACCAATAAATCGAATTCAAAAACGGATAAAGTATGATGGAAAAGATGTCTGTGCCCGCGATGGTCAGAAATGCAAATGGCAGGATACACAGTTGCAGCAGGAACGCTTTCCAAATAACGGGCGATTCTTTTGTGATCCCCTTCGCATTCAGTGGTAAGTGATGTGCCATCAAGTCCTTGCAGTACAAGATTGTAATCAAAGATACAACAAGGTAGGGCAAATAGTTCAAGACACTTACTATAAATAAGTCAATAAACACGCTAATATAAGGTGCGAACGTGGTTTGGAATGTCGCGTATAACTGATTTTGCATGTTTGCATCAAATAACTTTGGATTACTAAACAAGGCTGTTGTGTCTTTCAAGAAGTTTTCATACAAGAGACCTGCATTCAAATTCTCCATAATTTGCGTGGCAAACAAATAGGCAGCGCCGTAGATTATGAAAACTATAGAGAAGAGGATTTTCACTTTGGTTTGGTTTGCTACTTCATTTGCCTTGAACGAATCCTTGAGGTAGCCGAAAAAATTTCTGAGTCCGTGATTTAAGTTTGGGTTCATAGTGCACCTTCCTAAGATAATATGATATAATCCATTTACTATTCTAATGATTCGAGGGATAAAAAGCAAATGCCAATTACAATTACTGTCGCAATTTATATCGTAACCTTTGTTTTTTTCGCCATTATCGTGCTTGGCTCTTTTGCCATTGCCAAAATGGGCGAAGCCGCAGACATCAAGCGCTACTGGATCGGATACATTCCAGTCCTGCAGTTCTTCGTGATTGGGAAATTGATTGAAACCATCGATCTCCCGTTTTTCCGCATCCCAAAAGCGGAGTTTGTCTTTCCTTTGTTGCCAATTCTAGCTTGGGCCGGCTTTTTCTACGGGAACAACGTCATCCTCCAGACTGTCGTTGTCTTTGTTTGTGCAATCATCTGGCTTTATGCATGGAACACGTTCTTCCTACTTTACTGCCGCCCTGCAAAAAAAGCAAATCTTTACACAATGATAGGGGGGATTTTTATCCTCCCCCTATACATTTTCATTTTTCTTTTGCGCAAAAAGAAACCGCTCGAAATCTAAAAATCTAGATGTTTTCGTGATACTTTTGCAGTGACTGCACATTGTCAATATTTAATAACAACCGATCATCGATTCCTTTTGCACTGGCCATCGCCGCAGTCAGGGTTGTGATGTATGGAATTGCAAATTTAATGGCGGCTTTCCTGATATACGAATCATCGTTTGAGCTCCGCTTCCCTACTGGCGTGTTGATGACCATTTGTAACTCGCCATTTTTGATGGCATCTTCGATATTTGGTCTGCCTTCATATAATTTGTTGATGACTTCCGCTTTGACCCCTTGCGCCGTAATGTAAGCGTGCGTGCCTCGCGTTGCTTTGATCTTGAAGCCAAGTTTCTCAAAGTATTTTGCAACCGCCACCGACTCAGCGCGGTCATCTTCGTTTACGCTCAGCAGTATCGTTCCGGACAGCGGAAGAATGGTTTTCGCCCCTTCCAGCGCCTTATAGAACGCCAATCCAAACGTCTCCGCAAGACCGAGCACCTCGCCAGTCGAACGCATTTCTGGCCCAAGGATCGGATCCACCTCTGGGAACATATTGAACGGGAACACCGCTTCTTTGACGCCAAAGTGCTTGATGACAGGCGGTTTCATGACCGACAAATCAACTGGCTTTCCAGTAAACGGCGCCATAATGAGTCCTGTCGCAATCTTTACCAGTTCGAAATTGCAAACCTTTGACACCAACGGTACGGTTCTGCTCGCGCGCGGATTTGCTTCGAGTACGAAGATTTTTCCTTTCTCGATGGCATATTGAATGTTCATGAGCCCCACGACACCAAGTTCTGAAGCGATTTTGCGGGTGTATTCGCGAATGGTAGACAACTGTGCTTCCGTAATATTGACTGGTGGAATCACACAAGCCGAGTCTCCGGAATGGATGCCCGCGTACTCGATGTGCTCCATCACTGCCGGCACAAACGCATTGGTGCCGTCCGCAAGCGCATCTGCTTCGCATTCGAGCGCGTTCTCCAGAAAACGGTCAATCAAAATCGGGCGGTCCGGACTCACCAAAACTGCCGTATCGACGTATTGTCGCAACATCTCTTCATCGTGGATAACTTCCATCGCTCTCCCACCTAGGACAAACGACGGCCGCACCATGACAGGGTATCCTATCGCATTTGCAATCGCAATGGCCTCATCAACGTTGCTCGCCATCCCTGACTCAGGCATCGGAATCCCCATCTTTTCCATCATATTGCGAAATAAATCTCTGTCTTCCGCAAGATCGATGATTTCTGGGGCAGTCCCAAGAATGTTGACGCCGGCTTGCTTTAACTCTTCCGCGATATTCAAAGGCGTTTGGCCGCCAAATTGCACAATGACGCCAAGTGGCTGCTCGTGTTCACAGATGGAAAGCACGTCCTCCACCGTCAGCGGCTCAAAATACAACTTGCTCGAGGTGTCATAATCGGTCGAAACCGTCTCCGGATTACAATTAATCATGATGGTGTCAAAGCCCAGTTCGCGCAATGCAAACGCCGCATGCACGCAGCAATAGTCGAACTCAATCCCCTGCCCGATGCGATTCGGACCACCACCCAAAATGATGACGCGCTTTTCCTTTGATTTCAGCTCGTTGACCGGCTGCAACCCCTGCGCAATCCGCGCCTCTTTGACCGCCTTGCCAAGCGTGCCCAGACCATTGTAGGTCGAATAATAGTACTCCGCGTTGTCCACACCACTCACCGGCACAAAATCCCACTCTTCCACGATACCGAGCGTATTTCGCTGCATTCTGATATACTCCTCCGGAACGCCAAGCAGCTTCGCGATGTATTTGTCTGAGAATCCATCCTTCTTCGCCTGAATCAACGTCGCCGCTGGCAGCACCCGCTTCTTATACAGAAGAATTTCATTTTCCAGGTCCACCAGTTCCTTCATTTGTGTCAGGAACCAATGTTTGATTTTTGTCAGTGCGAACAATTCGTCCACCGTCGCACCCTTGCGCAACGCTTCATACATGATGAATTGACGTTCACTTGTGGGAATCGCGAGCAGTTGCATGAGGTCATCCTTTTCGAGCGTATTGAACTTTTTCGCAAACCCGAGCCCATAGCGGCCCGACTCCAACGAACGAATCGCCTTTTGGAACGCTTCCTTGTAAGTTCTTCCGATGCTCATGACTTCGCCAACGGCACGCATCTGAGTCCCGAGGCGGTCCTCCACTCCTTTGAACTTTTCAAACGCCCAACGCGCAAACTTGATGACGACGTAATCCCCCGTCGGCACGTATTGCTCGAGTGTGCCACCCTTCCAATATGGAATCTCATCGAGCGTCAACCCCGCTGCGAGCAATGAGGATACATACGCAATCGGGAATCCAGTCGCCTTTGAAGCAAGCGCTGAGGACCTTGACGTCCGCGGATTGATTTCGATAATCACCACGCGCCCCGTCTGTGGATCGTGCGCAAACTGCACGTTTGTACCACCGATGACCCCAATCGACTCCACGATAGAATACGAATAGTCTTGGAGTTTCTTTTGCAGTTCCGGAGCAATTGTCAACATCGGCGCCGAACAGAACGAATCACCCGTATGGACCCCCATCGGATCGATGTTTTCGATGAAGCAGATGGTAATCATATGGTTCTTCGCATCCCTTACCACTTCAAGCTCTAACTCTTCCCAGCCGAGCACCGACTCTTCGACCAGCACTTGTCCGACCATCGACGCTTGAATGCCGCGGCTCACGATCACTTGCAATTCTTCAATATTATATGCGATGCCACCACCCGTTCCACCCATGGTGAACGCAGGTCTTATGACTACGGGATATCCAATTTCTGCGGCGATATCCTGCGCCTCTTCCACTGTGTAGGCTTCTTTGCTGAGAGGCATCTCAATGCCCAACGCATGCATCGTATTCTTAAACGCAATGCGGTCTTCACCACGCTCAATGGCATCCAGCTGGACGCCGATGACTTTCACTGCGTACTTATCAAGGATGCCAGCGTTGCTGAGCTCGAGGCTCAAATTGAGGGCCATCTGGCCGCCAAGATTCGGCAACAGCGCATCTGGCCGTTCCTTCGCAATGATATCCGTCAATCTCTTAATATTTAATGGTTCAATATAAGTGACATCCGCCACTTTCGGATCCGTCATAATCGTCGCCGGATTTGAATTTACAAGCACAATCTCATATCCCAGCCCTTTTAAAGCCTTACATGCCTGTGTCCCCGAATAGTCGAACTCGCACGCCTGCCCAATAATAATCGGACCTGACCCAATAATTAATATCTTCTTGATATCTGACCTCTTTGGCATATCAACACGCTCCTCTTTGCAGTTTGCACTCATTTTAACTCAGAATCGGGGTTCGCACAACTAGAACTTTGCCGTACTACCTCATTCGCATGAGAACTGGCTTTACCCGCATCGCTATCATCGAAGCTATGACGCAGAAGATGATGCCTGACGGCAAAAAGTTCAAAAAACCAGTCGTCACGGCGACATCCACCGCAATCGATTTCCCCGCAGCGAAATAGTTAATCATAATATACATGTACGTGACGCCAGGGATGTACAAGAGTACCATACCCGCTAAGGAAAGCGAGAGGGTCATAAAGAAGCGCGGCCGCAACATGTTCTCGAAGAGGAGCCCAGTAAAAAATGCGCAAATGATGAATCCGATTAAATAGCCAAAGGTCGGTTCCAATACATAAGCAATCCCGCCGTACCCTTTCGCGAAAATCGGCGCGCCGATCAGCCCGACCGCCACATATACAACCTGTGACAGGGCGCCCAACTTCGAGCCAAGCAATAGCCCTGCGAGGCAAACAAATAAAAACTGTAACGTAAACGGGACCGGATAAAATGGAATGCGAATAAACGCCCCGACCGCTGTAAGGGCGGCAAACATCGCCACCAAAGTCATGTTTTTAACCATAAAACTCATCCTCCAAATACATGTTGTATTACTGGTAAAATCATCTGTGTCATGCGCGCAAAGCCCATATCATTCGGGTGTACCAAATCCAGCGTAAAATCGGCCCATTCTTCTTCTTTGAAAAATGTCCCACCGTCAATAAAGTACAAATTCTGGTCCCCTCTACGTATACCGGTTTCATAAGTTTGCGCAATGATTTCTCGTCGTTCTGAAAATCCTTTTACATCCTTATATAGAAACGGTGCAGAGATGATGATGATTGGCAAATCAGGTTTTGCCCCGCGCACCGCCTCGTAAAACGCGCAATGCGTGTCTCGCAGATGATTCGCGCTTGGCGCATTATAGTCATAATCCATGACAAAGCAACTCAAATCAAGTGTGCCAATCGCGTTTGCGACTTCCAACTCACCTTTTGCAGCGCCACCAAATCCGAAATTGATGAGATTTGCGTTCAGCTGGCGCGTGATTCTGGCGGGATAACTCAGCCCTGGTCTTGAAGCACAAAAGCCGCAAGTAATGGAAGACCCATAGAACAAAATCGGCTTCGGGAAAGCAAACGGCTTTGGCTTTTCAATCAAGGCGTCGCGATCCAACCCTATCTTCACGGTCTGAACTGGATTTTGCAAGGGCATGTAAATCATGAAATCTTTCATCCCGGCAGGCAAATCCCAAGGAATTTCAGCTACATAGGCCACTGGATTATTTTCCGGACAAATGTTAAAAGAGAATTCATATCCTCCGCCACAATCGATATACACGTCAAAGCCCGACAGCAACGCTTGTGTACAGTTCCGTGAGGTTTCGTTGCGCAAAAGCGCAACATTCAGCGAAAGTTTTCTGGCATTTGACTGGAAACGAATAATCCCTCCAGACGGCTGCGGTGCGACCCACTGCAAGTGATCTGGGAGCAACGGCATAATGCGACCCGGCAAACGATTAAAACTATTATTTTCTATCTTAAAAGGAAATCCGCTGATCTCAAAAGGTTCCTCTTCTATGTTGTGGTATCGCACGTAGTAACCCCCAAAACGATTTGGAAACAAATATATCACAATCCCTGACTGATGTCACCAAAATTCATTTTTATTTTAGAGCGACAAATGAATACAATGCGATTCCTTAATCGTCCCCATTCCAAAGCTCTTTGCAAGTTGTATAAATTTGTTCGCAAGAGCGCTGTGCGCTGCACTGGACCCATTGATCCGATCAATATCAAACGCAGCACCCCTATAGTGCTTTGAACCACTCGAGTGACTTGCGCCCGCGATTTCCGAAATTCTAAAACTGTATTTTTTTGATAATTGAATCATGGCATACAACAATTTTTCTTGCAGAAACACACTACCGCCCGGCGCTGTTCCGTAATGGCTGCGTTTCGCAGTATAGCCCAAACGGGTATCGCAGATATTTTGTTGCGCAAACGCGCTGTCTACGACGCCTGAAGGATGTATTTTCGACAAGGCAATTTTTTTGTTTTTCAAAATCTGATCCGCTAGTTGCGCTCTTTTTGTAGGTCTCACAATCTTTTTGAAGATCGTCGCACTGGTCTGCCCGTACAATGTTGTTTTTGCACTGATTTTGGTACCCGCTTTGAGTACCTTGCAAACTTTCATGACAAAGGCCCCGTTTGCCTCTGCTTTCAAAGATTTCCACTTTCCGCTGATACAGATACTCACTTTTGCTTTTGCATAGGTATGCCCCGTGATGAACGGACTGAGCGCATTCAATTCATGAACAAACGGCGCAGTTGGCTTGACAAAGGTCGTTTTAATGATTTTCGTATCTTCATTCAGTGTCCCAGTCACGCTGACCCTGGTTCCGATTTTTAGATGTTTTTTAAGGACCTTTTTCCAATCCCCAGTCTGATTAGTGCTGATTTTATACTTTGACTTTTTGATTGTCAGAGTGAGAGAGCGATTCGGAACAGAAAACCCTCTCACAATATTGGATCGATTCGTCAATTGGCTGATTTGAGGAAATCCTTTCGTCGGATACCCATGCCACTTGCGTGAATACCCGGTTTTGCCGTGTAGATAATAGACCAGAAAGGACGTGCTTGAATTTTTAAAAACGCCAACACCCATCGTTGGAGCCTGTCCCAAAAAAAACACTGACTTTAAGTTCGCGCAGCTTTGGAAAGCGCCATCGGAAAGAGTGGAAACTTCATTCGGCAATAAGACGCTTTTGATAGACTTTGACGACGCAAACGCACGGGTCCCAATGATTTTAACTGGCGCATCTCCAAGTTCTTCAGGGATGCTGATTGCTCCACCTTTTCCTGTATACTTCGTAATGGTTGCATGAGAATCCGCAACCGAATAGAGATATTCATCACTTTGTTCAGAAAGTACGCTTTCGCCAGCCATGAATATCGAAATCATTAATATGAATGCTAGCAATATGGTTCGGTTCTTTTTCATGAGGACATTATATCACAAAATTTAATAATCAAATTTATGAGTTGCGTACAATTTCTACTACGCAGACAGATCTCTCAGGAAGTGTTACGGACAATTTGTTTTCAGTGAAAGATAGAGGCACATCATGCATTTGCGCCACTTCGACTTGCCCATACGGCATCGGATCTGTTTGACTGCCAGTCACATAATGCAGTATTGCACTTCCTTTCAGATTTCGAAATGCACTGCAATCGATTTGAATCATTTGCGATTTGTAGAGATCACGATTGATTGCATGAAAGTAGATGGCATTGTTGCTAGCAGTCACGACAGCATCAATCATCGCCACTTTTTTGTTTGCTACCACGCCCCCCATCGAGTACGGTTGCTCATAAGTCGGTACATTTTGTTCAGACATATCCAATCGATTCGACCCATGATATTTTGAATATAGCGCAGTCATTAATCCTGTTGGGCGATAGTTAGAAGGGATTTTTCCATTCTTGTCGACATAAATTGCTCCAATATCCCAGCCAGCACCCAGCAAGTTGGATTGTGTGGCAATTTTAAAAGTATCCCCCGCTCGGATAAACGCATTTAGGAAACCCGCCGCGCCGAGACCTTTTGCAAGTAAAGAATGCATTCCTTTATTCCAAATATTCACATCACCCCAACCGCCGCCGTTAAAATTCCATTCGGTCATTGCTGCTTTCCAAACTTTTGCCTTTTGCTTTTGAACGACATCCATCACATTGTCCGCAAAATAAGCCTTTCCATTTTGATCTATATAGGGGGTCATGACGCTCGCGTACCACATTTCATCAAATGTTAATTTATCTTTCGGATATTCGACCCCGTCTTTCGTAACAGAAGAAAAAGCGAGAGGTTGATACTGATGTACCGCTAAATACTGAACATTTTTGCAGACATATGCATCCCTCAACACAAGATCAGTTGTTTTCCCTAGCAACGCATCCAACAAGATTTCCACCGTAGGATCCACTAGTTTGATTTCTTCTATATAAGTTTGAATCACTTTTACAAAATACTTTGCTTTTTCTTTATCATTTTCATATCCATACCCATTCAATAGCATATCAGCATAGGCAAGAATCTCATTGCCAAGTTGAAAATACTTCACTTTATATGGCGCTGGATGACCATTTAAGGCGCGGATACTGGGCCAGTCGGGCATCCCTTTGGGCAACTTTGCGCCAATTGGAGCATTACAATAGGCTACAAGACCGGCAGCATTCAGAGCTGCTTCTTGTAACGAGATTTGACCAGCGAGACCTTCTCTCAGATTAAGGGGAATCAATGTCTCGGTTTGCAGTTCTTCCGCATAAGTCAAAAACTCGTCATATCCGAACTTTGTTGTGATCATCTCTTTCCCTGTACCTCTGACTTTTGCTGGGTGATTAGAATCAACACGTCCAGGTACATTGTCAATCAAATCACGCCAGTCACTGTAATCGATGTCCGTACCTCCCGGAAATCGAATTAACGGGATATTCATATTTTTAATCAGTTCTGAAATTTGAGGCTTCAATTGATTTGTCTTTGGATCAAGCGCAACCTCAGGGCCTGGTTCCCCAAACGTAGCACGTTCTAGAAACTGTCCAAACAATCGACTGTCTACTTGATTCAAGACTTGATCACGAATCGTAAATTGAATCGCAGTGGAATCCGTGTTGCAACTCGTGAAAAGAATGCTACCAACTAAGAGAAAACTAATTGCCATCATTTGAATTTTTCTAATATTCATAGAAATCCTCCTCCAAAACGAAGCGTACTTTCTTTTACATAGTATCATCTCAGAACGAAGTTTAGCAACCTAATTTACGACATAGCAAAGACCCTACAAGTCTTTCGACTGTAGGGTCTTTTGGTGAGCCATCGGAGACTCGAACTCCGGACACCTTGATTAAAAGTCAAGTGCTCTACCACCTGAGCTAATGGCCCGTGCTTGGCAGGGATGGCAGGACTCGAACCTACGAATGCCAGAGTCAAAGTCTGGTGCCTTACCGACTTGGCTACATCCCTATAAATTGGGGTGGGTGATGGGATTTGAACCCACGACATCCAGAACCACAATCTGGCGCTCTAACCACTGAACTACACCCACCATCAGAAACTGTCAGTGTATTTCCCGAACAGCGACAATGACAATAATACCGACTTAACAGCAAATTGTCAAGCGTTCTTATCGGATTTCTTTGCGTTTTTTCAAGTTTTCTTGAAGTTGTTCTCTAAGTCTTTTATTGGAATATCTTTTAACGCACAGTCCTTATCAATGGAAAGCGCAACCGCCACACCCGCGGCTTCTCCTAGCGCATAACAGGTCGGCATCACGCGGGCAGATGACATCGCGACATGCGTTGCCGAAATCGCTCTTCCGGACACGAGCAAGTTCTCGATTCCAACAGGAACCATACAGCGATAAGGAATATCATAGGTTGAGACATCTCGAACGTCGCATGTTTTCGCACCGTCCGGGCTATGAATATCAATCCCATAGTTTGTACTCGCGACCGCATCTGCATGCTGCAATGCGTTGAAAATATCCACTTCTCCTAACTTATATAACCCTTCCACCTGATTGGTTTGTCTCACGCCAGCTTGTGGTGCTACGTTGACTAATTTATAGGTTGGGTAGCCATTGCGTTGTAGATAATTCGCAACCGAAAGTGCTTGTTTCAATGCTTCTTTTTCAAAGTAATTGATGTCCTCAATTCTTGCGCCATTCCCTTTGACGCGTGTCATGTTGATGAGCATGCTGCCATCTCCGCAACGTTCCCAAGACAAGAGACGTCCCTGTGGGAGATCCTCCACTGTTTCGTAGAAATAGCAATCCTCTGGTAACGTCGAATCGACAGGTTGATGCGTATTTTGCATAATCATCATCAACGTAACGGGTTGTGTCACATGATCTTCTTCGCGTCCAGTCGTATAGTTTGCGCCTGCATCGATGGCAACCCGCGCATCTCCGGTACAGTCAACAAAACGCTTGCCCTCAATCACGAAGAGCCCCTCGCGCGTATTGACGACGATTGCCCTCAAACAATTCCCGTCCTTGATTGTTTTCGCAAAGGTGGTATGATAATACACTTGTACCCCTTCTCGTTCCATTTTCATATTTAAATAATGGCGAAACAAAATCGGGTTGAATTGAAACGCAAACGGCCAAGGATCCTTTCCATTCAATGCGTCTTCGACCTGTTTTGGAATAAATTCCGTCATCAATTCTTTGAATATCCCAGTGAAATTGCCGACCGGCATATAGATTGCAACGCCACCCAAGGTCGCCATGCCACCTAATTGCGCGCTTGTTTCGATTAGAATCACGCG
This sequence comes from Clostridia bacterium, assembly GCA_037133315.1. Lineage (GTDB taxonomy): Bacteria > Bacillota > Clostridia > JBAXOJ01 > JBAXOJ01 > JBAXOJ01. The sequence goes on from JBAXOJ010000007.1 coordinate 15,221, forward strand.
CTTTTTGTTCCGCGCAGCGGCAATTGCAGCGGCTACACCAGAAGGACCTCCCCCTATGACAACGACGTCTGCCTTGTCAATGGTTCTTAAATTTAAATCAATCGAATAATTCTTCACTTCTATCAACTCCAAATACATGCTTTTTTTATTATACTCCTTTAAAAACAAAAATTCGATGTCAAAATGTGTTAAAATGAATTCAAAGAATCACGAGGAGTGGATCGTATGGATCGAATCAAACTAATACAAGCCGCAATCGATGCAACAACAAATGCGTATGCCCCCTATTCCAATTTTAAAGTGGGCGCTGCATTATTGACGGAGAGTGGTGAAGTTTTCCAGGGTTGCAATATCGAAAATTCAACGTATGGCGCGACCATCTGCGCGGAACGCACCGCGATGGTGAAGGCCGTTTCGGAAGGACACAGAGCATTCCAGGCCATTGCCGTGGTATCTGTTTCCAACGGAAATGAACTGACCTACCCCTGTGGCATCTGTAGGCAGTTCTTATTTGAGTTTATGCCAGATGCAGAGGTCATCGTGAGCGACCCCGCATGCAATTATAAAGTCTACAAAGTGTCAGAACTGCTCCCGCACGGGTTCAAACTTTAATCTTTCGTGTTTGTGTGTATTTCCTTAATAATATCTTTCAATTCGAGAATAATTTTTTGTTGAGATTCCATGATTTTTTTATCATCGACTTGCTGCGTCTTTATGATTTCAAGTTCGTTCATGACGGAATCATGGGTTTCCTGCAAAATCTTCGCTTGAATATCACCAGATCGCTTCGTGGTGTAACCGAGCAACGGCAATGCGGCAGCTTGCAGCACCGCAGTACTTAAATATTGAATCCAAGTGATAAAGGAATCCGGCCTTTGAAAGAGAAGTGGCAATAATACCAAAAAAGTAACTGCATAAAACATCACCATCGATGACAACCCGTCGGACAACCTATTACCAATCCAATCGCTAATTTTCTTCAATCGAACCCCTCCTCGTAAAAATTACTTCCCAGTCGTCAATTCTTTCAACCAAATATCCACACACGCATCACTCGGCATTCTCCAGTCGCCGCGTGGCGACAACGAAATCGTACCGACCTTGGGAGCGTCTGGAATACAGGATCGCTTAAACTGCTGGCTGAAGAACCGTTTCAAGAAGGTAATCAACCAGATGGTGATGGTACTTTTGGAATAGATGCCTTGAAACGCAATTTGCGCTAGGAATAATATTTTTGTCGGCTCAGCGCCATACTTCAAAAAATGATACAGGAAGAAATCATGGAGTTCATATGGACCTACAATATCTTCGGTTTTTTGTGCGATTTGTCCCACAGGATCCGGCGGTAATAATTCCGGTGAAATTGGCGTCTCTATGACGCGATGGAGAATCGCCTTTGAATTCTTGTCGGTATGGTTGTCCGCGACCCACTCTACGAGGTGTTTGACCAGTGTCTTCGGGACGCCAGCATTGACGCCATAATTCGACATGTGATCGCCGTTATAAGTACACCAACCAAGAGCAAGCTCGGACATATCGCCTGTGCCAACCACGATTCCATTGACACGTCCTGCATAATCAAATAGTAATTGCGTGCGTTCGCGTGCTTGCACATTTTCAAATGTCAGGTCATGCAAGTCTGCAGGGTGTCCAATTGCCTCAAAATGCCGCAAACAAGCCTCTTTGATGTCGATTTCAACAATCGTTACCTTGAGCGACTTCATCAGCGCGATGGCGTTGTTATACGTGTTGTCCGTCGTGCCAAAGCCAGGCATTGTGAGGGCGGAGATATTGGATGGTTTGATTTTTAGTTTTTCAAAAGCAGAAACCGCTACGAGCAACGCAAGCGTCGAGTCAAGCCCGCCCGATATCCCGATCACCGCAGTTTGGCAGTTGACGTGTTGTAGACGCTTCATCAAGCCGGTCGTTTGAATATTGAAAATTTCCCGACAACGTTCGTCAATCGAATTTTTATTGGACGGCACAAACGGGTGCGGATCCACAAAACGGCGCAAATCAAAAGCGACTTCCTTGGTTTCTTTTGAATGCTCAAAATTTATGATTTGATTGAGTTCGAAGTCGGTGTCGCGCGCAAAGCCCTGCTCAAGTCCGGAGAATGTGGTGTTGCGGAGACGCTCGGCATTCAAACGTTGGACATCGACATCAGCAAACGTAAGAGACGATGTCACAAACCGATCCGATTCCTGCAGAAGTTTCCCATTCTCATAGACGGCGCCATAACCACCAAACACCACGTCTGTGGTCGATTCACCTGGCCCCGCTGACGCGAACACATAGGCAGCGATGCAGTTTGCGGATTGTTGCGAAATCAGGCTCTGCCGATAGGCATGTTTGCCGATGGTCTCATCACTTGCAGAAAGGTTGAATAAAACGTTCGCGCCAGCAATCGCGAGCTTGGACGACTGTGGAATGGGTGCCCAAAGATCTTCACAAATCTCCACACCAAACGCAAAATCAGGGATATTGGAGCAGCGGAAGTACAAATCATTACCGAACAGGGTGTCCTGCCCGAGCAAATGAATATCACCCTCCGTTTCCTCGGTACACGGGGTAAACCAACGCTTCTCGTAAAACTCTGCATATTGCGGCAAACACGTCTTCGCGACCACGCCAAGAACTTCCCCGCTTTGGATGACGACCGCACAGTTATAAAGGCGGTTCTTGTTTTTGAGCGGCGCACCGACGATGGTGATCATGTCGCCAATGGACTCTTTTTCAGAGGCCTTAAGTATTTTGTATAAACTCTGCAGTACCGACGACTGAAGGGTTTCGGTTAAAAACAAATCACCACAGGTATACGCCGACACCGCCAACTCGGGAAATACGCAAATGGATGCGCCACCCAGGCTTGCTTCCTTCATCTGCTTGATGATTGCGTTGGTGTTGAACAAGCAGTTCGCGACCTTGAGTTCTGGCACCGCTGCTGCGATTCGTACAAATCCGTAGTTCATGTTCATTCCTCCACTCTATTGAAAGTCCTGTAATCGTGCGCAAACTTTATCATACATTTCTTGATATTTCGCCATTTTTTCCTGTTCTTCCTGGATTAAGGCCGCTGGCGCTTTCCCGACGAATCCTGGATTGCCCAGTTTGCCTTTGACCCGCACAAGTTCCTGCTCCAGAGTCTCTTTTTCCTTTGTCAGACGTGCGATTTCTTTTTCCAAATCCACCAGCTCCCCGATTGGGATGAATGCCTCAGCACCAGGCAGTACGATGGACACAGCATTTTCATCCAAGTTGCTCGCTTCTTTTTGGACGACTACTTCATTGGCAAATGCCAAACGTTTGAAATACGGAATCCCCTGTGTCAAAATATCGAACTCGATCTCTCCCGACGCCACAAACGTGAGGCTAGTTTGTTTGGATGGTGGAACATTTCGCTCCGCCCTGATATTTCTGATTTCCTTGATGACCTGCATAATATATTCCATCTGGGTCTGCTCTGCCTCAAAGACAAATTCCTGCTTCCATTCAGGCCAAGCTGAAACCATGATGCTCTTCCCGTCATGGATCAGAAAGGAGTAGATTTCAGCGGTGATGAACGGCATAAACGGATGCAACAACTTCATTGCGTTACTAAGCGCATAATGCAGTGTGAATTGGACTTCCAGTCTGCCGTCGGCATCCTTATTATACAAGCGAGGCTTAGCAAGTTCGATGTACCAGTCACAGAATTCATCCCAGATGAATTCATACACTTTCTGTAGCGCCATCCCGAAATCGAACTTTTCAAGCAACTCCGTGACGGAAACACTCAGTTGATTGACGCGATTTAAAATCCATTTGTCCGCCAAAGTCAATTTAGAATAATCAACCGCATCAAAATTCAAATCTTCGTCGAAGTTCATCAATACGAATCGCGATGCATTCCAAATTTTATTGGTAAAGTTGCGGGCTGCTTCCACCTTTTCTTCGCTGAAACGCAGGTCGTTTCCAGGCGATGTCCCGATGGTTAATGCAAAACGCAACGCATCTGCTCCGCTGTGTTCGATGACATCCAGTGGGTCGATTCCATTGCCAAGAGATTTAGACATTTTCCTGCCGTTGGCATCGCGAACGAGCCCATGAATGAACACATGGGAAAAGGGTTCTTTGCCCGCGTGCGCGATACCCGAAAAAATCATGCGTGCGACCCAAAAGAAAATGATATCATACCCGGTCACGAGGACGTTTGTAGGATAAAAGTAGTTAAAATCAGCAGTGTCATCCGGCCATCCCAAAGTGGAAAACGGCCAAAGTGCAGAGCTGAACCAAGTGTCCAGCGTGTCTTCATCTTGTCGGATGTTTGTCGAATGACAATTTGGACAGACCGTAACTGCGTCACCCGAAACGATGACCTCGTCACAATCATTGCAATAATAGGCAGGAATCCGATGCCCCCACCAAAGCTGTCTTGAGATACACCAATCGTGGATGTTTTCCATCCAGTTGAAATAGGTTTTCGAAAAGCGTTCTGGGACAAACTGAATCGTTCCGTCCTTGACCGCCGCAATGGCTGGATCCGCCAATGGTTGCATAGTTACAAACCACTGCTTTGAAACCATCGGTTCAACCGTGGTGTCGCAACGGTAACACGCACCGACATTGTGCTTATGCGGTTCCACTTTGACCAGCAAACCAAGCGCCGCAAGGTCTTTCAGGATTTGGGCGCGTGCATCGTAACGGGTCATCCCCTGATATGGTCCAGCATTTGCATTCATGGTGGCATCATCGTTCATGACTTTGATGACATCTAAATCATGTCGGAGTCCCACTTCAAAATCATTCGGATCATGTGCGGGTGTAATTTTGACACAGCCCGTGCCAAAGGATTTGTCGACATAGTCATCCGCGATGATCGGAATTTCTCGTACAATCAGCGGAAGAATAATCTTTTTCCCAATGAAATGCGAATATCTTGTATCCTCTGGATTGACTGCCACAGCGGTATCCCCAAGCATCGTCTCGGGTCTCGTAGTCGCAACGACCAAAAACTCATCACTATCTTTTAGAGGGTACTTGATGTGCCAAAAGTTTCCGTCCGTCTCTGTGTGCTCTACTTCTGCTTCAGAAATCGAAGTCAGACAGGTCGGACACCAGTTGATAATACGCTCTCCACGATAGATTAAGCCTTTTTTATGTAATCTTAAGAATACTTCTTGAACCGCCTTAGAAAGTCCCTCATCCATGGTGAAACGTTCTCGTTCCCAGTCGCAAGAGCTCCCTAATTTTTTGAGTTGGTCAACAATTCTGCCGCCATACACACGGCGCCATTCCCAGGCGCGCTCCATATATTTTTCACGGCCTATCATTTCTTTGGTAAGGCCCTCTTTTGCCATTGCCTCTACGATTTTCGCTTCGGTTGCAATGCTGGCATGATCGGTACCGGGTAACCAGAGCGCAGAGTAGCCTTGCATCCGTTTCCAACGGATGAGGGTGTCCTGCAACGCGTTATCAATAGCGTGCCCCATATGTAACTGGCCGGTAATGTTTGGCGGCGGAATCACGATGGTATAAGGCTTTTTATCGGGATCGACGACAGCGTGAAAATAGCCTTTATCAAGCCATTCTTGATACAATTTGTCTTCGACTAGTTTCGGATTATAACTCTTCTCCATTTGTTCAACCATTGTTTTCTCTTCCTGTCTATTGAATTTATGCGTTTCTTGTATGAAATAATACCATTTTAAGCGCTAGTAGTAAACACTTTGATATTGACTTGAAGCATTTTTTATATATAATAGGGAATAAGTTCATTCCAAGACTTGCAGTCACACAAGGAGGTATTTCTATGCAAAAGATATCTGATGGTTCCATTACGACACCAAAAGGGTTTAAAGCCACTGGTGTAGCGTGCGGCATCAAAAAGGACGGCAAGCCAGATTTGGCTATGATCGTCTCAGACTGCGTGACAAATTCAGCAGGCGTATTTACGCAAAATTTAATCAAGGGACATTCCCTTCAGAAAGCAATCGATCATATGTGTTTTGACGATGGCGGACGAACCAAGGCGATTGTCATCAATAGTGGCAATGCCAATGCTTGTGTCGGTTCCGATGGCGACGACGACGCGCTCAGTGTCATCAAACAGACCGCAAAACTCATCGGTTGTGAAGAACGCGAAATTATCTTTGGCTCAACTGGCGTCATTGGTGTCAAGATGAATATGAAAGCGCTTTCATCTGGGATTAAAAAAGCCTATTCCAAACTCTCCGAAACGGGCGGACATAAAGCAGAAGTTGCCATTATGACCACGGATCTCATCCCGAAAGAAGTCTGCGTGCGCATCGATATCAATGAAAAGCCTGTCACCATCGCTGGCATGGCAAAAGGGTCCGGCATGATTCATCCCGATATGGCTACGATGATTGGCGTCATTACGACCGATGCCTCTGTTTCAAGAAAAATGCTCAACCAGGCTTTAAAATCAACGGTCAAAAAAACCTTTAATCGCGTCTCCATTGATGGCGATACTTCCGTATGTGATATGGTCATTATTATGGCCAATGGCATGTCTGAGACGCCGCTCATTGACTCAGAAAGTTTTGACTATGAACTATTTGCGACCGCTTTGAATTATGTGTGTACGCAGCTCTCGAAAATGATTGCAAAAGATGGCGAAGGTGCTACAAAACTCATCAATGTCGTGGTAAACAATGCACTTTCTACAGACGACGCCTATAAAGTGGCGATTTCCGTTGCAAAATCTCCGCTCGTGAAAACCGCTGCATTTGGCGAAGACGCGAACTGGGGTCGCATCATTACGGCCGCAGGATACTCTGGCGCGACATTCAATCCAAATAATGTGGATATTTACATTGGCGATTTGATGACTTGCAAACGCAGTGCGGGCCTTGAGTTCGACGAAGCACGTGCAAAGGAGATACTCTCCAAAGACGAGATTACTTTAACCATCGATTTAAAAGAAGGCACACACAACGATCACGTATGGACCTGTGATTTTTCCCATGGATATATTGATATTAATGGCAGTTACCGCTCATAATATTTACGGGGTCGGAGATGCATAAGGTTGATCATCAAAGGTCAAGACTTTTGCACTTTCGATGATGTCTTTCAACTGTAGTGAATCCAGCACCTTTTCTGAAGCCACATTGGCGACTTTACCAAATACCGCGTATTTCCCATCGAAATCCGCTTCTCTTGCTTTTGCAATAAAAAAGATTGCGCTCGAACTCAGATTAGCCTTTGTATCCTTCCCCATGCCGATCGCATAACGCTCCACTTTCATTTCCGGATGTGACTCAAGTGGGACAGGCTGACCGTTGTCGAAGCCGGCCTCGTCCGTCGGCGACCCAGCCATCGTCATGTAATTGTCTACACGGAAGAACTTTCTACCTTTATACAAATCATAAATTATATTCCCTACGAATGTGTTTACCGTCTTCGGCATGAAATCATTGCGCAGTTCCAATTGAATTTTCCCGCGATTTTTCACATTGAGTTCTACCACGACTTTTTTCACACTTCGCGGCACAACCAGTGTTTCTTGATCCCTCGAAAATAGGATGACCATGACTGTGATAAAAGTGATAAGCACCACCAGTCCAACAATCATCATGACGCGATTCGTTCCCGAAACATCATCCACAACCACACTTGCATTTTTCTTAGATGCCATATTTATTCTCCTGTATTCTTAAAAGTAAATTTTTCTTCTGCAACGCTAACGCTGATTTTGCTCCCCGGTTTCATTTGACCTTTAAGGAACATCTCAGATAATTCATCCTCGATTTGCGACTGGATGACCCTTCTCATAGGACGCGCACCGTATTTCTGGTCATATCCTTTTTTTAATATCAATGAAATCGCTTCCTCATCAAACGATAATGTGATTTGCTTTTCAAGTGCTTCATTGATGACTTCCGTCAACATCAGTTTCACGATTTTTCTCAACTCAGGCATTTCAAGATTTGAGAATACAACAATTTCATCAATTCGATTTAAGAATTCTGGACGGAACGTATCCTTTAAAACATCCTGTTCTTTTTCCTTCATGGACTTTGAGAGATCGCTCTTAAAGCCAACCGCACCTTGCTTGATATGCGCACCCGCATTCGATGTCATGATAATAATGGTGTTTTCGAAATTTACAACCCTGCCATGACTATCCGACAAACGACCTTCGTCAAGTATTTGCAGGAGAATATTAAACACTTCAGCATGTGCCTTTTCGATTTCGTCTAAAAGGATAACAGAGTAAGGTTTTCTTCTCACTTTTTCGGTTAATTGTCCCCCGTCATCATACCCAACATAACCTGGTGGCGAACCAATCAACTTTGAAACGGTGTGTTTTTCCATGTATTCCGACATGTCCAGTCGAATAATTGCTTCTTCTGTTTCAAACAAATCCGCAGCGAGCGCTCTCACCAATTCCGTCTTTCCAACGCCAGTCGGACCAGTAAAGATAAAGGATGCCGGCTTTTTGCGTTTCTTAAATCCAGCGCGACTACGACGAATCGTACGAGAAAGCAGACGAATCGCTTCGTCTTGTCCGATCACTCGTAATTTTAGGCGATCCTCTAAGTTAATTAATTTCTCTGCTTCTACTTCGGTAATCCTTTGCACAGGGATTTTTGTCCATGCTTCAATCACGGAAGCAATATCTTCCACGGAAAGCTGTGGGTCATTTGTCTTGTCTTCTAACGCTGCGATGGTTTCTGCTAGTTTACACTCGCGCACCTTCAAATCTGCAACGTGTTGATAATCGTGCGTATCCGATTCTGCGACCGAAGCGTCAATTTCAGCCCTGATTTCCTGAATCTCAGCCTTATGCTTTGATAAATCGACGAGTTTTTCATTTCTCAAATTTATTCTAGACCCCGCTTCATCAATGACATCGATGGCCTTATCAGGCAAAAAACGATCCGAAATATAGCGTTCTGACATTTCAACAGCAGTCTGAATCACAAAATCACTAATTTTCACGCGATGATAATCTTCGTAATAATCCTTAATCCCTTTTAATATTTCAATCGTATCGGCGACAGACGGTTCATCCACGATGACTGGTTGAAAGCGTCTCTCAAGCGCAGAGTCCTTTTCGATGTGCTTACGATATTCATCTAACGTCGTAGCTCCGATAATTTGAATTTCCCCACGCGCCAAAGATGGTTTCAAAATATTCGCCGCATTCATCGACCCTTCGGCGTCGCCAGCACCGATGATATTATGAATTTCATCAATCACCAAAATGATGTTGCCAAAGGCTCTGGCTTCATCAAGAATCCCCTTCATTCTCGCTTCAAACTGTCCCCTGAATTGGGTGCCCGCAACCACACTTGTCATATCAAGCAGGTACACCTCTTTATCCGCAAGTTTTGCAGGCACTTGATGTTGTACAATTTTTACAGCAAGACCCTCTGCAATTGCCGTCTTTCCAACGCCGGGTTCCCCAATGAGACAAGGATTGTTCTTCGCACGACGATTGAGGATTTGCACCACACGCTGAATTTCTTCTGTTCGACCAATGATGCGGTCAATTTTCCCATCCATCGCTTTACGGTTAATATTTGTGCCAAACGTATCAAGAAATTTTTTCTTTTTCGGTTTGTCGTGTTCTTTTTCCTTCGTGCGCTCTTTCGTAAAAGGGTTTTTGGAAGGATCTAATAGATTCGAATCGCCCGTGCTGGACGTTGCTAACATGCGCGTCTGACTGTCTCCCTCTCCGTCATCCTCATCAGCATCAAAACCGTCATCTGACTCCTCATCTGCATCTTCCGCATCAGAAGGCAATTTCGGCATTTCGCCAAATTGTCCACCTGCGGCAATCAGATCTTCAAATTTCAAATTCCCGTTTTGTAAATCTTGAAACAAGCTCCCCATTTGATCATTGAGCGCTTGAATATCTTCTGGACTCATCCCACTCTGTGAGAAGAGATTATTTAATGGTTGCATTCCCATTTCACTTGCGCAATTCAAACACAAGCCATCTTGCGATTGTTTTCCATCTTCTATTTTAGTCACGAATACCACGGCATCGTTTTGATTACATCTCGAACAAATCATCATTTAGCACATCTCCAAATTAATAGTCTTGCTCATTAATTATACCATATACGGATTGGATAATATTAAGAATTTGTTAACAAAATGAGTCAATTCACTCCAGCGCATGCTTTAAGAATGCTGCAGTATAAGATTTTTCCGAACGAATTAATTCTTCAGGTGAGCCAGTCGCGACGACCATGCCACCTTTTCCACCACCTTCAGGACCTAGATCAATGATATAGTCAGAAGTCTTAATCACGTCTAAATTGTGCTCGATGACGACAACTGTATTCCCTGCGTCGACAAGCCTGTGAAGAATCTTAACTAGTTTGTGCACATCCGCAACATGTAGTCCAGTAGTTGGCTCATCCAGAATATACATCGTTTTTCCCGTGCTACGCTTTGATAGTTCCGTTGCGAGTTTGACGCGTTGTGCTTCCCCACCAGAAAGTGTAGTCGACGGTTGACCAAGTTTAATATATCCCAGTCCCACATCAAAAAGAGTCACGATTTTCTTATGAATGCGCGGAAAGTTTTTAAAGAACTCAACGCCATCTTCTACCGTCATATCTAAGACATCCGCGATATTTTTGCCTTTGTATTTCACTTCCAACGTCTCTCTATTGTAACGTTTGCTTTTACAAACCTCACAAGGCACATAAATATCTGGCAAAAAATGCATCTCAATTTTATTCAATCCATCGCCATGGCACGCTTCGCAACGACCACCCTTGACGTTAAAACTAAAGCGGCCAAGTTTATAGCCTCGCATCTTTGCCTCAGGCGTTGCCGCAAAGGCCTCTCGGATGAAGTCAAAGACACCGGTATACGTTGCTGGATTTGACCTTGGCGTTCTCCCAATCGGCGACTGGTCAATATCAATGACTTTGTCAAGGTGTTCGATTCCTGTCATATACTTAAAATGCCCCGGTTTGATCCTTGCGCCATTCAACTCACGCGCGAGCTCTTTAAACAAGACTTCGTTGACAAGAGAACTCTTTCCAGAACCCGAAACGCCGGTCACGCACACAAAGACACCAAGCGGAAAATCAACATCGATTTCCTTCAGATTGTTTACGGCTGCGCCAAACACTTTCACCCAGTTGCCATTTGGCAGTCTTCTTTTCTTTGGGACTTTAATTTTCTTCTTACCACTTAAATACTGACCAGTGATGCTATTGGGATTGTTTTTAATGTCTTCAACCGTGCCTTCCGCAACGACATATCCGCCATGTACTCCTGCCCCTGGCCCCATATCAATAATATGATCCGCGGCATACATGGTGTCTTCATCGTGTTCGACGACCAACAAGGTATTTCCAAGATCGCGCATCTTCTTTAATGTAGTCAAAAGACGTCCATTATCTCGTTGGTGCAGTCCAATACTCGGCTCATCCAAGATATAAAGCACACCCATCAGCCCTGATCCAATTTGAGTGGCGAGACGAATGCGTTGTGCTTCTCCACCTGAGAGCGTGCCAGCGCCACGTGAAAGCGTCAAATAATCCAAGCCAACATCCACTAAAAATGTGGTTCTTGCTTCGATTTCTTTTAGGATTTGCCTTGCAATCAAGGCATCTCTCTCGTTCAAATGAATCGTTCGGAAGAAATCCCGTGTTTCTTCAACGGAAATACTTGAAATTTCATAAATGTTTTTATCCCCTACCGTCACCGCCAAACTCTCCGGTTTCAAGCGTGCGCCCTGACAGGCGGGGCAAACGTCTGATGACATAAATCCTTCATAATACTGCTTCATCCCATCAGAATTCGTCTCTTTGTATCGCCGTGCAGTGACATTGACAATCCCTTCAAAACGTTGCAAAAAATTGCCCGACCCATAGTCTCTTCGTATTTCAATATTGATACGCTTCCCCTTCGTCCCAAAAAAGATAACATCTTGGGCCTCTTTAGGAAGATTCATAAATGGCGTTTCCAGATCAAATTGATACTCCTTCGCTAAGGAATGAAAAATGTTTCGCGTGTACGCGTCCTCGCTCTCGATATTCCAGCCACCGACTACGATCGCACCGTGTACGAGTGATTTTGACTTATCAGGAATTAATAAGTCTGGATCGATATTCATTAATGTGCCAAGTCCTGAGCAATTAGGACAAGCCCCGTAAGGGTTATTGAAAGAAAACATGCGCGGGGCAAGTTCTTCAATCGAGATTCCACACTCTGGACAAGCAAAATGATTGCTCAGTAGAATCTCTGTCCCGTCGGCAACAACGATGAGCACGAGCCCTTCCGAAAGTTTCAGAACGGTTTCTAGAGAATCGGTCAATCTTTGCTGAATCTCTTCTTTGATTACAAGGCGATCAACGACGATTTCTATGCTATGCTTCTTTTGCTTATCGAGGACGATTTCACCTTCTAATTCTTGCAAATCATAAATTTCACCATCAACACGAATCCGAATGAATCCGCTTCGTTTCGCTTCTTCGACGAGTTTGTGATACTCCCCTTTTCTGCCTCTTACGACTGGCGCTAAGAGCTGAATCTTCGTTCCAACGGGCAACTTTAATACTTCATCTACCATTTGGTCAACAGACAGCTTCGAAATAACCTTACCGCACGTCGGACAATGTGGAATACCGATTCTTGCGTAAAGTAAGCGCAAATAGTCATGAATTTCCGTCACAGTCCCAACAGTTGAGCGTGGATTTCGTCCGGTTGTCTTTTGGTCGATTGAAATCGCGGGCGACAACCCTTCAATATAATCCACATCTGGTTTTTCCATTTGTCCGAGAAACTGGCGCGCGTAGGAAGAAAGGGATTCGACATAACGCCTTTGCCCTTCCGCATAGATTGTATCAAATGCTAGAGAAGATTTACCAGAACCGCTTAGTCCGGTAATCACGACGAACTGATCTCTTGGGATTTCAACATCGATGTTTTTTAAGTTGTGCTCTCGAGCACCTTTTATGAATATTTTATCTCTCATCACGATATCCTTATAACTAATAAATTTTCGCCTTGCGTTGTGCACTTGTACGCAACAAATATGTGGCTTTTGCGTAAATGAAGGAGCCTTTTTTCAAAGTTTTTGTAAGTTTCAAAACATAAAGCCCTTTTGCATTTGCATAAACGATTCTCCACTTCCCATTGATTTTAATCGATATTTTCGCTTTTGCATAGGAACTTCCACTAATTGATTTGCTTTTCGATGTTACCTTATTTATAGTCGGCATCGAAGCTCCAACATAAACGATTCTCGAAAGGCTCTTCACACCATTAACCGTAATTGTAACCGAAATTTTCGTATTCGTTTTGAACGGTTTCTTAAATGTCTTCTTCCAGTCTCCATTCTTGTCCACAATAGTTGTATACTTTACAGTGCCAATGGTGATGGTAATGGTCCCTTGATCAAGAGCGTAGCCTGCTAAAGTAAGAGTTTTATCCGTTAAGAAATAGATTTCCGGACGATTTGGGAGTTCCGTAATCGGTCGTGGTGTGTTACTCACGGCAGAAATGGATGGGTCATAAAATCTTATCGCTGCAATGTCTGGAATCTGAGCAGGATTGACTGCTTGTAATACGAGCGTATGATTGACGTTTGGAATCCCCGAAACCACAGTATTTTTTGTTCCATTGTATAAATCACACCCATTCAGAATAGACTGAAAGGTGTATTTCTTGCCAACTGTCGGCGCATTAAAATCCCAGATAAATGACTCTCGATTAAGTTTTAAATGGGGTCCGTTTAAAACACTGTCGACAGAAACTCCTTCGTCCCCAGTCAAATCGCCCGTTGCTTTGACTGTAAATGTGAAAGGATTTGTATAGGCTGTGACTTCTATAGTCCAAAGTTGTTCCTTCGGAACGCTATTAAACCCAATGATGCCAATGTTTGTATCGAGCATACCATGAAACTCCGCAGAGCGAATATAAGCCTCTTTGAATTCCGAGGGCTTTTTCCCATCAATCGAAACGTTCGTACTGCTTTGTGTTCCGGTACCGGAAACGACTTCGACGCGCGTCCCTTTAAATGGGATCGTTAATTTCCCATCCACCCAATCCGTCGGCTGAACAGCCACCGTCTGTTTTGAAATGACAGAAGCAGCGTTGCTTTCCCGATATATGAAAAACTGTTTCATCAAACCAAGCATGAGGGTTTGTCCATCTGGATTCAAGTGGACGCCGTCGAGCAGTAAAACACTTGGTTGGAGTGCATTCGTATCCAAAAAAAGTTTCCAAGGCTTTCTGATTTCACATAATTCTGACGTATTGCGGACTGCAATATCCGGCAAAAGTCCAAAGGAACTGGAGTCAGCACTACTATCAGCGCCTGTGTAGTGATAGGTCTGCAACATAACTTCTGCTCCTATTGTTTCTCTGCAATATTGAATCATGCGCTCTATCAAACTAGGATCGCCGTAATCATACAAGATCACTAAATCCGGGAAAAAGGAAGCCATATCATTTGGGACTCTTTTAAAGAGCGTACTCGCTGCAAACCCACCAATTGCAAAGTTTTGATACAAAATATTTGCAGTTGGGTACTTCACTCTGAGCCAGGCAACCAGATTTACTGGCCAGGAATTGTTTGTATCTGAAATTGATTGACCCGTCACAGCAATGCGAACCGTATTCGGCTTTTCGGCTGTACTCGTTTCAAGGAGATACATCGTCTTGACAATGTTAAAACCATTCAGTGCTGTGCTGATTGTAGGTACTTTCATCACATCGAAATCGACTGCAGCACTGACATTTGTCGCTGGTGCAAACCCCATGACAGAACTAATAAAAATGAAAACCACTACCCATGCGACAACTTTCTTTGCTTGATTCATAATAAAACCCTTCATTTCAATTTATTTTAATTATAATAATTAACATTTTCGCCGTAAATGCTCGCGTCTTTTCCGATATTTGCAAACAACATCTCCGAGTCTGTTCCGTCAATAATCCCATCGAAACTCAAATCATATTGACAATTGAACCCGCTGTCTCCGTAACCTAAACCAACTGTTGAAAACAATAACTCGGAATCAGATCCATCAATAATGCCGTCAGAAAAAACATCGCCAGGAATCATCAGCTTTTCCCCTAGATTGGCACTAGTCCCAGCGACAAGCACAGATATATCTCTTGTTAAATACCCTGGTCTAGATATCGCAAACAAATAACTACCATCTAAGAGCGTTGAAAAATATGCTGATTTGGAAATCGGATCTATCTTTGTAGAATCAATGATTTGCGTTGAAAGGTAGGAATTCTTCACAGACACAGTCGTTGCGGCATGCAGATTCATATATTCGTCATACACGGCATCTCCAGTCGTCATGAGATCTGCCGCGGAAGAAGAAGAAATCGTTTGTGAAATATGATTTCCCGAAAAATCAAATGCGAACAAATCAGGTCTAGTGAAATAGGTGGTTCCAACATTAGTCGGATATTGAAGCACAGAAGTAGTGCCATAAATCATTTTACTGACGGCGGTTCCTGCTGCAACCTTATGAAAATAGTTGAAGGTAGAGGCATCAATCGGAGCAAGCTTTCGAAATGTCATTTTCAAGAACGTGACAGGCAAACCTGACTCAATCGCGATTGTCGTACCTGTATATTTTGCAAAAGCAAGTAAGACATAATTACCGTAGGTCGCGTTAGATGTGTTTTCAAGTTGAAATGAGGCGATGTTATACCCTTGCAATCGTTCGGGTTGCCTCAATTCATAATAGGGCGAAACATCTGTCGAGTTTGCTAATTTAGAATTCGGTGCATCAATGTTTAAATTGGCAATCTTGACTGGGATCACTTTCGAACGATCATACTGAAGAGACCATGAAAAACTGTTGATATTCATGAGACCTTTCAGTTGACAATAGACATCAACATAGCCATTCCCTTTGTCTTGCACAATTGTTTTCATGCCAGCTGGCGCTGCATTCAAAATAATCATATGATCGGCTGCGTAAACTGGCCCAACATTTGGAGTCGGGGTCGGGGTTGGTG
>JBAXOJ010000008.1:0-27329 GCA_037133315.1 Clostridia bacterium
GCGACAGCAAAATGGGCGGAAGAATGAGAAAGCCTAGAAGAAAAGTTTGCGCGTTTTGTGTTGATAAGGCAACTGATATAGATTTCAAGGAACTAGCAAAATTGAGGAAATTCGTTTCCGAAAAAGGAAAGATTTTGCCAAGAAGAATGTCAGGCAACTGTGCGAAGCACCAACGCCAGCTCACTTTAGCGATTAAGAGAGCAAGACACATCGCGTTGTTACCGTTTACTACGGATTAAGAGAAGTGGTTCAGCCTGTAGATTGCGGACATATGCGGTCTATAGGCTGTTTTTGCTTTTTTAGGAGTTGAAACGATGAGCAATAAACAAAATCACGATAAATTCACCATGCCGCAGAATGGTTTCTACCTTGGGATTATGCTGTTTTTCGTGCTTATTATTTGCTTTTTTAACTGGATGATTGCCATTCCGTGCTTTTTGATTTTGGGCGCATTGTTTTACTATACCATGCGCAACAGCAAACTGCGACTAAATGAGGTCACGCGGTATATTGAGGACCTGAGCCTCAACCTTGACAACGCAACCAAAGGGACCATGCGGTATTTTCCGCTGCCACTTGTGGTGATTCGTTTGGACGGGTCCATTGTGTGGTACAATCAGGACTTCAAGGCGTTGGTCAACCAGAAAAAGTTGTTCGACAAGAACATCTCGGAGCTCATCGAAAGCATTTCATCAAAAGAACTGCTCGAGAACCGTGTGAAATATAATTTTGAAATTAATGATGTGCAGATAGAAGAAAAGACCTTTGATTTGATTGGAACCATAGTCAAGTCGGATGCGAAGACCGATTTGAATGATTACATTATTATCATTTACTTCATTGAAAAGACCAATTTGGTTGATTTACAGCACCGCTATCAAGCGGAACAAAGCGCCATTGGCATCGTGATTTTTGATAACTATGATGACTTGATGGCGACCATTGAAGAGAGCGCGAAACCGCAACTGCTTGCAGCCGTTGAGGGGACCATATCAAACTGGTTGACGCCGCATGGTGGGGTATTGCGGAAGTACGAGCGTGATAAGTATTTGTTTATTTTCGAGAGCATTGAAATGGATGGACTCCTCGAGAAGAAATTTGACATCTTAGATTTGGTGAAGGACTTGGGGACTGGTTCCGATATTCCAGCGACGCTCAGCATCGGGTTCGGCATCCGAAACGGTTCCATCGCGGATAATTTTGAAGCGGCGCGTTCGGCCATTGATATTGCGCTCGGGCGTGGTGGGGATCAGGTCGTGCTCAAAGACGGCGAAGAATTCAAGTTCTTCGGCGGCAAGACCAAGGAAGTAGAAAAACGCACGAAGATCAAATCGCGCGTGGTTGCTGGCGTGATCAAAGATTTAATGCGCCAGTCGGATCAGATTTTTATCATGGGACACGAAGGCGCTGATTTAGACGCGTTGGGCGCTTCCATCGGGTTCTGGAGAATGGCAAAGCTGGTAGAGAAAGACGCCAGAATTGTGTTTGGCGATGTGCGCCAGACGGTTAAGACAGTAGTTGGAATGTTTCAAAAAAGACCGGAATATAGCGAGATGTTTGTTGGAAACGAAGAGGCGCTGAGCACTGCGGGCGACAACACGTTGCTGATTGTCGTCGATACCCACAGACCAAGCATCACCCAATGTCCGAAGTTATTGGACATTTGCAAAAAGATTGTTGTGGTGGATCATCATCGAAAAGGGACGGAATTCATCCAAAATGCGACCATCAATTATCAGGAGCCATACGCATCCTCGGCTTGTGAACTTGTCGCAGAGATTCTACAGTATGCAGATGATAAAATAAAATTACCGAAGCTCGAGGCGGAATCGCTTTACGCGGGCATTGTGGTTGATACAAAAAATTTCACGGTCAAGACAGGGGTCAGGACGTTTGAAGTGGCAACGTTTTTGCGCAGAAATGGGGTAGATCCTGTTGCTGTGAGCCAGTTCTTTCAACATGATATTGTCATGTACACCACGCTTGCGGCAATTGTTTCGAGCGCCGAGATCACGCCAGAGGGCATTGCGGTTGCGATGTGTCCATCCAATACGCCAGAAGCACAACTCGTTTCTGCAAGTGCTGCGGATCAACTGCTGAATCTGTCTGGCATTACGGCGGCATTTGTGTTGTCGGATTTGAATGGCGTGATTCACATTAGTGGACGTTCCTATGGGGACATTAATGTGCAGATGATTCTAGAAACGCTTGGCGGTGGGGGTCATCAGACGGTGGCAGGGGCACAACTTGAAAATACGAATATGAACGACGCAAAAATACTGTTGTCAAAAAAGATCGAAGAGTATGTCGAATTGCTCGGCCAAAGTGTATAATAGTATGAAATAGGGGGAATCACGATATGAAAGTTATTCTAACGCAAGATGTAAAAGATTTAGGGAAAAAAGACAGCATGGTGGATGTCAGTGATGGACATGCACGGAACTATTTGTTTCCGCGCAGGCTCGCGATCGAGGCGAATGCGGGCAATATGAACATTATGAAGCAGAAAAATGCGGCTGAAAAAAATAAGAAGAACAAACAAATCGAAGCGGCAAACGCATTGGTTGCAACCCTTGCAGAAGTGACCGTCACCCTGAAAGCAAAGGGTGGGGAAAACGGCAAGTTGTTTGGTTCGATTACGAATAAGGAAATTGCTGAGAAGTTGCTTGCGGATCACAAACTCGACATTGATAAAAAGAAAATTCATTTGACCGATCCGATCAAATCGGTCGGGACATTTGAAGTTGAAGTAAAGATTTATCCTGAGATTTCTGGTAAGCTCAAAGTGGTTGTAGACCGCATTTAGGAGGCACGAATGGAAGCAGGCATTCTTGGAAGAATTCCACCACAAAGCATAGAAGCAGAACAATCCGTTCTTGGCGCGATGATGTTAGTCAGCGACACCATTCCTGATGTCTTAGAAATTTTGAAGCCGGACGACTTTTACCGTGAAGATCATCGAGAGATTTTTACTGTCATTCTAGAACTTTTTAACCATGCCGTCACAGTTGACTTAGTGACGGTTGCTGACGCGTTGAAACGGCGTGGTTCGTTGGACCGCATCGGTGGCTTGGATTACTTGACACTGATTCCTACCCTCGTTCCGATTACTGCAAACGCGCAGAAGTACGCCACCATCATCGCTGAAAAATCATTATTGCGTACGTTGATTAAAGTCTCATCTGCCGTTGTGGATCGCGGGTACGAGGCGCAGGATGATGCGATGGCGGTCCTTGAATACGCGGAAAACGAAGTGCTTGGCATCTTAGCGGGGAAAGATCGCAAAGGATTTTTCTTGATTCGAGATGTTATTTTAGAAACCGTGAAGCATCTGGAGTATTTGAGCAACAATCAAAACAAAATCACTGGGGTACCGACCGGATTTATCGATTTAGACAAATTGCTCTCTGGTATGCAAAAATCAGATTTGATTATCATCGCTGGTCGACCTGCAATGGGAAAGACGACACTTGGCATCAATATTGCGCAGCATGCTGCGACGGTTGGCAAGGTACCGACGGCAATCTTCTCCTTAGAAATGTCAAAAGAGCAGTTAGTTGCACGCATGCTCGCGACGCAGGGGCTGATTGCCAGCAATAAAATTCGAGATGGCAGTTTTGCCGATGATGACTGGGCGCGATTGACAAAAGCAATGGGACCACTTACGGAAGCCCCCATTTTCATTGATGACAACGCAAGCGTGTCGATTACGGATATTCGAGCAAAATGCAGAAAACTGAAATTAGATAATAAACTGGGACTCATACTGATTGACTACCTACAACTCATGGATGTACCAGGAAAACGCAACGAGAACCGACAGTCACAAATCACGGAAATCTCCCGTTCGTTGAAAATATTGGCCAAGGAAATGCAAGTGCCCGTCATTTGTATTTCGCAGTTAAGCCGTGGACCAGAAGGCAGGAAAGACAACCGTCCGATGCTTTCAGACTTACGTGATTCAGGCGCCATTGAGCAAGATGCTGACATCGTTATGTTTATCTATCGCGATGAATACTATAATAAAGAAAAGTCCGAAAAACCAGGCGTTGCAGAAATTATTATTGCAAAACACAGAAATGGCGAGACAAGGACCATCGACCTTGGCTGGTCAGGAACGAATACGAGGTTTTTTGATCTTGAACAAAACAGAGAAGAGCCAGAGTACCTTCAAAAAGACATTTAAAAATGCATTTTATGCAATGTGTCTGCAGGGACAGAGTTTAGAACATGGGGTCGTCGTAGGACTTTCCGGTGGTCCTGATTCGGTCTGCTTATTGCATCTGCTCACAGGAATCCTGCCACAGGATAAAATTGTCGCGGTGCATATCAACCATTTGTTGCGGGATGCGGCGGCGCAAGAGGATGCGATATTCTGCGCAACACTTTGCAAGGCACTCCAAGTTGAACTTGTTGTCCTCGAAGTCAAAATCGCGCAACTTGCAAAACGCAAAAAGATTGGCATTGAGGAATGCGGACGGATCGAGCGGTACCGTTTGTTTGAGGAGGTGCGTGCGGCGCGTGGGTTTGATTTCATTGCAGTGGCACACAATTTTAATGACCAGGCGGAGACCATTTTAATGAATATCGCACGCGGGTCTGGCATTGACGGACTCAAAGGGATGGAATATCGACGTGAACGTATCATTCGACCACTTTTGGGGTGCCGGCGCGAAGCAATTGAAGCGTATTTGGCGCACGAAAATATTCTTGCTCGTACGGACAGTAGCAACTTTTCAAATGATTATACAAGGAATCGGGTGCGGCACGAGTTATTGCCGAAACTGAACGAACTATTTGACAAGGACGTGCGGCAGCAACTTGTGCAACTAGGTCATCTGGCAGCCATGGATGCCAACTTCCTGGCGTCGATCACAGAAAAGGAGTTTGACCGCATTTGCCAATCATCCGATGAGACCCAAGTTCATCTCGATGCAAAACAATTACTTGCACTTGACCAAGCCATCGCGACACGCGTCTTGCGCAAAGCCATCGACTGCCTTGCAAAGGGGCGAAAGGATTTCTCTTTTGCACACGTGGAAGCAATTCTCAAACTCCTAGAGACAGGGGTGAGTGGGAAAAAGCTGGCGTTGCCAGGCGGGTTAGAGGCATTTTATGCATATGATATCGTGACCATTCGCAAAAAATCCGTTTCGCCTAAGGCGAAACAGCTGCCGGAAATGCTTGTGGCGATTCCTGGTGTGACAACGTTTGGGCACCTCGAATTTATAGTGACAAGTGTGAAAAAAACCGAGGCAGCAAGCCAATCGGAAAGTAAAAATGTGATTTTTGTGGACAAATGCAAATTAAATGGTAATTTAGTCGTGAGAAATCGGCGAAATGGTGATATAATTAATCCGTTTCATTCGATTGGAACGAAGAAGTTAAAGGCGTATCTGATCGATCAGAAAATTCCGCAACAAACGCGTGACGCACTTGTGTTTCTCGCCTGCGAGAATGAGATTGTCTGGTTGGTGGGGGATGTCAAAAGCAAGAAATTTTCAGATTTGCATGCTTTGGACGCGTCGCACGAGGTTTTGAAAATAGAAGTGAAAGAAATCGACTAATTTGGAGGCTTAACATGCACAATGATTTAGAGAAAGTGCTCGTGACGAGGGAGAAAATTGAGGCAAAAACCATTGAACTAGCCGCGCAAATATCCAAGGATTACAAGGGAAAGAATTTGTTGCTCGTGGGTGTATTAAAGGGCGGGTTTGTGTTTTTGTCGGATTTAATGCGGAAGATTGATAACCAGTGTGAAGTCGATTTTATCATGGTTTCCAGTTATGGTAATTCGACAAAAACTTCTGGCGTTGTAAAGATTATTAAGGATATTGACACCGATATTTCTGGGAAAAACATTTTGCTCGTGGAGGATTTGATTGATACTGGGCTGACTTTGAAGCATTTGTTGGAGCTGCTCAAGACGCGGAATCCGAAAAGCATTGAAATCTGTGCGATTCTAGATAAGCCGTCAAGGCGGTTGGTGAATCTTGAGGTCGCCTACAGTGGCATTGAAATTCCGGATGAATATGTGGTTGGTTATGGATTGGATTATCAGAACAAATATCGGCACTTGCCAGATGTTTGTACTTTGAAGCCTGAGATTTATAAAAAAAGACTTTAGGAGGGACTTACTTGAAGATCATTCGAAAATGGGGATTTTTCATCGCGATTTTTATCCTGGTTATTGCTGGGTTTACACTTTTCACGGAGGAAAAAAAGGATCCCGAAGTAGCGTACTATGTGTTTGTCGATCAGTTGCATCAAGGCAATGTGACGAAAATTGAATATGACGGTTCTGTGGCAAAACTCGAGTTTAAGGATCTGGTGAATGGATCGCAAAAAGCTATTACAAACGTAACAAGTAATGAGCAGTTCGTGACATTGTTGTCGAAAGCGGTGGAAGATAGACAAATTCCAAACACTGCATATACCATGAAGCCACCGCCAGGACAGCCTTGGTGGATTCAGTTGTTGCCGACCTTGTTGATTATCGCTGTCATCGTCATCTTCTGGATGATGTTTATGAATAGTGCCCAAGGCGCAGGTGGCGCCGGGAAGGCCATGTCGTTTGGCAAAAGCCGTGCACGCCTGAGTGGCGATGGGGATCGGAAAAAGACCTTCGATGATGTGGCGGGTGCAAAAGAAGAAAAAGAGGAACTCGAAGAGATTGTTGACTTCTTGAAAGATCCGAAGAAGTATGTTGATATCGGTGCGCGCATTCCCAAAGGGGTTCTGTTGATTGGACCTCCTGGTACGGGTAAGACCTTGCTCGCAAAGGCGGTCGCAGGAGAGGCCAACGTGCCGTTTTTCTCCATCAGCGGTTCTGACTTTGTTGAGATGTTTGTCGGCGTCGGCGCATCTCGCGTGAGAGATTTGTTTGACCAGGCGAAGAAGCAAGCGCCAAGTATCGTATTTATTGATGAAATTGATGCGGTGGGCAGACATCGTGGTGCAGGGCTTGGTGGTGGGCATGATGAAAGAGAGCAGACCCTCAATCAGTTACTTGTTGAGATGGACGGATTTGGTGTCAACGAAGGTGTCATTATTTTGGCCGCAACCAACCGCTCGGATATTCTGGACCCTGCTTTGCTGAGACCAGGCCGTTTCGACCGTAAGGTTTATGTCGGCAAGCCAGACAAAAAGGGACGCGAAGAAATTCTTCACGTGCACGCACGCAACAAAAAGTTTGATCTTGACATTGATTTGGAAGATATCGCGAAGACGACGCCTGGATTTACGGGCGCTGACTTGGAAAACCTTCTAAACGAAGCGGCACTGGCTGCAGCGAAAAAGAATCATTTATCCATCAGCAACGAAGATGTCAAAGAAGCAAATTACAAAGTCATGCTTGGGCCAGAAAAGAAGAGCCGTGTCATGACGGAAAAAGACAAGAGACTGACTGCCTACCATGAGGCGGGACATGCGTTGGCCGTACGCTTGCTTTCTTCGACGGAAAAGGTGGACCGCGTGTCGATCATTTCAGTTGGACAGGCGGGTGGGTACACCGCGTATAAGCCTTCAGAAGACATCAATTATGAGACGCGTGGGCATTTGTTAGAATACATCATGATTTCACTGGCAGGACGTGCGGCAGAAGAAATTGAGTTTAATGAAGTGACGACAGGTTCGTACAGTGACCTTAAGAGCTCTACGGGCATCGCACGCAGCATGGTGACGCGTTTTGGTATGAGTGAAAAGATCGGACCACTCGTCTTCGAAGATGAAAGCACAGAAGTGTTTATTGGTCGTGATTTTGGACATACTAAAAACTTCAGCGAATCCATTGCGTCAGTCATCGACGATGAAATCAGAAGTATCATTGACGAATGCTATGCTAAAGTGGTGCAGGTGTTAAAGGATAACAAGGACACGCTTGTAAGAATTTCAGAACATTTAATCGATAAAGAGAGACTTTCCGCTGAGGAATTCGAAGAGTTGTTTCATCTGCCAGTGGAAGCGCCTCCTGAAACGCTACAAATCGAAGGATCTGATCAAGATGTTAATGTATGACGTCATCGATGGAAAACGGAACGGACAGGCACTGACACAAGAAGAGATTATTTATGTGGTAGACGGATTTACAAAGGGCACGATCCCTGATTATCAAATGAGCGCCTGGTTGATGGCGGTTTGTATCAATGGAATGACGCCAGAGGAAACCACTTGGCTGACCCAAGCGATGGTCGATTCTGGAGACATCGTTGATTTAAGCGGCGTTCAGGGCATCAAAGTTGACAAACACAGCACGGGAGGAGTCGGCGATAAGACAACACTCATCGTCGCGCCCATCGTTGCAGCATGCGGTGTGCCAGTGGCTAAAATGTCTGGACGTGGACTTGGTCACACAGGTGGGACCATCGACAAACTCGAATCAATCCCTGGATTTCAAACATCAATCCCGATGGAAACGTTTATTGAAAACGTGAATTCCATTCATATTTCTGTGGTAGACAAAATTGGCAACATTGCGCCCGCCGATAAAAAGATCTACGCACTGCGTGATGTGACCGCGACGGTTCGCAGTTTGCCTTTAATTGCAAGCAGCATTATGAGCAAGAAAATTGCTTCGGGCGCGGATCGCATTGTGCTCGATGTCAAATATGGCAGCGGTGCGTTTATGAAAACGGCCGCCGACGCCGCAGAGTTGGCATCCCGTATGTGCGAAATCGGCACGTTGGCGGGACGAAAGACGGCTGCGCTCGTCACGAGTATGGATGTCCCGCTGGGGAAAAATATCGGCAACATTTTAGAAGTGAAAGAATGCATGCAAGTGTTGGCGGGAGCACACGAAGGGCTGGAAGATTTGGTCGAAGTGAGTATTGAACTTGCAACTTATATGCTATTCCTTGCTGGAAAAGGCACAATCGAAGCCTGTCGAAGAATGGCACAGAACACACTGAAAGACGGCAGTGCGCTTGCGAAGTGGAAAGAATTTGTCATCCGACAGGGTGGAGACTGGTCAACCATTGAGGGCGAACACAACCCTCATCCATGTGCTGTGAAGATGGACTACCTTGCGGTGGAGACAGGCTATATTGCATCGATGGATGTGACGAAAATTGGCATGGCGTCGGTAGAACTCGGCGCAGGGCGGCAGACGAAGGACAGCGTGATTGACTTTGGCGCTGGCATCGAACTATGGCAGAAGACGGGAGCGTTTGTGAAGAAGGGCGATGTGATCGCCACCTTCCATGCGGCGGACCAGCAAAAGTGCGCAGTGGCGGCCTCTATGTTTGGCGATGCCTACACCTATGCACCTCTCGCACCAGAAATGAAACCACTGATCGAAGAAATTATCATTTAAAAGACTTGGAGTTTGATATTGCGATGATTCAAAAAATCCGAAATTATATCCTGAATAAAAAGGCAAGCAAGGAGTTTGAAAAACACTGGCAGGGGCTCATTGCGGAAGCAGAAAACGACAGCCGCGCGGCGATTTTTGAGATTGGCATGCTTTATGAAAATGGCGTCGGCGTCGCAAAGGATTTCGAACAGGCCACTGCGTATTATATGCGTGCAGCGGAACTTGGGATGGTTGAGGCGCAGCGAAAAATTGCCAGCTGGTACGAACACGGGGAGCATTTGGAGCGCGACCTCGTCAAGGCGCTCATGTGGTATAAAAAATGCAGCGAGACCAATAATTTTGATGATGCAATGAATTTTGCCCGCCTTTGCGCCAATCCGGAGATTTCGCTAGAAGTCACGCGGGATTATCTGCCTAGGGCAATTCGCATTCTGCAAGATGCCTTGGAAATTGGGGACGTTGATGCAATGTGCTATTTAGGGAATCTCCAACAACGAGGACTTGTGCCAAATACCACGTCGGAAGAAGGATTTCAACTGTTGAAAATGGCCGCGTTTAAAGGGCAGACCGAGGCCCAGATTTTTCTGGGGGATGCTTGTCTGGAAGGGAACGGCACCGTGCGAGACGCTCGCGAAGCGGTGCGTTGGTACGAAATTGCATTGAAAAATGGCAATGCGGTGGCGAAGGAGAGGATCGAACAATGGCAGCGTTTGACAGAATCGAAACAGGAATCAAAGGGCTAGACAATGCTCTAGACAGCGTACGCATCGGAGATAATGTGGTATGGCAGGTTTCCGATATTGAAGAGTACTTGTTTTTTGTGAAGCCGATGGCGGAACAAGCCATCAAAGATCAAAGAAATTTGGTTTATATGCGATTTGCCCATCACAAACCGTTGCTCGAACCGCAGCCAGGATTGAAAATCTGTCATTTTGATGCGAAAGCAGGGTTTGAGTCCTTCACCGTAGCAGTGCATGAGGTGATTGAACGCGAAGGACGCGACGCGTTTTATATTTTTGACAGTTTATCCGAGTTGCAGGCCGCCTGGTCGGCGGACTTGATGATGGGCAATTTTTTCGTCGTGACTTGCCCATACCTTTTTGAGTTGGACACGGTCGCCTACTTCGGCATCATTCGTGGTCGTCATTCCTTTGATACCATCGCGCGCATCCGCGAAACGACGCAGCTCCTGCTGGATGTCTTCACCGAGAAATCAAATCGCTATATCCATCCCATCAAAGTCTGGAAACGCTATTCCAATACCATGTTTTTGCCACACCGCTTTGATCAAAAAACGCTTCATTCATTCACCGCCTTGACGGACGGTCTTAGCGTAAGTAAGTTCTACGCACTCGTGGATAAAAAGTCCAGCATACGCAACGACCAAAATTTAGACAGCTGGGATCGTTTTTTCCTGCTCGCGAAACTCAATGCGGCGACCGCAGACCAACACGTCATTTTAGATATGGCCGAGCGTCTCGTTGGACGCGAAGTCAAGCTGTCGAATTTGGTCAAAAAGCATTTTGACGTCAACGATTTCATTGCGATCAAAGAAAAGATGATTGGCTCCGGCAACATTGGCGGCAAGGCAACCGGCATGCTCTTGTCTCGCAAAATCGTCGAAAACAAGCTGCCTGCGCTCTATGCAAAACTGGAACCGCACGACTCTTTTTACATCGGGTCGGATGTGTTTTACACCTATATTGTCCAAAACGACTGTTGGAAAATTCGTCTGGCACAAATGAATGAGGGCGAATATTTTACCGCCGCAAAAGAGCTCAAACAAAAGTTATTGAATGGGAAATTCCCTGACGCGATTCGCGAACAGTTTCGCCGTCTGCTTGAATACTACGGCCAAAGCCCAATTATTGTGCGCTCCAGTAGCTTGCTTGAGGACAGTTTCGGCAACGCATTCGCGGGCAAATACGAATCCGTCTTCTGCGTCAACAACAGCAGCCTCGAGGAACGCCTACTCGCCTTTGAAAACGCAGTGAAGACGGTTTACGCGTCCACCATGGACGAGTCCGCACTCGAATACCGCCTTCAACGCGGTCTGAATCAGAACGACGAGCAAATGGCGATCCTTGTCCAACGCGTCTCCGGCTCGGTATTTTGTGAAGATGCCGAGGCCGCGGCCTGCGGGCAAAGCGGAAAGGTAAGTGCAACGGGCGCAACGGACATAGCAGGCGCAAGTTCAAGTTCAAGTGCGGGAACAGATTCGGGACAGGCCACGAAGGTTGTCCGCAGCATATTCATGCCGTGCGCAGCCGGCGTTGGATTTTCTTACAATTCATACAAATGGCATAAGGATATCGATCCGCATGCTGGCATGCTTCGCCTTGTCATGGGTCTCGGCACACGCGCCGTCGAACGCACGGATGGCGACTATCCGCGCATCGTCAGCCTCAACGAACCGCAACTCATGCCACTCTCAAGCGCGAAGAAAAAGAATCAGTATTCTCAACATAATCTTGATGTCCTAGATTTTGATCAAAACGCGCTTGTGACAGTGGAAATTTCGGCGCTCTCGCATTTGTTTCCAGACTGGTACAAGCAAACCATGATTGAACACGATTTCGAGGCGGAACAGTTCTTGCGCGAGCGCGGCAGACCACGTGAAGTCGTCTTTTCAACTTGCGAAGGCCTCACGAAAAATGACGACTTTACGGAAACAATGAAACAAATCATGTCTGCCATTCAAACCGAATATGATTATCCGGTGGACATTGAATTTACGATCAATTTCGGTGAAACGGGCGATTTCATCATCAATCTTTTGCAGTGTCGCCCGCTCCAAATTGGCGGCAACAGCGTCAGCGTGGCGTTGCCGAAAATACCGAAGGCAAAGGTCTTTTTTGAACTTGCCGGAGGGACGATGGGTGGCGCGATGAACCGGGCCATTGATGTGGTGATCCAAGTGGATCCACGTGCCTACTACGAATACCCGTACAAAAAGAAGCACAACATCGCGCGCATCATCGGCCGCATCAACCAGTTTTATAAGGGGAAGGATGCGCAAATCATGCTTCTGGCGCCGGGCCGCATCGGCACGACCTCGCCCGAACTCGGCGTCCCAGTGGTATTCGCCGAGATTAGCAACATCAACATCGCATGCGAGGTCGCCTACAACGATGCGGGGTACATGCCAGAGCTCTCCTACGGAAGCCACTTCTTCCAGGATCTCGTGGAGGCGGGCATCTTCTATGCATCCATTTTTGAGGACGAAAACACGCCGCAGTATCAACCTGACTTCTTCGCTTCCATGGAGAGCATCCTCGAGGACATCTGTCCCGGTGACGAAGACGCGGAGACGGTCATCAAGCTCTACGACGTCTCCAACCTTCATCTGTATTTGTTCTCAGATCTCGTCACCAACCGCTCCATCTGCGGCATTATAGAGAAAAAGGCAAAAATCTAGCGATTTTATGCCTTTCGCAGTAAGGGCGCCGAATCGGTACCACTATTTACAGTAAGAGAGCCGAATCGGTACCACTCCAAATTCAAAAGCACAAAATCAAAGGCAAGAAGGTAAAATCAACCATTCAAATCACAACTAAACTGATGAAATATAGTGTTTAGTTGTGATTTATAAGAGCAAAATTCGAAAACGGTGTTGAAAGTGGTACCGATTTGCCCTTCTTACCGTGTTTTCAGCAGTAAAGAGGCCAAATCGGTACCACGGCGCGCACTCATGCGCCAGCGGCATGCTTCTACCTTCTCGCCAGCGCGCACTCATGCGCCAACGGCATGCTTTTACCTTCTCGCCAGCGCGCACTCATGCGCCAGAGGCATGCTTTTACCTTCTCGCCCTTCAGAATCTCCTTGATTCTTCCCGATGATTTGCATATACTGAACCTGGAAATCAAGTTCGCATTGGAGGAATATAGAATGTATAAAATCAATTTGTCTTTGGATGACGACACCCTGCGCGCTGGCGTGGAGGAAGTGCTACAGAGCTTGGGTTTGGAGTTGGCCCGCGACGGCGTGCCGGTGCATGCGCAGCGCATGAGCGGCGGCGCGAGCGGTGGGGCAGAAGCCAAAGGCCTGAAGGTCTTTGGCAACCAAAAGAGATACCAGATTGACTACGGGCGCAGGTGCGACTTCTTTCGGGCGTTTGCCTTGTTGAGCGGAGCCTGCCAAAAGCGCAGCGCGGTCGTGTGCGGCGAAGCCGAAGGAGTGGACTTTGAAGGAGATGCTGTGGAGATTGTTGAGGAGCCGGCGTTTGCAACTTTGACGCATATGGTGGACTGCTCGCGCAACGCAGTGCTCAACGTAGACTCGGTCAAGCGCTTGATTCGGCAGCTTGCGACGCTGGGGTTCAACGGGCTGATGCTCTACACGGAGGAGACGTACGAAGTGGCGGGGTACCCGTACTTTGGATATATGCGCGGGCGTTATACGAAGGAGGAAATCCAGGAATGTGAGGCGTATGGCGCGCAGTTTGGGGTGGAATTGATGCCGTGTGTGCAGACGTTGGCGCATCTGAATGCGGCGCTCAAGTGGAGTGCGTTTCAAGAGGTGAAGGACATCGGGGACATTTTGTTGGCGGGAGAAGAGAAGACCTATGACTTGATTGACGCGATGATGCGGTCGCTTGCGGAGATGTACACGTCGCGAACCATCAACATCGGGATGGACGAGGCGCACATGATTGGGCTGGGGCAGTACCTCGACAAGCATGGCTATACCAATAAATTCGACATTATGATGAAGCATTTGAGCAGAGTAGTGGAGATTTGCAAGAAATATGGGTTTGAACCGATGATGTGGAGCGATATGTTTTTTCGGATTGCGACGGGCGGGGAGTATTATGACGATGCGGCGAAGTTCGACGAGGCGATCCTCAATAACGTGCCACCCGAGGTGTCATTGATTTACTGGGACTATTACAGCCATGATGCGAAGCATTACAATCGGATGATGACGTCGCACGAAAACTTCAAGAATCCTCTCGTCTTCGCGGGTGGGGCCTGGTCGTGGCATGGCTTTGCGCCAAATAACAACTTCAGCATGATCGCGACGCAGGTTGCGTTGGGGCAGTGCAAGGCGCACGGGATTGCGCACGTAATTGCGACGACGTGGGGGGACAATGGCAACGAGTGTTCGCCGTTTTCGGTGTTGCCGACGTTGGTGGTTTATGCCGAGGCATGCTATGCAAATGTTACGTCTAAAGAACACATAGCGCGGCGTTGCGAGGCGCTAACTGGTGTGTCGCTTGCGGATTTCTTGTTGCTCGACGAAATCAATAATCTGCCGGAACTCGATTCTGTGGAAGATCCGGAAAAGAGTGCGCGGGAGAATACATACAATCCTTCGAAATATTTGCTTTACAACGACATTCTGCAAGGGCTCATGGACAAAAACGTCGTCGCGGGCAAGTTCAAAACGTCGTTTGCTAAGACGGCGCAGACGCTCCAAAACGCGTCCGCATCGGCGGGAGGTTACGCGTACCTGTTTGAGACACTCGCTTGTCTGGCGGATGTGTTGGCATGCAAAAGTGAAGTGGGGGTTGCACTGAAAGCCGCCTACGACGCGCTCGATTTGGTGCAGATGAAGAGCATTTTGCACCACGACCTGAAGCCGCTGGTGGCGACGTTAGAGGTGTTTTATCAAGCCTTCAAGAGGCAGTGGTATCAGGACTTTAAGCCGTTTGGCTTTGAAGTCATGGACATCCGATTGGGCGGGCTTGATCGTCGCGTGCGGACCGCCATCACGACGGTTGAGGCATTTCTTGCGGGCGAGATCACGCGGATTGAAGAACTCGAAGTCGAGCGTCTGTTGTTTTACGAGCTGAGGGCGACGGATGAACCGCGGGCGAATACGGTTGTGAATCAGTATCAGATGATTGCGTCGCCGAATTGTATTTGAAGCAGCGCGCTTTTTGAGTTTAATGCCAAAAATGCGACGAATGGGAGCATTTTTCATAGGAATAATGCAGTAATGATTGACATATATCATATTAATCTATATAATTGGCCTATCCAATGAATAAGGAGATGAGCGCAATTGAAGAGAAACTTGATCAATGAACTCGTGTCATGGAAACAGAGTCCGCGCCGAAAACCTTTGATTTTAAAAGGAGTTCGGCAATGTGGGAAAACGTATCTACTCAATCAATTTGGTGCAGAACATTATGAAGATGTCGCATACTTCAACTTCGAAGGAAATGAAGTGTTACAAGCGCATTTTGAAGGAGACCTAGATGTCAACCGCATCATCATGGAACTCGGCGTTTTGCATAAAAAGGCAATCAAAGTGGATACGACACTTATGATTTTTGATGAAATTCAATTTTGTAATCGCGCGCTCACATCATTAAAGTATTTTTGCGAAAACGCACCCCAATATCACATCGTGTGCGCAGGTTCCTTGCTCGGGATCGCACTTTCAAAACCCCTTTCGTTTCCAGTCGGCAAGGTTGATTTTATGACTCTACGACCAATGAACTTCTTTGAGTTTTTATTGGCAAATGGGGAGGAACTGCTGTGCGATTACCTTACACAAATTCCTTCAAAAGAAAAGATTTCGAGTGCGTTTGCAGACAAGCTTGAGAACTATTTGAAGACCTACTATATCACGGGCGGTATGCCCGAAGCCGTAGGCGTTTGGCTGGCCACACACGATTTGAAACAACTGGAAATGGTACAACAACGCATCCTTGATAGTTACGAGTTGGACTTCGCAAAATATGCGCCTGCGAATGAATTTCCGAAACTGACGGCGATTTGGCGGTCCATTCCTGAGCAACTTGCCAAGGAAAACAGCAAGTATATTTTTAGCCAAGTCAAGAAGGGAACCCGCGCCAAGGATTTGGAAGATTCTTTGGAGTGGCTCATGAGTGCAGGTCTTGTGTACAAGGTGATGAAAATTGAAAAGCCGTTTATGCCCCTTTCTGCCTATGCGGATCAGACCTATTTCAAGTTATATGCTGTGGATGTGGGGCTCCTGCGTCTGATGTCGAAACTTCCCGCAAGTGAAATTCTTAGTCAGAGCGAAGCCTATCGGGAGTTTAAAGGAGCATTGGCCGAAAATTTTGCGCTTTGTGAATTGATCAATTTGCTTCAGACGACACCGTTTTATTGGAAGTCAGACAACACCGCAGAAGTAGACTTTGTGATACAATATGAATCAGATATTATTCCAATTGAAGTGAAGTCGAATCTCAGCGTGCGTGCCAAATCCCTTGCGCAATACAAGAAGAAATATGAGCCAAGAGTTTCGGTCATCACTTCGATGAAGCAGCTTTCCGTAAAAGACACATTGGAGATTCCACTGTATTTGCTTTGGAAGTTAATAGATTTTTTGAATAAATAAAATAAACCAGTCCAATCAGACTCTTTTAGAGTAAGGGGTGAAAAGATGCGTAGTGACATTACTTCAGTTTTCAACCGCGTGTACGATGAAACCTACGACGACGTCATGCAATTCGTATTGTCGCGAACGGGCGATTGCAACGCCACCAGCGACATTCTACAAGAAGTTTACAAGGCGCTATTCGTTCGTTTCCGAAACAGAGGCACCGAGGATATCGATGATTTCAGGGGCTTCCTGATTGTATCGGCCGCCAACGTCATTAAAAAACACTACGCACATCTGGCAATCCAACGCGCGACGGTCGTATTTAATTCGGTCGTGGACGAGGATCCGGATGAAACACAATCACTCCAAGCACTCGAATTCGAACTATCCGCCAACATGACGGGCATCGAAGACACTGTGGAAGCAGCCGATTTGGCTGGCCAGGTGTTGGACTATCTCAATCACAAGGGCGAAGAGGTTCGAAAGCTGTTTGTGCTTCATTTCTACGCCGGGTTGACAATTAAGGAGGCTGCGCTCAACACAAGCATGAGCCAAACGCAAGCCGTGAACTTGATTTATCGCACGATCAAAGAGATGAAACGCAAGTTTGAAGTTTGAGGAGGGGCTAATATGAATATGAAAGATATTATGGAAGAATCTAAGAAAAAAGCATTGCCAGATCAAGAAGCGATTCGTGCCAATGTCCTAAGTGGCAAAGGTGGGCTCGCGCGCCGTCGCATCTACAAACGTTGGATTAGCATCGCGGTCGTGGTGTGTTTTGCGTTTGTGGCGATGTTTGCCGGGAATCTGCTATTTGGCATAAAGACGGAGGCAGAGGATTTTCGTGACGGATTTTCCTTGAAAGCAGTCAGCATGGACAAATACGGCGTGTTGCCAACATCAGGGTTCACCTTGAAGTCGCGCAATCCTGCGACATTGGAAGAGGTGCAAACGTGGCTCACGTTGACGGACGGCACCAAACTTG
Source organism: Clostridia bacterium (assembly GCA_037133315.1). Classification (GTDB taxonomy): domain Bacteria; phylum Bacillota; class Clostridia; order JBAXOJ01; family JBAXOJ01; genus JBAXOJ01. Next base: position 17,595 of record JBAXOJ010000008.1, read on the forward strand.
AAATCAAAGAGGCCGCATTGGCAGGCGAAGTGGGCGTCGCAGCATTTGACGTGAAACCACTTGGCAACCTTGCGTCCGACAAAATATATAAATTTGTACTGAAACGCGAGGGCAAGGAAGATGTCACATGGGGCTTTCAGACCACGACAAAAATGCAGGTCGTCGGCAGTTTGCCAGCACCTGACGCGACCAAAGTTGGAATATTATCTGGCATAGAAATCTATTTTTCACGCGTCGGCAATTATCTTGACCCTGAAAAATTCTTTTCCATTTCACCAAATGTTGAAGGTTCCTTGAAGACGGAGCAAGGCAGAATCGTGTTTGTGCCTAAGTATCCGCTCGCTGAAGAAACGGTATACAAGGTCAAAGTACTAAAAGGGTTCGGCATTGCGAATTCGCAAAACGTGCTGGACAAGGATTTTGAATTTAGTTTTGAGACGGCTTCGAAAGCCGAGGGTACCACTTCGGAACTGAACTTCTCACGCAATAGCTTCTATTTTTATCCTGGCATCACACAAAAAGTTGGATTGAACTTTTGGACTGACGGATATGAAGGTAAGGATTCAATCACCTTCTCCGTCTACAAATATGATGGATTTGAAAGTTTCAACACTGACTTTCTCGCATTGCAAGCGCTCCCAAGTTGGGCCGTTTCATCCAAAAAGGCATTTGATGCGATTAGCGAAACAGACAAGATCAAGACCATGACATTCTCATCAAAAATCAAGGATAATGACGAATATAAGTTGCCGACTGCTTTGGCGCAAGGGTATTATATGATTCGCGCGACAATAGGCAATCTGGTCGCGACCGCACTCATGCAAGTGAACCCATTGGCACTGCAAATTGCCAAAGTCGGCAAACAAAACCTCTTGTGGGTCATGAACGGCGTCACTAGTGAACCAGTTGCAAACGCAAAAATCAATCAATATCAGTTGAACGAATCCAAAAAGTGGGACGAAATTGGTACTGCAAAAACAACGGGAGCCGATGGGGTCGCGAAAGCGGATGCACTTGATAGCGCCATTTACAAGGTCACTGATTCGAATGAAACCCCACTTCTTTATTTGGAAAACTACGCGACTCCATATATTATGTCGAATTACGCCAGCAAAGGGTTTATGCCAACCATAAACTCCGCAGGCAACTGGTGGAACTACTTGGCGTTTGACAAACCACTTTACCTTGTGACCGATCAGCTTCAATTCTGGGGCTTCGCACAAGAACGCCAGACCTACCGCACGCCGAAAAGTTTTGATGTTGAAGTGCGTCAAAGTTGGGGCGCCTATTATTTCGAAGGCTATGGCTATGCACTCGAGAATGTTTACTGGTACAACGACAATGCTGCGTCCCCCGCACTTTTAACGACGCGCGTGGATGCGGAAAAGGGTGTGTTCTCGGGAGAGCTCACGCTTAGTACGCTTGCGGAAGGGACCTACTCTTTGGCAATCAAATCTGAGGGAAACCTCGTGGCCATGAAAGATTTTGAGATCAAGAAATATGAAAAGCCAGAGTTCCAGTTCAATGTCACGAGTGATAAGACCGCGATGTTTTGGAATCAAGCGGCAAAGATTCAGCTCGAAGCGAAGTTCTTCGACGGCACTGGCGTGCCAAACACAAAGGTCTCCTATGTCGCGAATGGCGGCTCAAATGGAGGTGCCTTGCAAAGCGGAACCGTGAAGTTGGATGACCAAGGAATGTTTTCCTATTTGTATAACCCGAAGGTACTTGATTATCCGATTGATGAATGGTCACTTTCAAGTTATGATACCATCAGTTTCAGTTCGAAGTTCCCGTTGGTCGGGGATGTGAATAAGGATCAGCAGATTGAAGTATTCCATCATAATAGAACTTTAGATTTTAAGGCGAATGAAGTCGGTAAGAATATAGTGTTAACGGGGACAACGAAGAACGTAGATCCGAATGCCGCTTATGAGAATTATAAAATTGCGCCAAACACAAGGGTGACAGGACGGTTTACCTATAACTGGACGACTGAAAGATTGACTGGTTATAAGTATGATCCCATCAACAAAGTGAATGAGCCGCAATATTATTCTGATTGGCACGTAAAGGACGTAAAGACATTTTCTCTGATGTCGAACGATAAGGGGAAAATCAATTTAAAATTTGCCACGCCTAAGAAACCGAATAAAGGAACGGATATCACACTCGAAATTTCGACATTTGACACCTGGGGAGAAAAGTATTCGCAAAATTCTGATGTGTATAAACTAGAGCAATCGTATTCGACTGATACCAATGATTATAACAATGCCGAAGCTGGAATCTTCCCGTCCAAGGACACGGCTTCCATAGGCGATACCGTCAAATTTAGATTGTTAAAGAATGAGAAGATGCTTGCTAGCAAATATTCGATGTTTCTTGTCATGAACAACGGTCTGCTTGACTACAAAGTTGCGAAGACTTCCGAATTTACTTTGACGTTTGGCGAACAACACTCGCCTGGCGTTGAAGTCGAAATGATTCGTTTCCGGAACACCGGATGTGAGACTTATTCTGCAACCGTAATCGAAAAATACAAGGAGAAAGGGCTCAAGATTACCTTGACGCCGAATAAAACCAAATTTATCCCTGGCGAGGATGCCACATACAAGATTCAGGTGACGGACAAGAACGGAAATCCAGTGGCCTGCGTGGTGAATCTGAGTCTCGTCGACAACGCATTGCTCGCGCTCCGATCGCAGGATATCAATGTGATTGAGGAACTTTACGCGTTCCCAGGCAGTGGATATGATGGGTTTGAAAGTTCGCATGATAGTAATTATGGATACGGAGATTATTATTTCAGGGAATTTTATTATGGAGGAATGGCTTTAGGACCTCCGCCAACGTCATCAAATACTGCAGGAAAGAATGATACAAAAACATGGGCTGCCCCTGCCGAAAGACAAGTGGCAAAAGCTGTCAGAGTGCGTCAAAAATTCCTAGATGTCGCCGCATTCAAACTAATCAAGACGGATGCGAACGGGGCAGGCGAAGTGACCATTCCAATGCCAGACAACATCACATCGTGGCGCGCCATCGCGAGCGGCATTTCAGACAAACGCCTTGCAGGCCAGGCGACGGTCGAAGTCGTGACCTCATTAGACATGTTTATCCAACAGACCGTTTGCGGCGAATACCTCGTCGGCGACAGCCCGAAGTTTGCGGCAGCTGCGTTTGGTGTGAAGCTAAACCGCGACGACGTGATTTCGTATACTTCCGAATTGACCCTGCCATCTGGAAAAGTGCAGACCTTTAGTGGCACGGCGAAGGCCTTCAAGCAAATTCAAATCCCGGCGGGCAAATTGACCGAAGGTGGATATGAACTGAAAATTACCGCGCAGAGTGGCATCTATGCGGATGCGTTGTTGAAGAAATTCCGCGTCATCAAGACCTTCCAAAAACACCTCAACACCTACAACGTAGACGCGGTGCCGGGCGCACAGTTCAAAACGGCCCAGGGACTCGTGGACGTGATGTTTTCCGATAAGGGTCTAGCTGAAGTCTATGGTGGCTTTGCGCAAATCGCGTACTATTATGATTCGCGGCTGGATGGGGCGATTGCATCGCTGCAGAGCCAGGCGTTTATTGATTCGAATTTCTACAAGATTTCCCCAGATGCCAACGATACGCCTGACCTCTCGCGCTTCCAAAGCACAACGGGCGGGCTCGCGTTACTGGAGAAAGGGCAAGACGATGTCTTTGTCAGTGCACTTGCCGCGTCTTACGTCGCGCAACATCCGGAGCTTGGCATCGACAAGTCGAACCTGATAAAGTTCCTGTCCTCCAAAGCCCAAAACGGGCTCACGGGCGAAAAAGGAGCGGCAATTTATGGTTTGATCACGCTGGGTGAGCCGAAAATTGATGTACTTGCCGAACTGGCGGCGGTGCAGAATCTGGGTGTGACCGACGCGCTTTATGTTGCGCTAGCATATGAATGGATTGGGGAGACGCCGAAGGCATCGACGATTTTCAGCCAAGTCATCGCACCGCGGATCGTCGCTGAGGGCGGAACCTACGCAATCTCTGGACTAACCGGGGATGAACGCGTCGTTGTCACGAGCCTCGCAGCCGAGCTCGCATCCCAACTGCGCAAAGAACAGGCAGACGGGCTATACAAATTTGTAATCGCGAACCCAGCAACGGGAACGCTGACCTCTTTGCAAGAATACGCCTACATGACCAGCAAATTCGAACGCGTCGGCCGCACCGAAACCAAGGTGGTCTACGAGCTGAACGGCAAGCGCAAGACGATCTCGCTCAACGGCACGACTTCAGAGTACTTGACCATCACGGGCGAACAGCTCAAGTCGTTGAAAATCATCGAGGGCGCAGCCACGGCAAGCGTCTCAATCACGCAATGGGAAAGCGGAGTTCCAGAGGATGCAGTGAAAGATGGCATCGGCATGACGACGAAGTTCTATCCATTGAATTCATCGAAAGCATCCACGCATTTCAAGGCCGGTGATGTGGTGCGCGTCGAGATGTACATCAATCTTACTAGCTATGCAAGGGCGTCATTTGATGTTGTGTCCTCGCTGCCTGCAGGCATGCGCGCCATCGAAAACATCAACGCCGTCGATGACTATAGCCGTGACGATGCGTACTGGTCTGAGGTACAGGGGCAGGTCATTTCGTTCGGTGCGTACAAGGGCGAGTGGTCAACCGTAGACCACGGTGTGTTGTATGCACGGGTCGTTGCCGAAGGCACCTACAACGTGCAACCGATGTACGCAAAGGATTATGAAAACGACAAGACTTATGTAAACAGCGCCGGGACTTCGGTCACAGTGGGGAAATGACGAAAGGCCGCTGGCGCACGAGTGCCGACATGTGACTGGTACCGATTTTGGCTCCTTACTGCTTAAAACACAGTAAGGAAGCCAAATCGGTACCACTTTTTTACCGTTTTTCAGCTTTTGCTCTTTTGAATCACAACTAAACATTATTTTTCCAACATATAGTTGTGATTCAAAGCGTTGCAGTTACCTTCTTGCCTTTGATTTTGAGTTTCTGAAAATGGGGTGGTATCGATTCGGCCCCCTTACTGTAAAATGTGGTACCGATTCGGGCTCCTTACTGTGTAAGGAGCATTTTCAGGTGCGCGCATTGCCTACGCACCTGCGCTGCGCCTGCGCCAGCGGCATGCTTTTACCTTCTTTGCCTTCAAATTCCGGAACATTGGGAAAAAGTTCAGTTTTGTGGTATACTGTTCTGTGCGCTAACGATGCGGCGGCGATTTGCCACGCAGAGTTAGTAGCAAATAAAAGAGGAAAAAGGTTATTTAATGGAGAATTTGATTTTCAAAGAACTAGATTTATCGAAAGAAGTACTAAAGGCAATCGAGAAAATGGGCTTCGAGGAAGCGACGCCAATCCAGACACAAGCGATTGGACCAATGCTCGAGGGCAGAGACATCATCGGCCAGGCGCCGACAGGGACGGGCAAGACGTGTGCGTTTGGAATACCAATCATCGAGAATCTCGATCCACATAACGACCAAATTCAAGTGTTGGTGCTGTGCCCTACGAGAGAACTGGTCATTCAGACCGCGGAAGAACTCCAAGCAGTGGCGCATTTTAAGCACGGCATCCGAATTTTGCCGATTTACGGTGGACAACAAATAGACAGACAAATTGTTGGCTTGCGCAAACGTCCTCATATCCTGGTGGCGACTCCAGGGCGTATGATGGACCATTTGAGACGCAAAACAGCGAAGATCGACGGATTGCAAGTGGTCGTCTTGGACGAAGCGGATGAGATGCTCAACATGGGCTTTCGTGAGGACATCGACACCATTCTTGAGACGGTACCAGAGGACAGACAGACGGTACTCTTTTCTGCGACGATGCCAAAAGAGATTTTGGACATCACGCACAAGTACCAGAGAAACGCAGTGAAACTGAAAATCACCCACAAGGAGCTCGCAATCCCTACGATTGAGCAGTTCTACGTGGAAGTGAAAGGTAAGAATAAGGTTGAGATTTTGACACGCATCATCGAGCACAACAACTACAAGCTTTGTTTGGTTTTTTGCAACACAAAGCGCATGGTGGATGAGCTCCTCGAAATCCTTGTGAACAGAGGCTATTCCGCTGAGGCGTTGCATGGCGACATGCGCCAAATTCAGCGCGACAAAGTCATGATGCGCTTTCGCAAAGGGGCGGTCGATGTGTTGATCGCGACGGACGTTGCGGCACGCGGCATTGACGTGGATGATATCGAGGCGGTGTTTAACTTCGATATCCCAAGTGACGACGAGTACTACGTTCATAGAATTGGACGGACGGGCAGAGCAAATAAAACAGGCGTTGCCTATACGTTTGCGACAGCGAAAGATATGTACAAATTGCGCGAAATTATGCGTTACACGAAGTCGACGATTCATCGTATGGATGCGCCGACGGCAGCGGATGTCATGGATTCGAAGGTCAATGCGATGTTGCAGAAAATTCGCGAGTCCGTGGAGAAGGACAACCTTTCAAAATTCACAAACTACATCAAGCAAATGATTGAAGACGATGAGTCCAACGAGATGACCACAATTGATGTCGCGGGTGCGTTTTTGAAGGCGGCGCTCGGTGGAGACGAGGCAAAAGAAGCGATTGCGGTAGAATCCGTGTCGCAAATTTCTCGCGAAACAGGGGCCGATTACGGCATGGCAAGGCTCTTTATGAACGTCGGCAAAAAGGATAACATCGAGCCGCGTCACATCATTGAATTCATTGCGTCAAACGCCGGAATTGATGGAAGTTCCATCGGCGCGGTTGATATCAAGGAGACATTTTCCTTCGTGGAAGTACCTGCGAAAGAAGTGGATCAGGTTGTCACTGCACTGGATCGCCAGAAGTTCAAGGGCAGGACGCTCGCGATTGAAAAAGCAACGCCAAAAGGCGACGGCTCGTCAAGAGGCGGCTTTGGTGGATCAGGTGGCTCAGGAGGGTCAAGCGGCGGTGGTGCAGAACGCAGCAGCCGACGTCCAAGCTTCTCCAGAGGAGGCGGGGATCGCGGTGGTTCTGATCGTGGTGCCGGACGCAGTGCGCGAGATGGCGGTGGTCGTCGCGAGTACGGGCGAAGTGCTGCAAAACCAGGCAACTTCCCTAAAAAGAAACGCGAAGATTAAATTGAAGACTGCAATAAAATGAATATAAGTTGATAAAAGTGGTGCTGCTTAGCGCCACTTTTCTTTTGCGTATTGTACGAGTTCGCGCGCGGGCGTTTCGTCCATCTGCCCGTAAAACAGAAGGTAGAGGCCATCGGCGCCATAGCGTTTGACCATGCGGTCTGCGCCTGCCACACAATCCTTCATTTCTCCGTCATGAATGCTGACCCACAACGACTTGCCAGCCGCCTTCACTTTGTCCCAAATTGGGAACCACTGCGGATCTGCGGCATCGGGTTGTCCAGCGCCAGATGTCCACTGAAGTGCATCCAGTTCATCGATTTCCATCAACGCATCGATGTGCCGCGCGGCGTCCTTACCATCTAGATGAAACATGGAATTGTCGAGTTGCTGGCATTGCTTGCGCAACGAAGGCACGACGAATTCACGGAACTGATCGGGCGACATGATGGCGTTGAAGTCGCACTGGACTTTGGCTGTTTTCCCTGGTCCCCAGATGTTGAATGCCGTGTAACTGCTGCTGCCATCTGTACCTTTGATGATGTCATACATCGCGTCATAATATGTGAAATATAAATCGTCCACTTGATTGACAAAAGAATGTATGAGATCGGGTTCATCAATCATGTCATAACAAAAGGCCTGTGGCCCGCGCATTGCGGAAAGGATATCAACGTTTTCGATGATGTCAGGAATCGTCACGAGAAATTCGCCCTGCGCAAGTTCCTTCAGGCGCGTAATGAGTGCGAGATGGCGTTTCCACCACGGGTTTTCCGGGTCGTACCGAAACGGCGGCGTCGTGCTCCAGTCCTCAACGCACTCCTTGTACCAAACCGTGTCCCACGCGAATTCTGGCTCCGCGCCAAGATAGAGCGACATGGATCCGGGCCCCATGTTGCAGTCCAGAAACGGCAGCGCGTCAGCCAGTAAAATGTGTGTTTTCATACGATTGCGCGCTAAGGTGGCAATGCGATCAACGTTCAGATGCATATCTTCCGCAGAAGTCGGCTCAAGGACGGTCTCGAACCCTGGTAAGGGTACGTTTCGCTTTGCGACAATATGCATGAGCGGTCCATCCACCTTTGTGTGTGCCCACCAAGCTTTAAAACGTTCCTGTGTTGCGGACCAATCAGCTGCGTATTTCATTGAAACAACCTCCTAGGGAAAATTCTCTTCCATATTATATCAGTGTTTTTGGAAAATAAACAGACGAAATTTATTATAGGAAATTGCAAAATTTGACTTCCTTTTTGAAATTGTGATATTATTTTAAAAGTTTAGTTTGAATAATTAGGATGGAAGTAGGGATTTTTTATGGTGCTATTTAAAGGTAGACTCAACAAAATAATTACTTCAATGCTTTTAACTGTTTTTATGCTTGTAGGTATGGTTCCGTTATCAGTTGCCGCGACGACAATTCTCAATGTAAATTTTCAGTCAATGAATTTTGGTACACCAACGCTTGTTTCTGGAACTGGTGGTAATGTGAATGCAGTTTATAAGTATCCAGCTGTATTTACAATAGACAGTGTTACTGCGGATGCTTTAATCACAATTGTGGAAAAGGTAAATGCTACTCTCGATACGATTGATTTACAAACTAATGTAGATCGATTTGAACCTTAAATAACAACTGCCTCGGGGACTGGTTATTTTAATTTTAAAGTTGATTTTGTTTTAGCAGGAACGAATACGCCTGTCTTAATTCAAAACTTCAAATTAACGGGAATAGATATTGATGGTTCTTCAGCTGCTAACGCTGAATATCATGAAATTTCGGCTTATTCAAGTTATATGGTTAACAATCCAACTGGATTAACAGTTACAAATCCTGGGAATGGCAGGACCAGGTTTAAAGGTATTAGTTCCTCCTTGTCGGGTATCCAGTTTAATGACTCAGCTGCATACATAGCAGAATATTCCTATCCAATTAGTTCGCTTAACGTTGTTTTGGGAAATACCGGGTCGTTGTCAGGTAGAATGAATTCCGCAAACTTCGGGCAGCCTGCAGGAGTATTTACCAATGAAGTATCTATGGAGAACCCGTCGACCCCTACCATTTTAGTTTCTATTTCTGATTTGGATGGTATATTGAATCATCTTGATAATTTAACCGCAGTTGAGTTGAAAGGGACCACCTCTTCGGATTGTGTTGGAAGAACGGTAACACTTTCGGTTTCAGATGGGGTTACTGATTTGTATACTACGGCTGTCGTTCAATCAGATAATACTTATAGCACTACAATTGATCTTTCTGGTTTACAAGACGGAACCATCACTGTTACTGCGAATGTAACAAATCTACAGGGAAATCCTGCTGAACCTGCTATTGATGGTTCAATTAAAGATAATATTTATATTGTAACTTTTCAAGACTTCGACGATTCATTATTAAAAACACAGGAAGTAACTTTTGGGAATGATGCAACAGCCCCATCAGATCCAGTCAGAGATGGTTATATATTCTCTGGTTGGGACGTTTCTTTTCATAATATTACACAAGATTTAATTGTAACAGCGACATATTCACTTATGACCCCAACTCCGAATCCGACTCCGACTCCAACTCCAACCCCAACCCCAACCCCAACTCCGCCTCCGGCGCC
>JBAXOJ010000009.1:0-24980 GCA_037133315.1 Clostridia bacterium
GCGCCTGCGCCTGCGCCCGAACCGCGCAGGTCGCAGTTATTTCACTTTGACTGTTACTGCGGCGCTGATTTTTCCATTCTTGGTTGATGTAACTTTGATTGCGGTGCCTTTTTTCAAGGTCTTATATTTCACTGTGAATGCGCCGGATGCATTGGTCAACCCCGTTGCGATGGTCTTAGTACCAATTTTGACGACGATTTTGCAGCCAGTTTGTGCGGTTCCAGTCACCTTGGTAGTGGTCGCAGTTTTGATGACTGGCTTGGTTGGGATTGGATTTAGCTTTACGACGACATTTTTGGCGGCGCCGACGTTCTTAAATGCATCCACCACGGTAACCGTCACGGTCGTGCCAATTGGCTGCTTGGCAATCGAAAAACCAAACTCCTCATGCCCGTTGATATAGCCATATCCAAGAACCTTCGTGCCAACCTTAGCGATGACTTTGGAACCCAATTCATCCGATATGGAGCCAGAAAGCCAGGTCGAATTGCTGTAAATCGAATTGACAGAAGGCGCGAGTGGCGCAACGATGTCGGTGCGTAAGGTTTTGGAAAGCATCCAGTTGAATGTGCTTTCACAATACACTTCGCCAGTTAATTCGTGTCCGACGGGGAGTTGCGTGAAAATAACATTTTTGTCGTTTGTCTGATATTGCATTTCTTCTGCCATTGCCTTCCCTTGATCGAATGAAACGGTAAAGTCACCGATGCCATGGAAGATCCAGAATGGAATTTTCGCCAGGCGAGGTGCGTCCTTCAGATTTGCACTGCCGGCGCCGACGACGCAAGCAGCAAACATGTTTGGAAAGTCGAGAGCATAGTCGTAAGTGCCATATCCGCCCAGGCTGAATCCAGTCACATAGACGCGGGAAGTATCAATGGAATATACAGCAGCGGTATCTTCATACGCCTTCATGACGAACGCCTCCATGCTCTTCCAGGCATTTCTCGACCCGTAGCCAAAGCTAGGCATCAGGGGATGAATTGAAATGAATGGGAATTCATAGCTCTTGCTGACGTGATCCAAAAGAACGCCATCTGGCATCGTTTCGGTACGATAACGCTCCAGGTAGGTTTCGGCTCCCGAACCATGCAACGAAATGAGCACAGGGTATTTGATGGGTGAGTCAATGCCTGCACCGTCAAAGTTGCGCACGCGTGGCATTTGCAGAATGTAGTCCATCGATTGGCCATCAATGGTGACGGTCTTAAATGTGTAAGTCGGGTTTGGCAAGTTTAGAGTGGCATCGGGTACCCATGCCGTTTTCAGTACAGTCAATCCATACACGGTGACAGCGGATACTGATAAAATCAGCGTGAGCAGGATGGCAACGAGCTTAAATTTCTTTTTCATTTCAATTCCTCCGGTTTCGATTTTCTATTCGTTGTTCTATTTTTCTGGTACGTGGTCCAGAATTAGCTTAGGGACTGGTGTTGGGCGTTGGTCATCATCGAGCGCGACATAAGTCAAATACGCCTCATTCGTCTTGATTTTAGAAGCCGTTTTCAGATTTTCTGAAACGACCGTCACTTTTACATCCATGGAAGTCGTGCCAACTTTAATCAAGCGTGCATGCAACTCGACCATTTCGCCCATGCGAACGGGGTGTCTGAAGTCGACGGTGTTGATATTGACCGTCGCGACGACTTTTTGCGCGTGTTTGGAAGCAGCAAGCGCACCACTGATGTCCATCCAATGCAACATTCGGCCACCCATCAAGTTGCCTAGCATGTTGGTATCGTTTGGCAATACGAGCTCCGTCATAAAGATCTCGGAGTCTTGCGGTCGCTTCGATTCTGGAATTGTTTGCTGTGCTTGGTTTTCTGACAAAATACTCACCTCTCCCTTCAAATTATACAGTTTTCGGGGCCAGAGCGCAATCAAAAATCATTCTTGATAATTGAAAGGTTATCAAGTAATATGTTAGTAAGTAATGAAAACTCGATTTTGAAAAAGAGGATTCTGATGCAGACGGAACAGAATAAACAAAGCAATGGATTGACGAGCGAAGAAGTGGCCCTTCGCGTACAAAAAGGGCAGGTGAATACTGCGGCGATCTCGCCAACGAAAACAATAGGGCAGATTGTTTTCAATAACATCTTCACCTTATTCAACGCGGTCAACGTGGTCATTTTTATCCTCGTGGTGACGACGGGGCGTTTTTCAAACACGCTGTTCATGGGCGTCATCCTTTCCAATACCCTGATTGGCATCATTCAAGAAATTAAGGCGAAGCGCACGATTGACAAACTTTCCATACTTTCCGCGCTCCATGCAACGGTTGTGCGTGATGGGAAGTCCCAAAAGATTGCAATCGATCAGATAGTGCTCGACGACCTGTGCGAGCTGGGTTCGGGCGATCAGGTGAGTGCGGATGGCGCTGTCGTGGCGACGAGTGAACTGGAAATTGATGAATCGCTACTGACGGGGGAGTCCGAGCCGATTCTAAAGAACGTCGGAGATCCGGTCCTTTCGGGCAGCTTTATTGTTGCGGGTCGCGGCACGATGCGTGTGACGGGCGTGGGGAAGGATAGCTACGCCCAGCAAATTACCGTCGAGGCCCAACGGCACAAACGTGCCCGTTCTGAAATTCTTGAGACGTTGAATAAAATCATTCGGATTGTCACATTCTTCATCGTGCCAGTCGGTATTTTGCTCTTTTTATCGCAGTTTTTGCGCAGTGGCGTTTCGTGGCAGGATGCCGTGGTCGCAACGTCTGCCGGGATTATCGGAATGATTCCAGAGGGTCTCGTCATTCTGACCAGCATCGCGTTTGCCGCAGGCATGATTAAACTGGCACGCAGAAAGACCGTGGTACAGGAGCTTGCGGGGATTGAGGTGCTTGCGCATGTCAACGTTCTTTGTCTGGACAAGACCGGCACGTTGACGGAGGGGACGCTGGTCGTCTCGGAGGTAATTGCTGTGGCTGGAATGGACGCGACTCAGATTGCGACAGCGGTTTCGAATTTTGTCGGTGCACTGGCAGAAAAGAATGCGACGGGACTCGCCCTAGCGAACTATTTCAAAGAAAAAAGTGACTGGAAGGCTACGAAAATTGTGCCGTTTTCCTCCGCCAGAAAGTGGAGTGGTGCACATTTTGAAGGGCAAGGCTCTTACGTAATCGGCGCGCCAGAATTTGTGTTGAAGGACAGCTTCCCCGCAATAAAAGAAAAGGCAGGCGCTTATGCCATCCAGGGTTACAGGGTGATGGTGCTCGCCACGACGCAAGAAGAGTTTGGCGCGGAAGGCTTGCCAAAGGACTTGCAACCCCAGGCGTTGCTCCTGCTATCGGACAAAATCCGCGCAGAAGCGAAAGAGACACTTGCGTTTTTTTCGCAAAACGATGTGGAAATCAAGGTAATTTCGGGGGACAATCCTGCTACCGTTTCGGAGGTTGCACGTAAACTAGAACTCAAAAACGCGGATCGCTACATTGATGCGACGACGTTGCCCGAGGAGGGGGAGGCATTCACGAAAGCGGCAGCCTATTATACGGTGTTTGGGCGCGTGTCGCCAAAGCAAAAGAGGCAATTGATCGCGGCACTGAAGTCGCTTGGAAACGTCGTGGCCATGACAGGGGACGGCGTCAACGACGTGCTGGCGCTGCGCGAAGCGGATTGCGGAATTGCGATGGCATCGGGCAGTGATGCGGCGCGTGGGACGGCGCATATTGTGTTGCTGGACTCCAATTTCACCTCCATGCCGGGCGTCGTCATGGAAGGCCGCCAGGTCATCAACAACATCGAGCGCGTGGCGTGCCTCTACCTCACAAAGACAATTTTCTCATTGTTGCTTTCCTTATTCTTTATTGTGACTGGGTTTTCGTACCCGTTCTTCCCATTCCATCTGACCCTAATCGGTGCGGTCACGATTGGCATTCCTTCCTTCTTTTTGGCGCTGGAGCAAAATACAAAACGCGTGGTACCCGGATTTTTGCGCAAAATTATCATCAACGCGGTTCCCGGCGGGGTGGCGGTCGCACTCAACATCATTCTCATTCAAATTCTATCGCAATTTTTCGCGATTGAAGCAGGACAAATGCGTATTCTGGCGGTTCTCATCACTGCGGTCATTGGTTTTCAAGTGCTCATACGGGTTTCACTCCCGTTCAACAAGAAGCGCCTGCTTCTTCTGGGGGCCATGGTTGCTGTTTTTGTGGCCGCGTTGCTGGTCTTGCCGGCGGACATTTTGCAGTTGCCGATGCCGTTCGTCGACACACTGCTCCTGTTCACAGGTCTCGCCGTCTTCTCCTTCCCGATGATACTCGGTCTGCGGGCATTGGCACGCAGGTTTGGGGCGCAAGGCGAAGAATTTTAAAAGCCTTGCAAAATGGAATTCATCGGTATAGAATTTAACATATTAATTTTATTTTCGAGGTGTCTTGTGGGTAGGTTCCAAAAGTATCAAAATAAATTAGGCATTATCATGGTTTTATATCTGTTAGGGATCTTTATGGGGGCAATCGACACGGGCATTGTCACGCCAGCGAGAACCATCATCCAGAGTCAACTCGGCATCCTCGACGATAAAGTCGGGATTTGGATGATCACTATCTTTACCCTTGCGTATGCAGCGTCAATCCCGATCTCGGGGAAGTTGGCGGACCGATTTGGCCGCAAGTACATCTATGTGATTTCAATTTTCTTGTTCGCTTTTGGGTCTTTTTTGTGCGGGTTCTCACGTTTTTCGGAGAGCTTCCCGCTGTTATTGTTTGGACGCGTGATTCAGGCCATCGGCGGTGGTGGGATTATGCCAATCGCAAGTGCTGAATTTGGCACTTCGTTTCCGAAGGAAAAGCAAGGTTTTGCGCTCGGGCTCATAGGCGGCGTCTATGGCATTGCAAACATCCTCGGCGCCACCCTGGGCAGTACGATATTAAATATCGCGGGGATTGAAAACTGGGAGTGGCTCTTCTTTGTCAACCTACCAATAAGCATCGTGATTATTGTGGGGGGCTTGATTTTTCTTCCGCTTCACCGTAGCGAATTACAAAGCAAGAAAATTGACTTCCTTGGCATCGGCTTGATTGTGGTGATGATTACTTCACTGCTGTATGGCATGAAGGGAATCGATTTCTTTGACTTCGTCAAAACACTACAGAGTCCTGCGGTGTACCCGTTTTTGTTGGCATTCTTATTGATCTTGCCGATTTTCATCTTTGTGGAACGCAAAGCGGAAGATCCCGTGCTGAACTTGAGTTATTTCACGCGCAAACAAATTCTGATTATATTGATTTTGTCCTTCATGGTTGGGGTTTGTATGATGGGCATGGTGTTTGTGCCGCAATACGCAGAAAATGCGCTGAAAATTGCCATGGGCAGCGGTGGATATTTTGTCACAATTCTCGGATTCTTTGCTGGTTTTGGCGCGCCATTTAGTGGGAAATTGATTGATCGGTTTGGGGCCAAACGCATCATGGGACTTGGGTTTGCAATTTGCATTTTTGGATCATTTTTCTTGGCACTTGTGGCGACCAATTATCCCAATCCGTTTACGGTCGTGACGAGTTTGGTCATCATCGGCTTGGGACTTGGGTTTGTCATTGGCACCGCACTGAACTACATGATGCTCAACAACACGGATCCGAAAGAATCGAATTCGTCGCTTGCGACCCTTTCCCTAGTGCGCTCGATTGGGACAACCATTGCACCAGCCATCATGATTGGATTTATCGCGCAGGCAGGGATGATGGTGAAGGATGATTTGTTGACTGTGCTTCCGCCTGTTACATCGCCGCGGCTTGCGTTATACGATGAGATAAAGAAAGACTTCAAAGTGCTCAAACAAAACAAGCAGATGGCAAAGCAACTGAAAAATGTTTCGCTTCCAGCGCTGAAAAGTACGTCAATGACTTTTTCTACGGCAGGCGGGGGAACCGCGTTGCCACAAGATTTAATTGACAGCTTAAAGAGTGCGGATGTCACAAATATTGCGGAACGGACCAAGTCTTTAGCGAGCAGGATGTTTGACGAGAAGGTACCACCAATCATCAAAGAGATTCAGGCAGGCGTGCAAACGGGAATCGACAAATTTGCGGCTGGGGCAAAAAAATTGAGCGCACAAATGAAGAAATTAAATCGCTCAAAGCAAACACTTTCCTATAAATTGACAAGCCTTGAAAAAAAGATTTCTGGCATGCAAACTGCAATTGCCGGGATTGGAAAAGGAATCACCGGCGTGCAGACTGCGATAGCAGGACAGCAAAAAGGCTTGCTCGAGTTGCAAGCACTGTTGAAAAAAATCAAAACGATGCCATTTCCTGTTCCGGGCATGCCTACCGTTGCGCAGGTGACGGCGCAGATCAAGGGACTGGAAAGTGCAATTGCGGGGATGGAATCCGACCGGAACACAATGGTGGCGAAGAAAGCCAGCATGGTACTTGCGGAACGTGGCATGGGGAAGGGAAGAGTCGGCATTCAAAAAGCGATTACAGGAATTTCGGCTGCGTTGGGTAAAATGAGTGATGCGAGAATCCGAATTGATTCCCTGCTAGAGAAGATGAAACGTTTAAAGAATACCATCCCTTCCGAATTTGCTCAGTCGGAAGCGCTTTATTTGGAGAAGATCGATGGAAAGCGACTTGTCCTTGAAAATACCTTTCAATCAACCATGAACGGTGGATTTCGAAATATGTATTTATTCATTGGCATCATGAGTATTTTAGCATTCTTGACATTGCTATTTTATAAAGAAACAAAGAACGTACACAAGTTACAAAAGGGGTTATAAAAATTGTACCGTTTGATGAGATCGTTTAAAAAAATCTATGGCAGTCGCAGAAACATGAGCGAACAGGATTATGAGAAGAGCAGAAACACCTTTGTGATCGAAGGGATGCTTGCGACAACCATCGGGAATCTGTCAATGGGCGTCTTTCTTGCTGGCTATGTGTTGTACCTAGGGGGATCGCAAGAATTTAGTGGTCTGCTTTTGACCATCCCCATGTATACTAGCATAGTGCAGATTTTCACGCCAATTATTTACGAAAAACAGGTTTCGCGCAAAGCGATTGTAGCGATTTTAGCGCCAGTCCACCGCATTATGCTCGGACTTATGGCGTTCATTCCCTTGATTTTTCAAGATACCACCACGCGATTGACGGTGCTGTTTGCTTTGTATGCGGTCTCCTTTGTGATTTTGCAATTGACCAATCCAGCGGCTATTAACTGGATTATGAGTTTGGTGCCAGATGAGGGGCGGGGAAAGTATTACGGACGTCGCGATTCTTTTATGCTTGCGACATCGACTTTTTTCAGCATCTCGATGGGATTTGTACTCGACTTTTTCAAACAAACATCGCCAGGCACTGGGTTTTTTATCATCTACCTGCTTGTGCTCGTTTTTGCGATTTTGAATTTTTACTTTCTTTCTAAAATCAAAGAACCGCGGGTGCAAATTCGCTATTATAAGGATGCGTATACTGGACGGAAAATCCCTGCTGGCGCAAACTTTAAGCAAATCTTTATTGTGCCGTTCTTGGATGAAAAATTCCGAAAGATCATCGGGATGGCGTCTTTGTGGCAGTTTTCCGTCATGATTGCCATCGCCTATTTTGCGATCTATCAAGTTAATGTACTAAAACTGGATTATAGTTTTATGACTTTTTGTATTATGTTGCAGACGGTAACCATGGTAATTTTTGCACGTGTTTGGGGAAAATTTGCGGATCGAAGAAATTGGTTTGTCACGCTACGCATTGCAATCATGCTGCTATCCCTTTGTCATGTTTGTTGGTTTTTTATTTTTCACTCCGTCATTTATCTCGTTCCTTTCATGTATATTTTAGGTGGGGTTTGTTGGTCTGGCATTAATATGGCTTTTTTCAATATTCCGTATAAATATTCTCCTCAAAAAGGAAAGACGATATTTTTAAGTTTGTATGGTGCAATCTTAGGAGTCGTTAGTTTAGGGGCATCGCTTGTCGGGGCACTGTTTGTGAAAACACTCGGCTTCTTCACCTTGAACATTTTTGGATTAGCATTTACATCGATGCAATTACTATTTCTTTTCTCCGGCGCCATGATGATTGGGGTGGCTTTTTACATAAAAAAACAGTTTGAGAAGTCAGAATTATTTATGACAATTCCAAGCAAAATCATTGATGGAAAGAATGCATAAAAGCAATGGAAAAGCGATGTATTTGGTTGTATCTCGACTGATTTTGTAGTACACTAATTTTGTATTCGACTAAAATGAAAATAAGTTCTGACGGAGATGGTTTTTTGGCTAAGGAGATTTTTAATAGGTATGAATTAAAATTTCCTATGAGCATTTCCACCTATAATGACTTGATAAAAGTCATTGATCCGCTCTTTATTGCGGATGCGTATGGAGATGAGGAAGGGTTCTATTCCATTACAAACTTGTATTTCGACACGTGGGATAATTTTTTTCATGAGCAGAATTTGAATCGGGAACCGTTTCGTCAGAAATTACGGATGCGGATTTATGGCAACGTGTCTTTAGAAGATGTATGCTATTTGGAAATCAAAAAAAAATACAACGGCCTAAGCAACAAAAGAAGGACAAGTATGACGTTGCAGGATGCCTATTCATTTTTGGGCTTGACACAGCAAAAATGCGACAAGGGCTTCGCGAACTCCAATGATTTTGTTTTACAGGAAATAGATTATTTTAAGAACTATTATCAACTGATGCCGAAATCCATCATTTCCTATGACCGCAAGGCGTTGCATCGCGAAGACGATTGTGATGTGCGGGTGACATTTGATAAGAACTTGCGGACAAGAACCACAGATTTGCGTTTGGAGCATGGGAATTATGGGGAAATGTTTACCCCGGAAGATTTCATCATGATGGAAGTGAAAGTTGCGGATTGTATCCCGCTTTGGTTCGCCGAGATTATCGACCAGTTTGGTCTTACTGGAATGAAATTCTCTAAATATTCACAGTGTTGCAATGCAAATGCGTTGGAAATCAAGAACGAAGATGAAACTGAAATACCAAATACCGATCAACAAAATAACGAGTACAAGGAGAATTGAACATGGATTTAACAGGTTTGTTTGCAGAGTTACAGAAAGCCGCCGAAATGAATGCGCATCTTGATATTTGGAGGGTAGTTTTGACGATATTGATTAGCACAGGATTGGGGCTTTCACTTGCGTTTTTGTATTTAAAAACGTTTAAAGGCACTTTCTATTCGCAGTCCTTTGTACACACTTTAGTAATCGTATCGGTCGTTATCGCTATGATCATCATGGTCATAGGTTCAAACATCGGCCAGGCGTTTGCGTTAGCCGGCGCGTTATCCATCATTCGTTTTCGAAGTGCCATTCGAGATCCGCGAGACGTTGCGTTTATCTTCTTTGCGATGGGCTCTGGATTGGCTTGCGGCGCAGGTTTTTTCGTGCCAGCCATTGTATTCGTCCTTCTCGTCGGGATCACCATCATTCTTTTCAAAATAACGAATTTTGGAAGCAAGAATTTAACGCGTAAGATGCTGCGTATTTCCATGCCTGAGACGATGAATCAAGAAGGGGTTTTTGAAGATATCTTTGCGAAGTATTTAAAAGATTATTCACTCATTGGAATCAAAACAGTCAGTTTAGGGACGTTATATGAGCTGCGTTTTTCCATTTTAATGAAACCAGAGATGAGCGAAAAGATGTTGCTGGACGAAGTGAGAACCAGAAACGGAAACTTGAACGTTTCGCTCTTGCTAGAACAACAAATGCTTGATTATTAGGAGTGTGTTTTTATGAGGTATTCGAAAGTACTGTTTCTGACTTTGGCTATGATTTTCTTATTTGCGGGCTGCGCCCAAACGCCGGCATCGCAAACGAATGCCAATTTACCGACCGCCGTGCCAAGCGTATTGCCTTCTGTGACCGGTCAAGACAATGTCACGCCAAAGCCTACTTCATCGAAACCAACCGTTTCGCCAACGGCGAACGAGACAGCACAACCGACAACCGGGCAGACAAGCAAGCCCACTGCTAAACCGACGCCGAAAGTAACCGCAAAACCAACCCCGAAAAAGACACCAAAGCCAACTGGCAAGACGACGCCAAAACCGACACCAAAACCAACCCCTAAGCCGACGCCAGGAAAGGCGATCGTTTTAATAAACGAAGTGATGGGATCCAACGGAGCAACGATTTCGGATGACAATGGTCATTTTCACGATTGGATCGAGTTTTATAATGCAGGCACCGTTGACATTGATCTAAAAGGATATTATCTGAGTGACGGGAATACCAATCTTTTGAAGTGGCAGTTCCCAAGCATGATTTTAAAGGCTAAGGCTTACGTATTGGTTTGGGCTTCTGGTGAAAACCGCATTCAAGCAAATGGGGAAGCACATACCAGTTTTCAAATCAAGATCCTTGGAGAACCATTGACACTGACCGCACCTGATGCGAAGACAGTGGCTGATGTGTTCCCAGCAAGAGCATTTACGAGAGATGTTTCGATAGGAAGGAAGACTTCGGGGGCAAGCGAGTGGGTTGAATTCATGACTCCAACACCGAGGAAGGCGAATTAATGGGAGGTTTGAAAGAAATGAAAAGAAAAATGATTGCACTTACACTCGTTGTTTCCATGCTTTTGACTACGTGGATCGTACCGCAACAAATGGTTGTAGCGAAGGTGGTCAATGCGACGAGACAAGCCGCCCTGACGATGCTCGTGAAAGAGTTCTCAAATACCAAATTTAAAAAACCATCAGCGACGGCATACAAGTCGTTTAAAGATTGGGCAAAAATTGCAACAGCGAATCGTACCTATGTTGGAAAAGCATTGGCGAATGCGATCGTGCCAAAGACAACCTATTTTTATCCGCAAAACGGGATGAAGCGTGCAGAATTCGCAGGCTGGGTTGTGAAAGTACTCAAAAAAGGTGCTTACTCTATTACGAAGAAAAACACTGCCACAAAGGTGCCATATAAAGACGTCACTTCGACGGTGGATAAAGCGAATGTTCTATATCTATATAACAGAGGTTTGATGAAGGGCACGAGCAGCACGTCGTTTGGCGTGAAGGCCTACCTGACGACCGATGCGATGACCGTTGTGAAGAGCAATATCAAAAAGGCGATTGCGCCAAAAGTCACGCCGAAACCAACACCAAAACCAACTGCTACGCCGATTGGTGAACCAACTCCAACCCCGACGCCAACTCCAGTCGTCGTACCGACAAACGTACCGAAGACCTATTCGAATTTGATTGCAAACTGGGAGTTTGAGACAGTATCCTCCGCGACCATTCAAAAGAATTCTTATTCGAGCGCGACAGAAACTTTTTCATACCCAAGTAATTTCTCACTCAATACTTACGCTACTACATCCACGAAATCTGATCTTGGGACCTATATGAAAGGAATGCGCCTGGGTGATAGCGCGTCAACATCTAGCACCGTTAAAATTGCGTCTTCTTATGCGGGTCAGACTTTTTTAATTTCTTGTGACGCCAAGATGAACAGCTTAGGCACCAATTCGACCGAAATGAATCTCAAAATAAACGCAAGAGGCACCTCGGGCACGCCAATTATTGTGCCCAATTCCAACGCATTAGTCATCAATAGCGCTAGTTTTTCTGGCATCACAGAACAGTGGAAATCGTTTGCTGCAAAAGTGGTTTTATCCAATGCCGATCTCATGACGACGTTTGTAGGCCCTTATTTCTCACTTGATATGACATCTGTCGGCGGAACGTTTCAAATTGACAATCTGCAGGTTGTACCTTTGTTAACGGGAGATAATTCAATTGCCAACTTTAGTTTCTTGAAAGCAAACAATCCGACTTTAATGGCTGACATTCCTAGTAAAATCAATCAAGCTACAGGCGATATTGTTATGAAACTGCCAGAAGGCACCGACATGACGAAACTGATTGCTTCCTACGAAGTGACGGGCGGCAACGTGGTTGTGAACAGCAGCTTCCAAAGTTCCGGTATTACGGTCAATAATTTTACAACTGCGCAGAATTACTACGTGACCAATCAGGCGAACGTAAGAAAATATCAGGTTAAAGCCAGTGCTTTGCAAACAGGGCTACCATCCGTGATGGTCAACATGAATCAGTCAAAAGTCATCATCACACAAGAGACCTATTTACCTGCAACAATTGAAATCAAGGGCGGCACAGTAGATTATGCCAGTCCATTACCTGCAACCACGACGGAGATCAAAGGACGCGGGAATTCTTCTTGGGGCATGGACAAAAAAGGGTATAAGATTAAACTAACAAAAACGGCATCTGTTTTGGGGATGCCAACCAATAAAACCTGGGTGTTGATTGCAAACTACGCAGATAAGAGTTTGATGCGAAACTACTTGGCCTATACGTTGGCGTCTAGCCTAAACGGGCTTGATTTTACACCTAGAATGAAATTTGTGAATTTATTTTTAAACGGAAGATATAATGGCTTATACCTGCTTGGGGATGCGGTTGAAGTGTCGCCAACGCGCGTACCTGTGACTAAGACCACTGGAAACGATACTGGCTTTTTGCTTGAAGTGAATTTTAGAATGAATATGGATTGGTACAATCCGAAAAAGGCAACGCCCTTTGTTTCAACAACGGGTGGATATTACATGGAATACACAGATCCTGAACCGCGCGCTTCTTCGTCTCCTAAGCCTTTAGAATTGACTGGTGCGCAAATGACAGCAATCGCATCCACCATCCAATCGATTGAAACAGCGATTTATACAAAGAATCCTGCGACCTATGATCCACTCATCGATTATGCTTCCTTCAATGACTGGTTTATTATGGAGGAGCTATTCAGCAATCTGGATTCTGGATTTGTGACAAGTTGTTTCATGCATAAAGATGTTGGTGGAAAATTGAAAATGGGACCGATTTGGGATTTTGATTCGAGTTCGGGCAACAGTGACAATTCTTGGTTCGTGAAGACAACTGGGTATATGGGAGCTGGGGGTAGTTGGCTGAGCAATGTGACGCAAAATGGGACTGGTCTGACGCGGCTGAAAGCACGGTGGGTCGCCATCAAACCAATCATCAATAAAATGATGACAATGATCGACCAAACCACTGAATTAATACGTCCGTCCTTTACAGAGAATTTTGATTTATGGAAGATCCAAGGCATCTATGTCTGGCCGAATTCGCCTGCGATTGCTTCCGCAACGACATTGGACCAGCAGGTTGCCATTCTGAAGGATTGGATGACAAAACGCATCACTTGGATGAATTCTGTACTCGGATAAAAAACACTTGTAATTGCAATTTATCCAATGTAGAATACACATTGAGGTGAATTTTATGAGTGATATTAAAATAGGTATTGTTGGTAGTGGCTACATGGCAGGTGTGCATGCAAAAAGCCTTGCCAAAATGAGTGATGTGGTGATCGAGGCGATTTGTGATCCTTTCGTGAAGCCAGATGAACTGATGAAAACGCACGGAATTCAGCATTATTTTGATGATTTTAAAACGATGATTGATGCATCGCAGTTGGATGCGATTGTTCTGACCATCCCGCCGTTTGCGCATGGCGGAGAGGTTGAGTATGCGGCTGAAAAAGGTGTCAGTGTATTTTTGGAAAAGCCCATTTCACTGACATTGGAGCGTGCCGAAAGTATGGCAACGGCAGTCAAACAGTCCGGCGTGAAGTCCATGGTGGGCTATATGATGAGATACGGCGCAGCAGTGACGAAACTCAAAGCGATGATTGACAGCGGGGAAGCCGGGACTGTGACGCTTTTTGATGCGCGTTATGAGTGCAACTCATTGCATACTCCATGGTGGCGCGTGCAGGAAAAATCCGGCGGCCAAATTCTTGAACAAATCATTCATTTATATGATCTTAGTTTGTTCTTGATGGGGACACCAGAATCGGCAGTTGGGTTCAAAGTGAATCTTTGCCATCAGGATGTCGAAGGATATACGGTCGAGGATACTAGTTCAGGCATCATTCGTTTTAAAAGCGGGGCGATTGCTTCGATTTCAGGCACGAATTGTGCGGTGCCGATGACTTGGGGAAACCCATTTTCTATCGTCTGCCAAAATGTGACGGTGCATTTTAAAGATGCGAATCATGCGGAATTTATTGATACGCGCGGGGAAGAGCCTGTGACGGAAACCATCTCGTGCGAAGACGATCTGTATTTTGCAGAAATGCAGGCCTTTGTTGATTTACTTCGCGGAGCCGATATCACGGTCGCTACGATTCAAGATGGATTGACAGGATTTCAAATGGTCAATGGTGTGACAAACTCAAATGGCCAACAAATCAAATTATAAGGAGTTTTTATCATGGAGAAAAAGAAATTGCACATTAATTTACCAGATCCATTTTTTAAGCACGACCAATTAAAAGGAAGATTCGATGCTCTGAAAGAGAAATATGAGGTTCGCACCTCTTCCTACAATACGCACGAAGAGTTTCAACCTGATTTAGCCTGGCCAGATGCCATCCTGATGTGGTCATGGCCGAAGTTTCGCGATGAAGAATTCGCGACGGCGAAGAACCTCCAGTTTCAAGGGCAGATCAACACCACTAGGACGACCGCTGAAGCCGCTTTAAAGGCTGGCGTGCCAATGTCTGAAGCAAGGCATTGCTGGTCCCCTGCGGTGTCAGAAATGGCGCTTACGTTGATTCTAGCGGGTCTTCGTAAGACGAGTCAATTTCATATGGAAATGAGACAAGGCACAGAGTCTTGGGTAGACGCGTTTCCGACCGATATTGACCCACAAGAAAGAAGATTGACAGGGCGCAGTGTCGGCATTGTTGGCTTTGGACGAATTGGACAGGGGCTGGCGGATTTATTAGCACCGTTTCATGTTAAGTTGAAAATTTATGATCCGTACTTACCCGCTTTTGTAGCTACACAATACAATGCAACGCTGACGACAGTCGAAGACATTTGCGCGACGAGTGAGGTTGTTGTACTTTGCGCTGCAAATACAG
Source organism: Clostridia bacterium (assembly GCA_037133315.1). Taxonomy (GTDB): domain Bacteria; phylum Bacillota; class Clostridia; order JBAXOJ01; family JBAXOJ01; genus JBAXOJ01. The sequence goes on from JBAXOJ010000009.1 coordinate 14,901, forward strand.
ACGATGCGGAAAAAGTAGTAAACGCAAGTCACATCAATGCCTTGCAACCTGGTGCCATTCTAGTAAATGTGGGACGTTCGATGCTTATCGACATGGATGCATTACTCAAACGCCTTCAAAAAGGAGACATCACCGCGATGCTCGATGTCTTTGATCAAGAGCCACTCGAAGCGGACTCCCCATTTCGCACTCTGAAAAATGCGTATCTCACACCGCATCGCGCAGGCGGCATCATGGAATCGATTACCTATGCTTTGGACGTCCTCGTCGCTGACATGGAGGCGCAGTTCGCAGGCAAAGAACTTAAGTTCCAAGTCAAAGAATCCGCGCTGCCATGCTTTGGCGAGGCGTGAGAGCTCCTCTTTGCTTTGAGTGAGATGCGCGATTAACCATTTTCAAAAATTCATAGAGAAAACTTATAAAATCCGGCTCAGATTGAGCTGGATTTTGCTCATATCGACGCACTTTAACCTTTTTGCAACGTATATTTTGATAAACTTATAAGAAACCTGCGTTTTCTTATAAGTTTCATTCGAATATTCTTTATAAGGGTTAAAATGGAGAAAAACGACCCCGAAAAGGGTCGTTTTCATCTGAAATTTATAAGTTTCTTGAGATACTTTTTTGAAAAGGTTAGTTAAATTTTGCCCCGAGGTTCTGAAAGAACACGGAGAATATTTTCGCCTTGTATTCAAGGTTTGAAGCGGGTTCCGTCGCACTGAATCCGCTTAATTTTACGTTGTTCAACAACACACCGCCCGTGCCGCGTGGGTATTTTACGAGCGTGCCGTTCGAATCCAATGGGATACATTTTGCGTCTACTAGCCATTGAGGCGTCTTGCGTAAAATCTGAATTTCATCCACGCCACACATGGGCACTCTGCCGCCATTGTCATAATAGCTACTGATGGTCAGATTGATGTTTTTGGTGAGTACGTTGTTGAATGCAAACTCAGTCGCATCATACGAATTCGGTAGTTGCGCCGTTTGCGCCTCGAGCACGGTGGTCAGATTATCTGCAAGCGTTGAAATTTTAGCTGTTTTAAACGCGTTGTAGTTGACGTTATTGAAAAAGGTGACCTTTGTAATGACCTCGGCTTTTGGCAGTTTAAACGTAAACAAATTGAGCGGGGCAGGGGTTGCGCCAGGGGTGTTTCTCTGTTCCCAAGAAGGTACGCCGCCTGTCCACACTTGCCAGATATAATGCCAGAAGTCGCCGTTATAGAGGCTGTTGACCATACTCGCGCGGTTCCCATCGATGTTGCCAGTAAACGAGTTGCCGAAGCCCTCCGCTTCGAAGTCATGGAACGCCGCAATTTCATCTGTTGCATCGACGCCATAGGAGAAGGTATCTTTCGAAACCTCAGAAAGGTTAATCCAAGGGGCGATGATGGTGCTGTTATAGAGTTGGTAATCTGCGGTACTCAGACCCATCGACAAGCTATCGCCAATGGACGCAGTCGCCTCTTTACGGAACGGGCGGATGATGTGCTGTGTATTCATCAAAGTATTAAATGCGGTCAGCCCGGTAGGTGTGAGTCCCCAGAGAATGACCCATCCGCCAGAATTGGTGTAGAGGTTGTAAAGTTGCTTGAGACGGATGAGTTCCGCTAAATTCGTCGCATTTGCTTGCACGATAAAGATTTTTGTTTTGCTCGCATTGAGCGCAGAAGCGATGCTTGGCACCTTTAAGTATTTGACTTTAGTGGAGGAGACCATCGATTGCAGGTTGACGCTTTCCGTGCTTAAGATGGCCACGGTTGTCGAAGGCGGCGAGTAGGCGTTTGCGTTCTTTAGCATATTGGATAGCAAGACTTGCGCCACCGGCTCAACGGTAATTCTCTGACCTACCTTTAATTGCGTTGCCGTGACCATGCCGTTGTCAACGGGCAGTTCAAACAACGTAGTAGCTTTCGATTGTGGTCCAGCGTAGACCCAGTTCTTGGCACCGCTGATATTTTGCCATGCCGTATTTGCTGTGTTGCCGCCCCCATTCCAGAAGGACAGGTCGCTCTGCTGTAAGCCTTTCAGAATTGGCATATCAAACCCTTGCCCAAAGTTAATGCTCGGGGACCAAAGGTTGTTGCCGGCGTCTGTGAAGGTGTAAATCTCTTTTGGCCAATAGTTCACGTCTTCCAGGCCAGAGTAAAGCATTTTCTCATCATTCTGTTCGAGTGCAATGACACGTCCACCTGCGCGCGCAAACAAAACCACGGCCTGTGCATCGCCTGAGCCAGGCGCCGAGTCGAAGCCATTATAGCCAACCAGTAGAATGCTTTTTGGGTCTTTGATGAAGTATTTTAGATTGGAACCATTCATCAGCGAGACGGTCTTGTAAGTCTTCACGATTTTGTACTTTGCGACTTTCTTGTGGTTGATGGTGACGTAGTATTTGACTTTCTTTGAGGTGGCGACAATCTTGATTGTTTTCGGGATTGCAGTCGCGTAGACACCGAGCGATTTCAGCGTCGCTGAAACGTTTGTGGAAGCATGGTAGGTGTAAACTTTTTTGGCGACTTTTATTTTGGGGGTCGTCGGAAAAATGCCAAGTTCTACGATTTTTTCACCCGTGGTGGAGCCTTCTTGGATCATTTCATATTTCAAAATGCCCTTTGTGCGCGCTTTGATACCTAAAATCGGGGCAATTAGAATGGGGGTGACGACATTGAATCCAGGCTCTATGGTAAACTCTTGTGATTTCGTTTGAACAGGAACGCCGTTTACCGTGAGGGTCCAGCGGAATGTGATTGGCTTCGGGTTTGCCGTGTCGTTGATGAGTTTCAATGTGTTTGCGTAGCCTTTGGAAGCAAAAAAAGTTGTCTTGTAGTCCTTTGTAATAACATCCAGTGGTTGCATGGCATTCCGGATTCCAAGCACAGACTTGGAATAGGTAACGGAAGAAATCAAAGCGGCGTCATTCCAACGGTATCGATCAATCATATAACTGCAATATTTTGCATACGCGGAGAGCGCTTCTTTTTGATTATTTGCAGCGGTTTCTCCGCCAACCCAGTTGTGAAAACTAAACGGCGAAGAGAAGAATAACACTTCAGAGCCGAAATAGGGACGTTTGTTATCGTAAACCCAACCACCATGGGAAGGACCTATCGCCGTCAAACTGGCGCTTGGTGTCGTTACATCAGTACTTTCGTGATAATGTGTCGCATAAATCGGCATATTATTAGTGACCCCGGCACAGCCTCCGTCGGTGTAGGCAGGTCGCGTCGGGTCGTTTGTAGTGACCGCATCATACATGTAAGTCTTCACATCTTTTTCGATGGTTGTCAGGTACTGGCTGTAAATGTTTGCGACATTGACAAACATGAATTCATTTTCCAGACTATACATCATGACAGCAGGGTGATTTCTATAGTTCTGCACCATTTGTGCAATGTTTTCCCTGAAGTTTTCAAACATGGTTTTATTGGTTATGCCATTTTTGACCACGCTAAAACTTGCAAACATCCCGTCAACCATGGAACAGAGAGAAATCGGTATGCCATACGCGTCGAACACGGAAAGCTGCTGGTCCATGTTTAAATTCGTCTGCCCCGCATCATTGACAAGTGTATTACCAAGGGAAACGAGTGCATAACGCTCATAATTTGCATTGGTTGCCTTCATGTTTGCAATCATTTCGGTACCACTGGTTGAACCGCCTACGCTATCTCCAAAATGTCTGAAGTTGCGGCGCACGCCGTTGACCCGAATGAATTTGCCATCAATTTTGATATCACGAAAGCCAAATAACTGGCTCGCTGTATTCAAAAGGGTTGCCCCTTCTTGAATGCGGACATCAAAGCGATACATTGGCGCCTCTTGCTTGCTAAGGGTTGGACTCCAAAGCTTTGCCTCCGCCCAAGGAATGTCTTGGATTGTGACTAACTTTGTACTGTTTGGAAGTAAGGTAATCTCCTGAGAGTCAAATGTCTTTTCAATCGCGCCGCCTTGGAGCGTTGCGTCCATATTGACTGTGACCGTCTTAGATACATTGGCTGCGTTATACAATGTGATATCGGCTGAGATTTTCTTGCTGGTATCGGTCATGCGCAAAGAAACAGGGTCAACGACACGTGTTTTGACAAACACGTCTTGCGTATAGACTTTCCCGCCGATTGCGACAAAAGAAAGGTCATCCGTGATGCCGAACTGCTGTCCTGCTTTTCCGCCCTTGTCAGACGGATAAATTGGTGCAAACCATTTCAGTTTATCGAGATTGGAATTTAAACTAGTCGACGGGTCCGAAGAGGTGGTGCCGTACCAAGAGAAATCGGGTTTGAAATAGTCACTGAGTTTTTTGCGTTGCGCAAACACACCCGACATAGTGGAGGTGCCGACGGGGTCAATCGCATACCTTGGAGATTTAAGTGCGATATAGATGTCGTTGTCGCCTGCGGTAATAGCGGACGTTACGTCAAGTTTCCAAGGCAAACGCGTACTCTTTTTCGTGCCAACCAACGCACCGTTAACAAATACGGAGGCAATCCAGCTTGTGCCACCAAAATCAAATAAAAAGGACTTGCTGTCAACATCAGTTTGAGAAACTTTGATTTTTGCATGATAGAATACGCGATGGGCTTCTTTGAGATCCGCATCAAGACCGAGGTCGCAAGGCGCCTTGATCGCCTTCCAGACAATGCTGGATTGCGCTTGAAATGCAGCGAGGTCAGATACCCCGACTGGATCAAAAGGCTTTGCATCTATATTTGCGTTGGTGTCAGGATAGTTTGCCACCTGCCAGTAGTTGCTCAATGAAAGTCTGTATCCAGAACCCTCCACGGTTGCGTCCGAAGTGTCGTAAATCTTTTCCGTTCCGGGTGTACCGTCTACGATACTAGCAGCAAACGCGCCGTACTGAAAAATGCTAAAAACAACGAGTATGGTCATTCCAATTGCAATGATTTTCCGATTCATTTTGATTCCTCCAAATTGTATTGGTTTCTGCTGTAAGTATACCACAATCCAGCATATAAAAAAGCCTGAGCCGCAATTGCGACCCAGGCTTTGTGAAACTTTGTACTAGTTGAACTTCGCACCTAAGTTTTGGAAGAATACAGAGAAGATTTTTGCTTTGAATTCCAAATTCGATGCAGGTTCTACGGAAAGGAATCCGCTGAGTTTTACGTTGTTTAAGAGCACGCCGCCAGCACCTCTAGGATACTTAACGATGGTACCATTTGAATTCAACGGAACGCATTTTGAATCAGAGATCCATTGTGGTGTTTTTCTGTAGATTTGCAGTTCGTCTACACCACACATTGGGACGCGTCCAGCGTTGTCATAATAAGAGTTGATCTTCAAGTTGATTGTTTTTGAAAGTACATTATTGAATGTGTAGTCAACCGCGTCATAGGAGTTTGGTAGAATATCAGTTTTAGCTTCTAATACAGTGTTTAAATCATCTGCAAGAGTACTGACTGTCGCTGATTTGAACGCGTTGTAGTTCTTATTGTTGAAGAAAGTGACCTTTGTGATTTGCTCAGCTTTTGGCAATTTGAATGTATAAAGATTCAAAGGAGCAGGAGTCGCGCCAGGTGTGTTTCTTTGATCCCATGAAGGTACGCCACCAACCCATACTTGCCAGATGTAATGCCAGAAGTCGCCGTTATAAAGATTATTGACCATGCTCGCTTTATTTCCATCCGAATTATTTGCTGCTGGCCAAGCATTGCCGTATCCTTCTGCTTCAAAATCGTGGAAAGCAGCGATTTCGTCCGTTGCATCAATCGCATAAGTGAACGTATCTCTTGAAACTTCAGCCAGATTAATCCATGGCGCGATAATCGTTGAGTTGTACAACTGGTAGTCTGCGGTACTTAATCCGATTGAAGTGCCATCACCAATTGATGCGGTTGCTTCTCTGCGGAACGGTCTGATGATGTGTTGTGTGCCCATTAATGTGTTGTAAGCTGAGATTCCATCAGGAGTTAATCCCCAAAGTATGACCCATCCACCCGCGTTTGTATAAACGGTATAAAGTGATTTGAGTCTGTTGAGTTCGTTTAAGTTTGCAAGTGACGCTTGTACGATGAAAATCTTTGTTTTTGAAGCGTTCAGCGCTGCAGCAATACTTGATACTTTTGTGTATTTTACTTTTGTAGAAGTAACCATTGATTGTAAGTTCGTCGCCTCATTGTTTAAGATAGCAACTGTTGCAGATGGAGCTGTGTATGCGTTTGCATTCTTTAACATGTTTGCGAGTAATACTTGAGCCACTGGTTCCACTGCGATTCTTTGACCAATTTTCAATTGTGTTGCAGTAACCATACCGTTTACGACAGGAAGTTCAAATAATGTCGTTCCCTTTGATTGTGGACCAGCATAAACCCAGTTCTTTGCGCCAGCAACGTTTTGCCAAGCGATGTTTGCTGTGTTGCCGCCACCATTCCAGAAAGAAAGGTCGCTTTGTTGTAATCCTTTTAAAATCGGTTTGTCGAACCCTTGTCCAAAATTAATACTTGGTGTCCAAAGGTTGTTGCCTGCATCAGTGAACGTGTAGATTTCTTTTGGCCAGTAGTCTACACCTTCAAGACCAGAGTATAGCATGTTTGTTTCATTCTGTTCTAACGTAATAACTCTTCCGCCAGCACGCGCATATAATACGATTGCACGTGAGTCGCCTTCGCCAGGACCGGAAACTAAACCATTCGCACCAACCAACAAGATACTCTTTGGATCTTTGATGAAGTATTTCAAGTTTGTGCCCGACATCAGCGTAATTGTTTTGTAAGTCTTAACAATCTTGTACTTTGCAACTTTCTTATGCTTGATTGTAACGTAGTATTTTACTTTTTTCGAAGAGGCAACGATTTTCATCGTTTTTGGAATCGCCGTTGCGAAAACGCCAAGTGACTTCAAGGAAGCTGCTAAAGCTGTAGAGGCTTTGTAAGTGTAAACTTTCTTTGTTAATTTTACTTTTGCCGTTGTAGGGAAGATGCCAAGTTCAACTGTTTTCAAACCAGATGTAGAACCTGCTTGGATCATTTCCATTTTGAGCGTTCCCTTTGTTCTTGTAGTGATTCCTGTGATTGGGGCAATCGTAACAGTTGAGATTGTGTTGAAGCCTGGTTCAATTGTGTATTCTGTTGACTTTGTTTGAACATCAATGCCGTTTACAGTCAAAGTCCATTTAAATGTAATTGGGTTTTCATTGACCGTGTCATTGATTAATTTAATGTCATTCGTATACCCTTTGCTTGCAAAAAATGTAGTCTTGTAATCTTTGGTAATCATAGCCAAAGGTTGCATTGAAGTATTTACGCCCTTCATGGATTGTGCACTTGTAACTGAAGAGATGACGGCTGCATCGTTCCAACGATAACGATCTACCATATAGGAACAATATTTTGCATAAGCCGTTAAGGCTTCTTTCTGATTATTCGCTGCTGTTTCGCCGCCAACCCAGTTGTGATAGCTTAATGGCGTGTTGAAGAACATGACTTCGGCTGCGAAATATGGACGTTTGTTGTCATACTGCCAGCCGCCATGGGAAGGTCCCATTGCTGCTAACGTAGCACTTGGGGTTGTAACATCTGTACTCTCGTGATAATGTGCTGCATAAATTGGCAATGTATTTGCGACACCTGCGCAACCGCCATCTGTGAAAGAAGGTCTTGTTGGGTCAAGCGCAGCAACTGCATCATACATATAAGTTTTAACGTCTTTTTCAATTGCTGAGAGATACTGGCTATAAATGTTTGCCGCGTTAATGAACATGAATTCATTCTCAAGGCTATACATCAAAACGGCTGGATGGTTTCTGTAATTCATCACCATTTGCTGTTCTGTTTCTCTGAAGTTTTCAAACATAGTCTTATTGGTAACGCCATTTTTTACAATGTTGAAACTTGCAAACATCCCATCTACCATGGAACAAAGAGTAACGGGAATACCATAGGCATCAAACACATCAAGCTGTTCGCCCATGTTTAAATTGCCTTTGCCTGCATCATTGACTAAATATTTTCTTAAATCAACCAATGCATAGCGTTCATAGTTTGCATTGACGCTCTTCATGTTTGCAATCATTTCATTACCGTTTGCAGAATCATTTACGGTGCCGCCGAAATGTCTGAAATTACGTCGAATACCGTTGACGCGAAGGTTTTTTCCATCAATCTTGATGTCTCTAAAGCCAAATAACTGACTCGTTGTGTTTAAAGTATCGGTTCCTTCAACGAGTGTGACGTTGAAATTATACATTACCGCATCGGCTTTCACGAGGTCTGGTTTCCATAACTTTGCAGATGCCCAGTCAATATCGGTTACTTGTACTAATTTTGAACTGTTAGGCAAAATTGTTACAGTTTGTGGATCAAACGTTTTTTCTACACTTCCACCTTTTAAAGATGCTGTCATATTTACTGTTACTGTCTTAGACTCATCATCGCCGTTGAACAACGTGACGTCAGCCGATATTTTTTTGCTTGTTGCAGTGATATCAAAGGTTGTTGGATCCACGACATTTGTTTTTACAAAAACATCTTCGGTGGTCACTTTTCCATTTGTTGCTACAAACGAAACATCATCGCATATACCAGTCAAATGCCCTTCTTTTCCACCTTTGCTAGAAGGATAGATAGAAGCAAACCATTTGAGCTTTGCAATATTTGAAAATTGGGAGTCTGCAGCACCAGGAACCGTCCCAGCTGCTTGATACCATGTAAAGTCTGGTTTGAAGTAGTCGCTTAATTTCTTTCTTATTGCAAGAGACCCATTCATTGTAGAAGTACCTATGGAATCAATCGCATATCTAGGAGATTTAATACCAATGTAGATATCGTTGTCGCCAGCGACGATTTTTGAAGTGACATCAAGTTTCCAAGGTAAGTTTGTGCTCTTTTTCGTACCAACCAATTCGCCATTCACAAAAACCGAAGCAATCCAACTTGTGCCTTGAAAATCAAATTTGAATGATTTTGTATCTGCGTCAGCCTGTGAAACTTTAATCTTCGCATGGTAGAATACCCGAGAAGCTTCCTTAAAGTCTGCATTTGTTGGTAAATCTGAAGGGACCATCACTGCCTTCCAGTCGGTCACGCCAGGAGATGGAGAAGCAGCAGGTGCCTTCGTAGGTTGTGCCTTGAATGCATTCAAATCCGAAACACTTAATGGTGCAAAAGGATTTGCATCAATATTTGCTGCGGTATCCGGATAGTTCGCAACTTGCCAGTAGTTGTTCAGTGAAAGTCTATAACCTGAACCTTCTGCTGTCGCATCTGCCGTGTCATAGATCTTTTCTGTCGTCGGTGTGCCATCCACAACACTGGCAGCAAATGTGCCGTATTGGAAAACACTGAAAACGAAGATGATCATCATGGTTAAAGCAATAATTCTCTTTTTCATTTTTTATTCCTCCTCATAATTACATCCACAAGTATAAATAATTTCAATATGAAATAAAGTGGTGTACTAGTATTATACCATACGGGTCAAATAAAATATTAGTAAATTTTGAATAAAAAAACCCAGTTTTGTTTACACTTTGAGGGCGAGGTGGTATGATTTTACTGAAAAGAAGGAGTGGTTATATGGAAATTCAAATTAACATACAATATCTCTCGTATTTCGTTATTTTTCTGTGTTTTGCATATATTATAAAAGAGAAGTTTCGTTACGTCAGAGAGAATGAAGATCCGAAGGTAAAAGACAGTACGATTTTACCATATACACTTGTAGAATCGGTACTTACTCGCACGGAACTCGCTTTTTATACTGTGTTGAAAACATCGGTTGGCAGAAAAGCAATCATCTGTCCTAAAGTCGGATTAAGAGAGATCTTTTTTGTAGATGAAGAAGTAGGGAAAGAGTACATGCGTTACTTTGGTAAGATTTCCAGAAAACACGTCGATTTTCTGCTTTGTGATCCGATTACAATGAAACCGATTTGTGGGATTGAATTGAACCAAATTGGGCGTATAAAAAAAGATCGACAGGAGCGGGCTGAATTTGTGAATAAGGTATATAGTGATGCGCATTTTACTTTGATACGCGTGCCGTCAAAGACTGACTACACAAAAAAAGAAGTGGACAGTGTCTTGAAAAACGTTTTCGCCCCCGAAGCGGAATCTGTGTTACAAT